>JBDLVD010000082.1:0-7902 GCA_039804965.1 Pseudomonadota bacterium
CCTATAGGCCCGCCACCACTGGGTCGGGACGTAGCGCAGCCTGGTAGCGCATCACACTGGGGGTGTGGGGGTCGCAGGTTCGAATCCTGTCGTCCCGACCAGTGGCAACCCCCACATTACATTCACCACCCTTCGCCTTGCTGCAGCGATACCGTCGTTGCGCGTGCATGATCGTGGGCAGCACAGCTGCTAAACGTTAATTTTTTATTGAATAATTGATGTGATCAATATCAAATAGATTATTGATCTAAAACACTAAATCAAAACACAGCTTTGACGCCATTGCGGCGCCCGCCCCAGCCATAACGAAAAATTTACCAACCTGAGCGCATTGGCCGCTCATGAACTACGCAAATATCCCTATTCGCCGCCTGGCCTGCACCGCTTTCGGGCTGGCTTGGGCCCTGTCCGCAACCGGGGCGCAGGCCGCCGGAATTGCCGCCGGTACGCTGATCGCGAATACCGCCACAGCCACCTATGACGCGGGTGGCACGCCGGAAACGATCAATTCCAACACCGTCACCATCAAGGTGGACGAACTGCTGGACGTGACGGTGACTTCGCTGGATGCAGCGAACGTGCCGATTAGTACGTCGGGCGCGGTGCTGGCATTTGACGTTACCAACAGCGGCAACGGTGCGGAAGCCTTCAAGCTTCAGGCCGATGGCGCGCTGACCGGCGACGGATTTGACGCCGCCATCAGCGCCATCGCATGGGACAGCAACGGCAACGGCACTTATGACGCCGGGACGGACACCATCCTGGCCCCCGGCGCAGACACGCCTGCGCTGGCGGCAGGTGCCAGCCTGAAGGCTTTCGTCATCACCAACTGGACCACCCAGCCGGCCGACGGCGCGCTGGCCAATGTCAAGCTGACCGCACGCGCGGCGACCGGATCGGGGACGCCGGGCACCAAGTTCGCCGGGCAAGGCACCGGCGGTGTCGACGCGATCGTCGGCGCCAGCACGGCGCTGGACGAAGATATCGGCCGCCTGATCGCGCGCACCGCGTCAGTCGCACTGGTCAAATCTGCGGTGATTGCCGACCCGTTCGGGGGGAGCGAGCCAGTTCCGGGCGCGATCGTCACCTATTCGCTCGCTGCAACGGTGCAAGGCAGCGGCACGGTAACCGGACTGGTCGTCAACGACACGATCCCGACCGGCACCACCTATCGCCCTGCCACCCTGAAGCTCGACGGATCGGCACTGACCGACGCGACCGGCGACGATTCCGGGCAGGCTTCCGCATCCGGCATTTCGGTTTCGGTGGGCACCGTCACGGGTGGAACCAGCCACACGGTGTCTTTCTCCGTACAGATTCAGTGAAAGGAAACATCATGTTTTCCCGTATCTTGCTTTCCGTTTCTGCCATTGCCTCCCTGAATATGGCGGTTCCGGTGCTGGCGCAGGCAAAGCCCGTGGAGCTGACCAGTTCCGTGCAATTGGTGCAGAAGACCGGTGAAGGCGCTGCGGCGCAGCAGAAGCTCGTCGTGCCCACCAGCGTCGTGCCGGGCGACACCCTGGTGTTCGCAACCGGATACCACAATTCCGGCGGCGCGCCGGTGAAGGACTTCGTCATCGTCAATCCGGTGCCGGCCAGCGTGCTGGTAACACCGGAATCAGCGGCGGCGCTCGAAGTTTCCATAGATGGCGGCAAGAACTGGGGCCAGCTGGCCGCGCTTTCAGTGCCCGTTGAAGGCGGACAGACCCGCCCGGCGGCCAACACCGACATCACCCACATCCGCTGGACCGTGGCCACGCTGCAACCGGGTGAAACCGGTGCCGCCAGCTATCGCGCGACTGTCCGCTGACCATGTTTTCCACCGCTCTTCGTGAAAGGACCAAATCGATGAACAAGAGCAAGCTGCTTGCCGGGGTGGCATTGATCGCCGGCATCGTACCCGTGTTCTTTGCAAACCCGGCCATGGCCGCCGGCACCGCCGCGGGCACGCTGATCAACAACAACGTCACCGTCGGTTACCAGGTCAGCGGCATCGCCCAGACCGATGCCACGGCAACCAACACCGTGACGGTCGACCGCAAGGTCAACCTGACCGTTGCCCGCACGGACAACACCGCCACCTCGGTTACGCCGGGTGCGGTCAATCAGGCGGTCAGCTTCACCATCACCAACACGTCCAACGACACGCTCGATTTCGCGCTTTCCGCGCTGCAGATCTCCACGGGCGCGGCAGCGGGCATTTCGGGCAATGACACGTTCAACGTCACCGCCCCGCTGACTTACTACCTCGACAATGGCGATGGCGTGTTCACCGCTGCCGATACCCTTATCACGCACCTCAATTCGCTCGCGCCGGATGTCCCGGTGACCGTGCATGTGGTCGCGGCAGGCGTGCCGACCGGGCTTGCCACTAACGACATCGCCTCGGTGGCGCTGACGGTTACGGCCAAGGCCAACGACAACGGCACTGCGCTGGGCAGCAACCTGACGCAGGCGAGCACGAACACCGCAGGGGTCGACACCATCTTCGCCGATGCGGCAGGCGTTTCGGATGCGGCGCGCGATGCCGCGTTCTCCGCGCAGGACGATTTCAAGGTGCTGGCGGCCGCCCTTACGGCAGCCAAGACCAGCAAGATCGTCGCCGGCGATTTCGGCACCGGGGCGGCGATCCCGGGCGCGACGGTGGAATATTGCATCGCCGTCACCAACGCTGCAGGCGGCGCGGGGGCAACCGCGATCACCATCAGCGATACGCTGCCGGCACAGGTCACCTATGTTTCTGCCTATGGCGTGAAGGTTGGCGGTGCCGACTGCAACACGCCGGGCGCAGGCGCAGGTTCGATCGCTGGCAATATCGTCAGCGGCACGATCGCTTCTCTCGCAGCTGGCACCAGCCAGACGCTGATCTTCCGCGCGACGATCAACTGACGGGGCTGCCGGGGGCGCTGTGTGGCGTCCCCGGCCCCACAGCACACCACCATGGCCATTTTCACCCGCTTCTTCCGCACTCTTGCCGCCGGCGCCTTCGCCGCGCTGGCGCTTGCGACGCCGTTGCGGGCCAACACCGTCACCAACGTTGCGGATGCGCGTTGGAATATCGGTGCCCAAACCTATTCCATTCAATCCAATGCCGTGCGGTTTGATGTTGCCATCAGTTCTACGAAACTGGAGACACTGACGCCGCTGCCTGGCGCGGACCGGACGGTTCAGTTGGCCAGCAGCTATTGCGGCAACAGAGCAGCCGCACGCGGCTTCACGGTCCCGGCATTATCGGCAGTGCCGGTCATCGCCAGCAACACCATCACCGCCGGTCGCCGGCTGATCCTGCGCGTCCTGTCTGTGCCGGGCAATGTAGACAGCGGCGCCGCTGATACGCTCCAGATCGAACTGACGACGCCGGAAGGTGACCGCGAAGTGCTGGTGGCGCAGGAAACCGGCCCCGACACCGCCGAATTCATCGCCGCCATTGATACCGATGTAATCGGCGGCGTGCTGGCGGTCAGCGATTGCATGCTCACGATCGCCGGGAACGAACAGTTCACCGTGCAGGTGCTCAGCGCCACCGATCAGACCGTTCTGGCCACTTCCGCCATCCGCACGCTTGCCGATCCTTCCGGCATCGTGTTCGACAGCCTGGACGGATCGCCGGTCAACGGCGCGCGCGTCACGCTGGTCAACAGCCGCACCGGCGCGCCTGCCAGCGTATTCGCGCCCGATGGGGTGACGCCCTACCCTTCAACGATCATTTCCGGGCAGGATCCGGTCGATTCCGCCGGTCACGTCTATGATCTGGATGACGGGCAATACCTGTTCCCGCTGGCCCCGCTGGGGGAATACCGGTTGCTGGTCGAGCCTCCCGCTCCCTACACCGTTCCATCACAGATCGCGCCAGAGGCTCTGGCCGGATTGACGCGCCCCGGCGGCGGGCCATTCGAGATAACGCCAGCATCCTATGGTGCTGTTTTCAGGCTGGAAACACTCGATCCCGTGCGGATCGATATTCCCGTTGATGCCCCGGCTGGCCTGCTGGCGCTTGCCAAGACAGCGTCGCGTGAAGTGGCGCAGGCGGGCGATGGCGTACGCTTCCAGTTGCAATTGCAGAACCGCGACGTTTCCCGCGCGACCAGACCCGTGGTGATCGACGATCTCGCCCCTGCCGGCCTGCGGCTCGCGCCCGGCAGCCTGCGGATCGACGGGCAATCCCCTGCGCCCGGAATAGTGCAGAATCGGGCGGACGGCCGCGGTTTTTCGCTGCACCTCCCCGCGCTTGCACCGCGCGGAACGCAAGTCATCTCTTACGGCATGACCGTACGCCCCGATGCAGCGCCGGGCATCGTCGTCAACCGCGCCGTGGCATCGAGCGACGGCAATTCGGTAACTGCCGAGGCGAAATTGCGGATCACCCGCGATGCGTTGGCGGACCGGGTGACCATCATCGGCCGCATCACCGACGGCAGTTGTGCCGATCCGCGCAAGGCGCACGGCATCCCCGGTGTGCGGGTGCTGTTGGAAGACGGCAGCTTCGCCGTGACCGATGCTGATGGCCGCTATCATTTCGAAGGCATTTTCCCCGGCAACCATGTGGTGCAGGCGGCAAAAGCGACGCTGCCGGAAGGTGGGCGCTTCGTCGATTGCCGCCCGTCGACCAGCACGGTTGGCCGCGCCAATTCGCGTTTCGTCACCGGCCGCGGGGGGAGCCTGTTGCGCGCCGATTTTACCGCCCGCCTGCCCGAAGGCGCACTTGTGGCCCGGCCATTGGAGGAAGCTCCAGCAGCCGCAGCGAGCGCCGCGTCCGACAGTGCAGCCAATGGCAACGTCGATTGGCTGAAGTTGGGCGATGGCCCCGCAGGCTTCATCGCGCCGCTGCCGGATGCCAACCCCCGCTCCCCCGCGATCCGCGTCGCGGTGCGCCACCAGATCGGCCAGACCGTCAGCCTGACGGTGGACGGCACTGCGGCAGACCCGCTGTCGTTCGAAGGCATGGTCAAGGATCCACAGGGACGCTTTGCCGTCAGCCATTGGCGCGGCATCGCGCTGAAGAATGATGCCACGATGCTGCACGCCACGATCCGTGATGCGGCCGGCACCGTGCTGGAAACCTACGACAACCAGGTCAATTTTGCCGACACCCCGATGCGCGCGGTGCTGGTTCCGGAACGGTCCCATCTGGTGGCCGACGGCACTTCGCGCCCGGTCGTCGCCGTGCGGTTCCTCGACCGCCACGGCCGTCCGGTACATGGCGGTATTTCCGGCCAGTTTACGCTCGACGGCCCTTACGAAAGCGCCGCTGCCCTTGCCGCCCGGCAAGATCGCGCGCTGACCGGCTTCGGCAGCGCGGCAGCGACCTGGGTGGTGGACGGTGACGAAGGCGTGGCGCTGATCGAACTGGCCCCCACCATGGTCAGCGGCGGCTTCCGCGTGCGGTTCGACTTCTCCGACGGCGAAGCCAAGCACAGCGAAGAACTGGAAAGCTGGATGGTGCCCGGTGAACAGCCGTGGACACTGATCGGCCTTGCCGAAGGCTCCATCGGTGCGCGCAGCGTGGCTGACAACATGGAACGTGCAGCCGATTTCGACAGCGATCTGGGCGATCATGCCCGCATGGCTTTTTATGCCAAGGGCCGCGTTCTGGGCAAATACCTGCTGACCATGGCTTACGACAGCGCCAAGCAGAAAAGCGAACAGCAGCTGCTCGGTGCAATCGACCCGCAAGCCTATTACACCGTGTTCGCAGACGGATCGCAACGGCTGTACGACGCGCCGAGCCGCGAGAAGCTGTACGTGCGGGTCGAACGTGGTCTGTTCTATGCCCTGTATGGGGATTTCCAGACCGGTTTCGACCAGACGGTGCTGGCCCGCTATCAACGCACGATGACCGGCGTGAAGGCTGAGGGCCGGCTGGGCAAGGTGCAGGCACAGGCTTTCGCCGCAAAGGTCGGCAGCCGGTTCCATCGCGACGAAATCCAGGGCGCTGGCGTGACCGGCCCTTATTACCTGTCGAGCCGCTACTTCGTGCCCAACAGCGAAACCATTGCGCTGGAAGTGCGTGATCGGCTGCGGTCCGAAGTGATCGTGTCCCGGCGTGAACTGGTGCGTTACATCGACTATTCGATCGATATCCTGTCGGGTGCGATCACTTTTGCCGAACCGGTCGCCAGCCGCGATCTGGCGCTGAACCCGCAATTCATCGTGGTCGGTTTTGAAACCGATCAGCTGAGCCAGGGGGAATGGAACGGCGGCCTGCGCGCAGCGTGGACCAGCGCCAACGGCCGCTTGCGACTGGGTGGCACGGCGATCAGCGACAAGGGCGATGATGCCCGCACCAACGTGGGCGCGGCCGACCTGCGACTGAAGATCGACGGCAACACCGAACTGCGCGCCGAAATGGCCCTGTCGACCGCCGCAGGCGACCAGAACACTGCCTTTTCCGCACAGATCGAACATCACACCGGCTGGGTCGACCTGATCGGTTACGCTCATCAGATCGATGCCGATTTCGGCACCGGGCAGCAGAATGTCGCCGATCGTGGCCGCCGCAAGATTGGCGCCGATGCCCGTGTTTCGCTCAACGATGCACTGTCGGTCGTCGCCAGCAGCTGGTTCGACGACAGCCTGACCGATGACGGTTCGCGCCGGGCGCTGGAACTTCGCGGCGTGCTGCGGACCGAGGTGATGGACGGCTATGTCGGCATTTCCCACCTGTCGGACCATCGCGCCGATGGCACCGATGGCACGTCCACCGTGCTCGAAGGCGGCGCCACCCGGCGGATGCTGGATAACCGGCTGGAACTGTCCGCCAGCACCAGCCTCGCGCTGAAGAAATCCGCAGCCATCGACCTGCCGACGCGCCATCGCCTGTCCGCCCGTTATGCGCTGACGCCCGATATCCGCGCCGTTGCCAGTTACGAACTTGCCCAAGGCGAGAAGCTCGACAGCCGCATGCTCAATGCCGGACTGGAACTCAGCCCGTTCCGTGGCAGCCGCATCGTGACGACACTCGGCAAGCAGGCGATCGGTCCCGACGCCAGCCGCAACTTCGCGGCGTTCAATCTGGGCCAGACCTTGCAGTTGAGCGACGCCGTGACGATCGATGCGCTGGTGGACGGCAGCCGCACGCTGTCCGGCGGCATAGCGCTGGATCAGGTTGCCACCCCCGCCCACCCGGTGACTTCGGGTGGACAACTGAGCCAGGACGGAACGCTGGGCGAAGATTTCACCGCGTTCAGCCTCGGCCTGTCGTGGAAGGCTGACCGCTGGGCCGCCCGCACCCGCGCGGAATATCGCAACGGCGAATTTGCCGACAGGCGTGGTCTGTCGGCGGCGGTCATCCGCGAAATGGATGAAGGCAAGATGGTGGGCGGCGGTTTCACCTGGACCCGCGCCACCGCCCCCACGGGCGCTACGTCCGAAGTGGCCGAGGCTTCACTGACGCTGGCCCTGCGCCCGGCGGACAGCAATCTGGCCAACCTGTCGAAGATCGAATTCCGCAGCGATGCGATCAAGGGCGCCGTCACCGGCGGCATCAGCCCCGTGGGGCAGACGGCACTGCTGGTGACCGGCGATGCCCATTCGCGCCGCCTGATCGCCAGCACCGCCTTCAACTGGACGCCGCATAACGGCGGGGGACAGGGGGCGACCGAAATCGAAGGCTTTGCCGCCATGCGTCACAATCTGGACCGCACGCCGGATCTGTCGCTGGCCGGCACCAGCGTGCTGGGTGGTTTCGATCTGCGGGTAGGGCTTGGCGCCCATGTCCAGATCGGCGGCCGCGCCACCGTTCGCCACAACCTGACCGATGGCACCACCCACTTCGCCGCCGGGCCGGAACTGGCGGTCAGCCCGGCGGAAAACATGGTGGTCAGCATCGGTTACAACGTCATCGGCTTCCGCGATCCGGACTTTGCCGAATCCCGCACCACCAATCGCGGCGTGTTTGCCAGC
>JBDLVD010000083.1:0-7842 GCA_039804965.1 Pseudomonadota bacterium
CGCCGCACCTGCGGCGAAGGTGGAAGCGGAAGCCAAGCCTGCACCCCGGCCCAAGCCCAAGGCACCCGCGCCCGCGCCGGTGGAAGCCGCGCCTCCGCGTGAAGCCGCCCCTGCGCCGCGTGCCGCTGCTGCCGTGCCGCAGCCGCCGGCCGGTACTCCGCCGGTCACTGCACCCGCGGCCTCTGCCACCGCGCAGCCGCGCATCGTGTCCGTCGGCCCCGGCGGGTTCCTGCGTCAGGGTCCGGGCGACCAGCAGGCGCCGATCCCGCCTGCGCCCCCGCGCCGCCTTGTGCCCGCGCGCCCCAGTTCGGAAATCGCGGGCAAGACCAGTCTGCTCGATCTGAATGAACGCGTGTGCCGTTGGCCGATGGGCCACCCGGGCGAAGCGGATTTCCATTTCTGCGGCGAAAAGGTGAACCCCGGGTTCCCGTACTGCGTCGAACATTGTGGCCGGGCCTATCAGGCACAGCTGCCCCGTGGTGCGCGCCGCCCACCGCCGCCGCTGCCGTTCGGCGGGCCGCGCGTCCGCTGATCGCATCTGCCATGAAAACGGAAGGGCCGCGGGAAACTGCGGCCCTTTTGTTTTGTCCCGATTATTCGTGCCGCAGGGCTTCGATCGGATCCAGTTTAGACGCGCGGTGGGCCGGGTAATATCCGAAGATGATGCCCATCACGGCGGAAAACACGAAACTGAGTATGTTGACCGTGGGATCGAACACGAACGGCACCTCGATCGCCTTGGCCAGCAGCATCGACAGGCCGAAGGCGAGCGCGATGCCCACCAGCCCGCCGAAACAGCACAGGACCACGGCTTCGGTCAGGAATTGCAGCCGCACTTCGCGTGCAAGGGCACCGATGGCCAGCCGGATGCCGATTTCGCGGGTCCGTTCGGTCACCGACACCAGCATGATGTTCATGATGCCGATGCCGCCCACAACCAGGCTGATCCCGGCGATGGCGGCGACCATCACCGTCAGCAAGGCGACCGAACTTGCCACTGCATCGTTGACTTGCGCGGTATCGACAATGTCGAAATCGTTTGGCTGGCCTTCCTGCAACAGCCGCCGTTCGCGCATCAGGCTGATCAGGCCCTTCTGCATCGTTTCGCTGTCGTATGCCGGGTCATACGACACGACCATGTAGAAAATGTCGTCATTGCCGGTGAAGCGGCGTTGCACGTTGGTCATCGGCATCAGGATCGAATTGTCGTCATCCTGATTGCCGCCCGATGCGCGCGTCTTGAACACCCCGATCACCTGACACGACACGTCGTCCAGCCGCATCTGTTCGCCCACCGGGCTGGCGCCGGCCACGAAGATCGCATCGCGCACCGTCGGCCCCGCGATGCAGACGTTGGCCCCGGCGCTTTCTTCGGCAGCGGTGTAGCGGCGCCCTTCGGCCAATTCGATCCCGCGCGCGGCGATGAAGGCGTTGCTGACGCCTTCGACCTTGGTGGCCCAGTCCTGCCCGTTGTGGATGGCCTTGACGTTCTTGTTGATCTGCCCGGCCACGTCGCGAACCCCGGCGATCTGTTCGCGCACGGCCTGAATGTCGCTTTCGCGGAACGGGCGGGGCTGCCCGCGATCGGTTTCGATCGGAAACACGAACATCGCGTTGGAGCCGAGCGAGGCGATCTGTTCCTCGATGCTGGCCGTCACCCCGCGGCCCAGCGTCACCATGGTGATGACCGCTGCCACGCCGATGATGATGCCCAGCGTGGTCAGGAACGATCGCATCAGGTGCCGCCGGATGGCGCGCAGGGCGAGCAGGAGCGAAGTGCCGATCATGATGCCGCTGTCTCCGCCACCATTCCGGCGCGTGCGCCGTGGTCCACCCGTTCCACCAGCCCATCACGAAAATGCACGATGGTCTTGGCGAACTGCGCCATTTCCGCCTCGTGCGTCACCATCAGCACGGTAATGCCGCGCTGGTTCAGAACGGTGAGCAGTTCCATGATCTCGATCGACCGTTCGGTGTCGAGATTGCCGGTCGGTTCATCGGCCAGCAGCACATCGGGCTGGGTGACGAGCGCGCGGGCGATGGCCACGCGTTGCTGCTGCCCGCCGGACAGTTCCGCCGGGGTATGGTCCGCCCATGGCAGCAGGCCCACCTGATCCAGCGCGTTGCGCGCGGCTTCGCGGCGGACGGATTTCTTCTCCCCGCGATAGAGCAGCGGCAGTTCGACGTTCTCCAGCGCGGATGTGCGTGCCAGCAGGTTGAAGCCCTGAAACACGAAACCCAGATACCGCCGCCGCAGCAGGGATCGCTGGTCGCGGTCGAGCTTCTGCACTTCCACCCCGCGGAACCGGAACGTGCCGCCGCTGGGCGTGTCCAGACAACCGAGGATATTCATCGTGGTCGATTTGCCCGAACCCGATGGCCCCATCACCGCCACGAAATCGCCGCGTTCGATTGTCAGGTTCACGCCTTTCAGCGCCTGGAACGCCGCCGCCCCGGTGCCGAAGGTCTTGGTGATCCCTTCCAGCTGGATCAGCGGCGGATCAGCGGTCATTTCTTGGCTGCCTTGACCCCGGTGACGATCTTCATCCCCGGCTTCAGCGCGCCAGAGGTGATGACGGTATAGCGCCCGTCGCTCTGCCCGGTGACGACCGGCACGGCTTTCAGCGTGCCATCCGCCTGCAATACATGGACCCGCTGGCGGCTGCCGACGCCTATGCTGGCCTTCTGTTCTTCGCGCTTCAGGCCGATCTGCGGGTTCAGCCCGCCGCCGCCGCCGGCCTTGGCGGCATCGTCCGCTTCGGGATCAAACCGCAGCGCCCCGTTCGGCACCAGCAGCTGCGTGCCGGTGTTGCGGGTGGCAATGGTGGCCGTTGCGGTCATCCCCGGACGCAGCAGCCCTTCGCCGTTGGCGACCGCGAGCCGGGCTTCATAACTGACCACGGCATTGGCCTGCGCGGTGCTGCTCTGGCTGGAAGAGGCCGTGGTGGCGGTGTTGCGGCTGGCCAGATCGATCCGCTCCACCACGGCGGGGAACTGGCGGCCGGGCCAGGCATCAACGGCGAAACGCGCCTTCTGGCCGGGCGCTACCTGCCCCACGTCGGCTTCATCGATGGCCACGCGCAGCTGCATGGCGGACAGGTCTTCTGCCAGCACGAACAGGGTGGGGGTGTTGAAACTGGCGGCCACGGTCTGCCCCGGTTCCACCTGCCGCGCCAGCACGACGCCGGCCACGGGGCTGCGGATCACGGCGCGATCGCGGTTGGTCATGCTGCTGGAAAGCTGCGCCTGCGCGGCGGCAACACTGGCCTGCGCCGAATTGACCGCCGCATGATCGCGCGCGACATTGGCCACGGCCTGATCCAGTTCGGACTGCGACGGCACCTTGCCACCCGAAAGGCGGAACACTTCGCGCAGCCGCGCCAGTTGTGCCTGATCGACGCCCAGCGTGGCGCCCGCCTGTGCCACCCCGGCGCGCGCGGCGTTGAGGTTGGCTTGCCCCTGCCGCACCTGATCTTCGATCACGTCGGTGTTGATCCGCGCCAGCACCTGCCCGCGCGACACCCGGTCGTTCACATCGACGAATACCTGATCGATCCGGCCCGACACTTCGGAACCGACTTCCACCTGATTGGTCGGGCGCAGGTTGCCGGTGGCCGTCACCGTCAGGTCCAGCGATCGGCGCGTCACCGCTTCGCTGATGTAATCGGGCTTCTTGCTGCCCCCGCGCGCCACGGCCACGGCAATCACCAGCAGCAGCACGATCAGCGCCGGGATCCAGAACTTGGCATATCGCCGCCACAGCGGGCGGGGCGCCGTGCCGAGGTATTCCTCGATCGACTGGCTGTCGGCGGAAGTCGCGGGCAAATCGGTCATGATGCGGTCCTGTCGCTGGCAGGCAGATCGGGGGATGCGGGCGACCAGCCACCGCCCAGCGCCTGATTGAGGCGGACGAAGGCGCTGGCACGGTCGGCCTTGGCGGCAAGGGCGGCGTTGCGGGCGGCCAGCAACTGGCTTTCCGCGGTCAGCAGGTTGCGGAAATCGGTCAGCCCGGCCTGATACTGGCTGCGGGCGAGCAGGGCGGAATTTCCGGCAGCATCTTCAGCTTCGGCCAGAATTGTTTCGCGCCGGGTTGCCGCGCGCTGATCGCTGGCCGCGGTTTCCACTTCTTCAAGTGCGCGCAGGATGGTGCCTTCCCATGCGGCCATCGATCCGCGTGCGGCGGCGCGTGCGCTGTCGATCCGGGCATGGGTGCGTCCGCCATCGAACAGCAGCTGGCTGACGCTGGCGAACAACCCGCCGGTGACCAGCTGGAACAGATCGGCAGCCGGGGCGGCGGAACCGATCGTGCCGGTCAGCCGCACCAGCGGCAGCATTTGCGCGCGGGCCACGCCGACGCGCGCGGTGCTGGCCATCAGCGATGCTTCGGCGGCGCGGACGTCCGGCCGCAGCCGCAACACTTGCGCCGGGGCGAGGGCGGGGCCGCTGGCCGCCGGGGCCGGTATGGAGGCGCCTTCACCCAGCACCACCGCCACGGGGCCGGGCGCTTCGCCCACCAGCGTGGAAATGGCGTTGGCAGTCGCCACCAGATTGCTTTCCAGTTGCGGAATGGTCGCGGCGGTCTGGGCGCGCTGGGTGCGGGCCTGTTCGACATCGAGGCTGGAAACGAGGCCAGCCTGATTGCGCCAGCGGGCGATCTGCAGGTTTTCATCCTGCCGGGACAGCGTGTCGCGGGCGATGGCCAGTTGCAGCCCAATCGAACGATAGGCGATCACGCTGAGCGCCAGTTGTCCGGTAATCGCGCGTTGCAGATCGGCCAGTGAATATCCGGCCGCCGCCAGATCGGCGCGGGATGCGGCGACATCGCCACCGATGCGGCCGAACAGGTCGGTTTCCCAGCTGGCATCCAGCCCGGCGGTGAACTGCAAGGCGTTGCGCGCCAGATCGCCCACGTCCTTGCTGCCCCCGGCGCTGGCGGTCAGTTGCGGCAGGTATCCCGCGCGGGCGAGCCGCAGCCCTGCGCGCGCCTGATCCAGCCGGGCGGCGGACTGCGCCAGATCGCGGTTGTTGGCCAGCGCACGGTCAACCAGATCCGGCAGCGCCGGATCGCCCAGCCCATCCCAGTAGCGGGCAAGATCGCCGTCCGAAGAAACAGTCGGTGCTTGCGACCAGTCGGCTGGCACGGGCAGGGTGGAAACGGGCGCTGTTGGGGTGGGCGCGCAGGCCGCTGTCGATGCCAGCAGCAGCGCCAGCAAGCCAGTATGGCCCCACGGCCGCGCGGCAGAATGTGCCAATGTCATCACGTCCCCCTGTTGACCGTGGTGTTAACGCAGCGCAGGTCCATGCGTAAGGTGTATTGGCCGAACATATCACCTGCGCCGACGAACGGCATGGCGAATTTTCGCGCGCGCAGGTTCAGGCTATTCAAAGAAAAGGCCCGCGATCGTGCTGATCGCGGGCCCAATTCTCGTCCATCGCCGCCAGCAGCGGCGCGGGATCAGTTACCCTTGGCGCGGGCTGCGGCAGCAGCCACGGCTTCGGTCGTCGGGTTGCCGAGCGACAGTTCGCGGCCGTTCGGGAAGCGGATTTCCGCAGCCGAACCGCGGGTGTCCCCGTCACGGGCGCGGAAGGCGTCCACGATGATCTGGGTGCCAGCCGGCAGCGAGTTCCGGTTCCAGCCACGACGCAGCAGCGCGGACGGAGCGCCGCCTTCCACGCGCCAGCGTTCAACCTTGCCGCCACGGTTCACGTCGATGTGGATCCAGCTGTGCGGATTTACCCATTCGAACTTCACCACCTTGCCTTCGAGACGGATCGGCTTCGAGCTGTCGAATTCGGTCGCGAACGAATGGTGGGCAATGGCGGTGCCGGCTGCGCCGACAGCGAGGACAGCGCCGAGCGCGGCGGCAGTCCACTTCTTCATCTGCATGGTATGCTACTCCTTAACACTCGAAATTGCGGGTCAATTTCAGAAACTGTTGCCAATCGCAGGCTTACTTCTTTTCCAGCAGGTCGCCGTATAGCAAGTTTTCGCTGAACGGGACGCAACGGAAATCAAGCAGCTGCGCGTTGTCTTCGATGCGGCGATACAGCGGCATCTTGATCTTCCACGGGCGGGTGTACAGCTCCGGATCGGTGATGGTCACTTCGTAATCGATGTGATCCTTGTCACGCACGGTGAAGCGTTCCACCACGGTGGTGGTGTTGGTCAGATAGTTGCCGGCACGGTCAAGCCAGGTCACGCCGGGTTCCAGTGCGCCGCCGGGCAGCTTCACGTCGCCGGGGCTCTGCGCCAGAGTGGTGACGACGAGCGTATCGCCTTCCCACTGGCCGTAGGACGTGCCCATCCAGGTATCGATCGGCGGGATGCCGACTTCGCCCATCTTGATCACGCGGTTGGCCGAGGCATATTCGTAAGCCACAAAAATGTCGTCGCCGCCGCCCTGAACGATCTGGAACGGGTGGCCCATGTACGTGGCGCGGGGAATGCCCGGCAGGTAGCAGGCTGCTTCCGGATCGTGGTTGATGATGTGTTCGCGGTTCGCCTTCAGCTGATCCAGCGCTTCGGGCTTGTACGGGATCGTCCCGCCTTCGACCACGCCGAGACCGGCGGAGATCGCACCCATTGCACCGATCAGGCGATCAGCGGCAGGCAGCGGATTGCTGGCCGCGGAATGCGGTTCCAGGTTCCAGTTGGCGCTGCCCATGGTCTGCCAGACACCGTTGAGGTTAGGCTTGCCATCGATCTTTGCCGGGGCCGAAACCGCAGCCGGAGCGTTGGCCTTGGCCTTGGCCAAAACCGGGGTGGCGGACAGGACAGCAATCGCCGCGGCGGTGGCTGCCAGAATGGAAAGTTTCTTCATCCCCCGATAAACCTCTCTTGTTTGGGCATTCCCTTAGCGGGATAGCGAATAGGTCACGATAACGCCACCGGCATTGATGGCGACATACTGTTTGCCGCTGCGGCCCCGATAGGTCATCGGATTGGCGTTGGCATTGCTGCGAAGCTGCGCTTGCCAGAGCATCTGCCCGGACTGCGCATCGAAAGCGCGGAAACGCTTGTCGTTGGTGGCACCGACGAACACCAGTCCGCCAGCGGTGACCGTGGGGCCTGCACTGCCGGCATTGCCGAGCGTGCGGTGGCCTTCGGGCAATTCATCGAAATCGCCGAGCGGAACCTGCCACTTCACCTCGCCGGTGTTGGCATCCACTGCGGTCAGCTGCGCCCACGGCGGACGATAGCAAGGGGCCTGCGTGCCCACGGGGCGGCCCTGATCGTCATACTTGCCCGACAGCGGGGCGGAGAAGCTGAAGAACGGGCCCTTGCCGTCAACACTGGCCCGGTCATAGGCCTGGTTGGTGTCGTTGGCGTCGAAGCTGTAGCTTTCGGTCGTTTCCTTGCGTTCGACCCAGCCCACCAGCGAAGTCGCCTGCGCGTTGACATAGACGACGCCAGTGGTCGGATCCGCCGCCGCACCGCCCCAGTTGATGCCACCCGTCCCGCCGGGAAGCTGGATGGTGGACTTGGGCGGTTCGCCCTTGCGGTGCAGGTAGAACGGGGTGAACACGCCGAAGTTCAGGTAACCGCCGGCCTTGTCCCACATCGCGTGGCAGGCGGCGGCATGATCGGCGTTGGTATCTTCCGCGGTGACGATATCGTCATAGGTCAGGCGCACGCGGCTGAGCGGCGGGGTCTTGACCGGGATCGGCTGCGTCGGGCTGTAATATTCACCCGGCACGTCGCCCGCAGGCACCGCGCGTTCTTCCACCGGCAGCACCGGCTTGCCCGTGGTGCGGTCGATCACGAAGAACAGGCTGGACTTGCCGACATGGGCAATTGCCGGATGGCGGTTGCTGCCCTTGCCCACATCGATCAGCGGGCCG
>JBDLVD010000084.1:0-7789 GCA_039804965.1 Pseudomonadota bacterium
CGGCGAAAAGTTCGGCGTCGGCTTCCTTGGTCTTGGCATGTGGCCGGACAAGACCCGCGCCGAATTGCCTATCATGCCCAAGGGCCGTTACGGTATCATGCTGCGGCACATGCCGCGCGTCGGGTCGATGGGCCTCGACATGATGCTGCGGACCTGCACCATTCAGGTCAATCTGGATTACGCATCCGAAGCGGACATGGCGAAGAAGTTCCGCGTGGGGCTGGCCTTGCAACCGCTGGCGACCGCGCTGTTCGCCAATTCGCCGTTCCTGGAAGGCAAGCCCAACGGCTACCTTTCCTACCGCAGCCACATCTGGTCCGACACCGATCCGCACCGCACCGGGATGCTGCCGTTCGTGTTCGAGGATGGCTTCGGTTACGAACGCTATGTCGATTACATGCTCGATGTGCCGATGTATTTCGTGTTCCGCGACGGCAAATATATCGACGCCGCCGGGCAGAGCTTCCGCGATTTTCTGGCGGGCAAGTTACCTGCGTTGCCGGGCGAACTGCCAACTGAAAGCGACTGGATAGATCACCTGTCCACCGCCTTCCCCGAAGTGCGGCTGAAAAGCTTCCTCGAAATGCGCGGTGCCGATGGCGGCCCGTGGAACCGGATCTGTGCGCTGCCGGCGCTGTGGGTCGGCCTGCTGTACGATCAGGGCGCGCTGGATGCGGCGTGGGATCTGGTCAAGCATTGGGACATGGACGGGCGCGAAGCACTGCGCAATGCCGTCCCCAAACTGGCGCTGGATGCGCCATTGCCGGGCGGCGGCAAGCTGCGCGATATCGCCGGGGAAGCACTCGACATTGCCCGTTCGGGGCTTGTCGCACGGGCGAAGCTGAATGGCGGCGGGGATAGCGAAGCAGGCTTCCTCGACCCGCTGCACGAAATCGTCGCCAGCGGCAAAGTGCCGGCCCAGCGCCTGCTGGACAAGTTCCATGGCGAATGGAACGGCGATATTTCAAAGGTTTACGCAGAAAGTTTCTGACATTTCGGCAAGTCGCTTGCCCGTTGCTGCACCTCAAGATAGCTTGAGGTCAGGCATCGGAAAGGCTTGCCATGGCAGAAGATCGCTTCGTCACCATCGGCCAACTGGCTGCCCGCACGGGCGTCGCCGTTTCCGCCATCCGGTATTACGATGACAAGGGCCTGCTGCAATCGTCGCGCACGCGCGGCAACCAGCGGCAGTTCCTCCGCAGCGACATCCGCCGGCTAAGCTTCATCCTGATCGCGCAGAGGCTGGGCCTGGGCCTTGCCGAAATCGAGGAACGGCTCGCCAGCCTGCCCAAAGGGCGCGCACCGCACCTGTCGGACTGGCAGGCGCTGAGCCGCAGCATGCGTGCGCAGATCGACGATCGCATCAAACTGCTCAGCCGTGCGCGCAACCAGCTGGACCAGTGCATCGGTTGCGGCTGCCTCAGCCTGCAGAAATGCCAGTTGTACAACAAGGACGACCGGCTCGGTTCGAAAGGACCGGGACCGCGCGCAGTGCTGGAACAGGACGGACGATGACCAAGCTGAAACGCAAGGAATACGAAGCCGCGCTGGAACCGATGCAGCGCGAACTGGTGCAGCTGGCGCGGTGGGTGGCCCACAGCGGCGCGCGCATCGTGGTGCTGGTGGAAGGGCGCGACAGTGCGGGCAAGGGCGGGGTGATCGCCGCCATCCGCGAACACCTGAACCCGCGGCAGGTGCGCGTGGTGGCACTGGCCAAACCGACCGAGCGCGAGGCGACCGAGTGGTATTTCCAACGCTACGTGGCCCACCTGCCCAGCGCGGGCGAAATCGTGCTGTTCGATCGCAGCTGGTACAACCGTGCGGGCGTGGAAAAGGTGATGGGCTATGCCACGGCCGATCAGGTGGAAGCGTTCCTGCATGCCGTGCCGACATTCGAAAAGCTGCTGACCGACGATGGCGTGCTGCTGTTCAAGTACTGGCTGTGTTGCGATCAGCAGGAACAGGAACAGCGTTTTGCTGAACGGCGGGATGACGTGTTGAAAGGGTGGAAGCTGTCACCCATCGATGTGAAGGCGCGCGAACTTTATGGCGCCTATACCCGCGCGCGGGAAGCAATGCTGAAAGCCACGCACACCGAAAACGCCCCGTGGACGCTGGTGGATTTCAACCATCAGAAGCTTGGCCGGCTGACCTTGATCCGCGACCTGCTGGATCGCGTGCCCGATACGCAAGTGCCGGAAGAGTCTGTCGACCTGCCGCCGTTGGTGGGGGAACCGGGCAAGGAACGATATGGCAAGGTGAAGCCCTTGTCTGACTGGCAGGGCTGACACCAGTTCTCGGCGGGGCTTCCTACTGCGCCGCCAACAGTTGCTCCGCGCCGCCGAGGTCCACGCTGACCAGCCGGGAAACACCACGTTCCACCATGGTCACGCCGAACAGGCGATGCATCCTGCTCATCGTCACGGCGTTGTGGGTCACGATCAGATAACGGGTATCGGTTTCAAGCGTCATCGCTTCCAGCAGGTCACAGAAGCGGTCGATGTTGGCATCGTCGAGAGGGGCGTCGACTTCGTCCAGCACGCAGATCGGCGCGGGGTTGGTGAGAAACAGCGCGAAGATCAGCGCCACGGCTGTCAGTGCCTGTTCCCCGCCTGACAGCAAAGTCAGCGATTGCAGGCGCTTGCCGGGTGGTTGTGCGAAGATTTCGAGGCCGGCTTCCAGCGGATCGTCGGAATCCACCAGCGCCAGATGGGCCGCTCCGCCCTCGAACAGGCGGGTGAACAGCCGCTGGAAATGTTCGTTCACTTCTTCGAACGCGGCGCGCAACCGTTCGCGCCCTTCGCGGTTCAGGCTGCCGATCGAACCGCGCAGGCGGCTGACCGCTTCGTGCAGTTCGGCCTGTTCGGCGGCGCTGGAGCCGTGCTGGTCCTCGATCCGGGCCAGTTCATCGGCAGCGACCAGATTGACCGGACCGATCCGTTCACGGTCCCCGGTCAGCTTTTCCAGGTTGGCTCCTTCGTCCGTTGCATTGGCAATGTCTGCCGGTTCGAATTCGAACTTTCCGGCGAGCAACGCGGGCGGGCATTGGAACCGCTCGCCCGAAATACCCGCCATTTCGCGACGCCGGCCGTCTTCGTTTTCCGCCCGGGCAGAGGCGAGAGCGCGGGCCTCGCGTGCGGTGGCAAGCGCTTCGTTGACCTGCGCCAGCCGGGTGCTGGCGGCACTGGCTTCCTCGCTCGCCTTGGACAGCGCCAGTTCGGCTTGCGTGAATTCGCCCACCAATCGCTGGCGCACCGCCTCGCCGCTTTCCAGTTCCCGTGTGAGGGCGGGGGGCTTGGCCGCAATCACGGCGCGTTCCTGTGCAATTTCGTCGAACCGGGTGGCCATGTCGGCCAGCCGCTTGGCCGCATCCCCGGCGCGGGCTTGCCAGCCTCTGATGTCTGACCGCTGGGTGGAAACCCGTTCCCGCGCCACGGCCAGCGCCTGATCGTGCGCGGCGAGTGCGGCGGCAGCGGCCTGCATGGCGGTGCGCGCGGCTTCGTGTTTGGCTTGCGCCGCAGTTAGCGCGGCGCGGCCGGTCGCCGGATCGGGCAGGGTGCTGCGCCGATCCTTGGCGGAAGCGATTTCGGCTTCGGCCTGCCCGCGCTGTTCGGCCAGCCTTCCCTCTGCCTCGGCCAGTTCGGCGGTGCGGATCGCCAGCCGTTCGCGCGCGGCTTCGGCCTGATCGGCCATGCGCAGGGCTTGCCGTTCTGCCTCCACGGCCTGTTGCACTTCACGTTCCTGCGCCACCAGCGCGCGTTGCAGGTCCGCCAGTTCGGCCTGTATTTGTGCCTGTGCTGCCTGTGCGGTTTCGGCTGCGGCGCGCAGGGCGGGCAACTGCGCGGCCAGTTCGGCAAAGCGGTTGTCCGCTTCCAGCCGCGCCGCCTCTGCCGCGCCTTCGCCGCGGGCGATAAAGCCATCCCACCGGCGCAGCAGGCCGTCACGCGTGACCAGCCATTCCCCGGGCTTCAGCGCGCGCCCGTCGTCCGCATCGGCAACGTGGACCAGCGCCAGGCGCGCGGCCAGCTGCGGCGGGCATTGGCCGACATGCAGCGCCAGACTGTCCTGCACCGGTTGCGGGGCATCGGCCCCCGTCCAGTAACGGCCTTCCGCCGCATTGACCGGCACGCCCAGCGGCGCCTTTGCATCGCGCCCCAGCACCGCCGCCACGGCCCGTTCATAACCCGGCGCGGCAGATACCCGATCGAGCGCGGCAGGCAGGCCGTGTTTGCCACTGGCCTGCCGGGCGCGGGCCTCCCGATCGCGCGAAAGCGCCTGCCATTCGCGTTCGATCCCGGCCAGTTCGGCCTTGGCCGTGGCCAGAACGCTGCCGGCTTCGTCACGCGCTTCGGCCAGTTGCGCCTTGCGTTCCTGCTGCCGGGACAGGGCTTCGCGCAGAGTGCCTAGGGTGGTTCCTGCCGTGGCCACGGCCTGCTGCGCGCTGGCGACTGCAAGTTCCGGATCACCACTGGCTGCCAAGGCGGCGCGCTGTTCCTCCAGCCTGCGCACGTCGGCATCGAGCCGGGCCAGCCGCGCTTCGGCCTGCGCCACTTCCGCTTCGGCCACGCGCCATTCGGCTTCGACGCCCGCATGGTCGGCCGTGGCCTTTGCCAGATTCAGTTCCGCTGTGCGGGATGCGGCTTCGGCCTTTTCCGCCTTGCGCGCGAAATCGGGCTGTTCGCCTTCCGAACGGACCAGCGCCGCTTCCCCTGCGGCCAGTTCACGTTCCAGTTTCTGCAATGCGGCGGCGGCATCGCTGGTCAGGCGATCGGCTTCGAAGCGGTCCTCTTCCAGCCGCTGATGCTGCCGGTCGAGATCGGCCAGCCGCTGCTGCGCCGCTTCCAGTTGGCTGGTCAGTTGCGCCATGCGGTGGCCGTGTGCCGTGGCATCGTCGCGCCGGTCGGCCAGTTCCTCGCGCGCCGTGCCCAGCGTCTGGTCCAGTTCCTGTTGCAGTACCTGCGCGGCACGGGCGGTCTGCTGAGCTCTGTCTACCTGGGTATCGGCATCCTGGGCCTGTGCGCGGGCGGCATCGGCCGCGGCGGCGGCATCGCGCCAGCGGGCGAACAGCAGCCGGGCCTCTGCCACCAGAATCCGGGCGGATAGTTCCTTGTAACGTTCCGCCTGCCGGGACTGTCGCCGGAGGGTGGAAATCTGGGTGTCGAGACCGGCCATCAGGTCTTCCAGCCGGGCGAGGTTGGCTTCGGTCTGGCGCAACTTGCCTTCTGCATCGCGGCGGCGGACGTGCAGCCCGGCGATGCCGGCGGCTTCTTCCAGCATCATGCGCCGTTCGGCGGGGCGGGCGGCGATGACGGCGGCGATCTTGCCTTGGCTGACCAGCGCCGGGCTGTGCGCGCCGGTGGCGGCATCGGCGAACACCAGCGACACGTCTTTCGCCCGCACGTCGCGTCCGTTGACGCGGTATGCGCTGCCAGCACCGCGTTCGATGCGGCGGGTGACTTCGAGTTCCTCGCCTTGCCCGTCCACGGCCTGCAACACCACTTCGGCGAAGTCGCGTTGCGGGCGGGTGGTGGTGCCGGCGAAGATGACATCGTCCATGCCGCCGCTGCGCATGGACTTGGGGGAATTTTCGCCCATCACCCACCGGATCGCTTCCAGCAGGTTGGACTTGCCACAGCCGTTGGGCCCGACCACCCCGGTCAGGCCCGGCTCGATCCGCAGCTCGGCCGGTTCAACGAAGCTTTTGAAGCCCGAAAGCTTCAGCTTGCGTATCAGCATCGCGGCGGCTGCTTCATGCGGGGATTACCGTGCCCCAGCCTGTTCCAGCGCGGCCTTCACTTCCGGCCACGTGCGGCTGGTGAGCGGGTTGCCGTTGAGGAAGAAGAACGGCGTACCGTCGACCTTCAGTTCCTCACTCTGGGTGGTGGAATTCTTGATGATCGCTTCGGATTTGGCCTTGTCGGTCAGGCACTGGGTCGCCTGTTCGCGGCTGACCCCGCGCGAACCAAAGAAATCGAGCAGGCCGGTGAGTTCCGCGATCTTGACGAACCGCTGCGGGCTCTGGTCCTTCATCGCGGCCTGCAACGCGGCATCGTTGGCTTGCGCCGTGGTAACGATGCCTTGCAGGTTGGCCCATGCCTGATTGGCGAGCGCGTGGCTGGCGACGGGGGGCGCGCAATGCACCAGCAGCGCCATCGTCAGGTCCAGCCCGTCATGGATCTGGTTGCGCAGTTCGTAACTGACGCGGCCAGAATTGACGATGCCTTCCATGTCGCCAACGCTTTCCTTCGAAAAATCGGCGCAGTGCGGGCAGGTGTGGCTGGCATATTCGACCAGCTTGATCGGCGCATTCGGATTGCCGACCACGATCCCGCCTTCCGGCGTGGAACTGGCGACATCGTTCCACGTCTGCCCGGCAGGCGGCGGGACGACAGCGATGGCATCCACCTTGGCAGGCGTGGCGGAATCATCCGAACCACAGGCGGAAAGCGCCAGCGGCAGGGCGATGGCGGTCAGGATCGGGCGGAAGAAGCGGTTGGTGGTCATGACAGTCCGTTCGGCTTGATGGGTCGGGGTAGGGCAAGGGCATGCGGGGGAGAAGCGGGCGGCAGTCTATCCACAGACATACCCCCTGCATCATCCCCGCAAAAGGATCAGAAGCGGGCCTTCAGCTGCGGTTCCAGCGAAGCCCAGTTGTGGGTACCGGTCAGCACCGTGCCGTTGATGGCAAAGGCCGGGGTGCCGCCGATGCCCGGCAGCTTCCATTCGCGGCCGGCGGTGTCGGCGAGCCTGGTCGCCAGTGCTTCATCGCCAAGGCACTGGTCCACCGCTACGCGGCCATATCCGCGCCGTTCCATGATGGCGTAGAAACCCAGATCGCTGGCGATTGCGCGGCGGCGGGCGATATTGGGTCCGTTGAACCAGCGCTGCGTCTGCGCGTCGGTGGCGGCCTGCATCTTGGGCATCCACGTATTCTGCGACAGCATGAAGGCCGAATGGTTCTGCGGGAACTTCGCCGGTGCGCCGCAATTGGTCAGCAGCGCGGCGGTAAGGTCCACCGGATCGCGCAGCAGGTGGCGCACTTCCAGCGTCAGCTTGCCCGGGGCGATATAGGCCAGCTTCAGCGGTTCTTCGCCTTCACGGGCAAAGGCGGCGCAATGCGGGCAGGTGTAACTGATATATTCGGTCAGCTTCACGGTTGCGGCCGGGTTGCCGATCATATGGCCGCCATCGGTCAGCGTGACGGTGGCGACCCAGTTGGGTGCGGCGGCGGTGGACAGGAAGCTGCCGATCGCCAGTGCGGCGGCCGCCGCGATACGTTTGGTGTTCATTGCCCCTCGTCCTTGCTTCCCAAGCTGCGCGCCAGCGATTCGAGCACCGTGCGCAATTCCGGATCCCCGATATCGCGCAAGCTGTCACCCAGTTCCATGGGGATCGGCTTGAGCGACGGCGGCGCCGTGCGCGGCGTGGTATTGCGCAGTGGCTGAACCGCGCCTTGCCGCAATTTCACCCGCGCCACGGCCTTGTAGCCGAAGAAGCGGTTAACCCGGTCCATGATTTCCGGCACCACGTGCTGGATCAGCGGCGCATGGGCCGGGACCACCACCAGTTGCAGGATGCCATCGGTCTTTTCCCCCGGTGGGAAGCGGATCGATTCCGGCGTGCAGACCTTTGCGTGGCGATCACCCACGATTTCCGGCCATCGGGTGACGACGGATGACTGGATAAACCCGAACCGGCGAAAGGCCGCGCGGCCGATCTGCGGCACCAGATCCGCCACGGCCTTGGCAGGGCCACCACGCGGCCGTTCATACGGCTTGGCGGTTTTCGG
>JBDLVD010000085.1:0-7660 GCA_039804965.1 Pseudomonadota bacterium
CACTCGCCTATCAGCTGTCGCTGCCTGTTCGCCAGCAGCACGATCCCACATGTGATCATGCGGCGTCATGCACGCCTGCATCATCTGGTGGCCAACCCTTCACACTCTATTCTTGCGATCCGATCGCACGCTTAGCTCAGCGGACGGCTCCAGCGCGAACCACGCGTCTTCTGCCGGAACCAGCGGGCCACTGCCGGGCGAACGCCCAACTTGGGCTATTCAGACCGACCCACAACCATATCCTGAATTTAGATCATTTAATTTCATTCGTATTTTGCGGAAAATCATTCGCGCACGTGCCGCATTCGTTGGCATCGAAAAACTCTGAAAAGTCACAGACCTATAAGCGCTTGTGCATATTGCTCGAGACATTTCTGACATTATGTCAATAATCTCAGGCACGCTCGGAGCCATGCCTGAAGGCGATTTTTCAGAAGCACCGCCAGCGGCTTGACGGCGATCGGTGCAACAACCGCAAGGAAACAGACTTTGGACAAATTCATAAAACGTGCGCTGGCCATTTTTGCCGTTTTCGGGGCTGCGTTTGTTGCAACCGCAACTCCCGCGCTTGCCAATGCGAACACGTCGGTGGTCTGCGGGTGGATGACGCAGAATGCGGATGGCACACGCTCCGCCATCTTCTATCGCAACGATCTGACCGCGAAGAGCCAGAACGCACTCATGTCGGACGATGAATGGCAGCGTTCGCGCTGCGATGGCGCCAACGGCCAGAAGGGCGCAATCGATCTGATCGCTGACAGCATCGGCAACACCGCGAACTGGACCAAGCAGCGTTATGAAACGACTTGGGCAGACCGCTGCACCAATTCCGATCCGGTCGCGAACTACATCGGGATCACTTGGAACACGACCGGCTGCGTGAATTATGTAAAGGGCGTGGTCAACACGGCCACATCCGGCCAGGCCACGCCGCATGATCTGTTGAGCTGCATGTACAACGGCCACACCTACAAGATCAAATATGACTGGAATAGCGTAACGTTCCAGGACAAGGACAATGGAAAGGTTCTGGTAATTCCGAACAGCCAGCTTAACTGCATTGGCAGCCCCGTATACAAATAAAAGTATCGTTACGGCTTGCAAATCCGGTGTCGAACGTTCCTGACGTTCGGCACCGGAACCGTTTTGGGCATCGGTTCTGCCCGCAAGTAACGGTATCGGGGAGGGTCGCTGAAGACCGGCCTGCCGGCTGGCAACGGTACAATACGCCCGGGTGCTGCGCGTGGCGATCAGCCGCCTAGCGACGATGGCGGTAAGGATTGCGGTGCGGGCGGCAATGCCAGCCAACGTATCGGCAGTTCCAGCGCCGGCACAAAATCGATCGGCGCAAATGCCAGCCGCTCTGCCTCTGCCGGGGCAACACCCAGACTTCTCAGCAACCGTGAAGTTGCCTCCTCGATCTTTGTGGCAGAAAGCGCCCCTCGATGGAGGTCGAGCGCCAAACCCCTAATTGCGCCGGAGACCATGCTGGAGGCGATCTCCACGTCCGGCGCATCAAAGATGCCCCGCGACACGCCTTCCACGATGTCAAGCTCAAGGCTCTGCCGCAGATCGCTGGCAAGCCGGTCAATCGGCAAGCCAACATCAAACATGAGACGTCCGAAATAGGGTTGTTGAGCGACGATCCGCAAAGTCTGGCGGGTAATTCGCGCGAACCGGACAGCAGGGCAATCGCTGCCACTGACCAGTTGAGACATCACCACGGCGTGGGTGGCGCCCAAAAGTTTTCCGAGATCCGTAATGAGGGCGCCGACGTCGGGATAGTAGTTGTAGAAACTGGCGTGAACCAGACCTGCATGTTCGGTAATCTGGCGAATGCGCAGATCTGCGGCATTGCATTCCCACAGCAACGCCTGAGCCGCCGCGAGCAGATTGTCCCGCGTCCGCTCGCGCTTCGTTCCATTGGGGTTATCCAGCAGATCCGGCATGCTTCCTCATTATCCGCTATTTCACCTTTGATAAACGGACAGTTCTGAAATGCTGCGCCATGCTGGTGCGCCGGATCGAGATGCAATCTGGACGATGGCTTTGAAGCGACCAGCTGCGGGGCGTCTTCAGCGAATTTGTTGCGTGGGCCGACCATCAAGGCGTCCGGACAACGATTGTAAATTCATCCAAAAAACAAGGGCCTGTTGGCGGAGCGGGTGGGATTCGAACCCACGATAGGCTTTTGACCTATACACACTTTCCAGGCGTGCGCCTTCGACCACTCGGCCACCGCTCCGCATGCGCGGCGGCATTGCTGCACCGGGCAAGGCGCGGCAGTTAGCGGGGGTTGGCGCACATGGCAAGCGGGCTGCGCTTGCGCTTGCAATATCGCCACTTTACCCCTGCGCCATGAACCGCACATTCGGCATCGCGCCTTCCACCCACGAAATCGAAACACTTGCCCGTGCGGTGCTGGCGCGGCTGCCGGCCGATTTCGCCGGACCGTTGGCGGACGTGTTGCTGCTGGTGGAAGATTTCGCCGACGACGATCTGCTGGAAGAACTGGGGATCGAAGACCCGTTCGAACTGACCGGCGTGTATGAAGGGGTGCCGATGCCGGAAAAGAGCATCGACCATTCAGGCACCCTGCCCGATCGCATCCGCCTGTTCCGCGCGCCGATTCTGGACGAATGGATCGCCGGTGGGGAAGAAACGCTGGAACGGCTGATCCACCATATCGTCATCCACGAAGCCGGGCACCATTTCGGCCTGTCGGACGAAGCCATGCACGCGCTTGAGCAAGCCGCATTATAGGATAACGTGATGGCCATGCTGCTTCGTCACCTGCTGGCCCTGCCCGCTCTGCTGATTGCCACGCCGTCTGGTGCTGAATCTGCAGACCCGCCCACGCCGGCATCGGTAGTCGCAGCCGCCCCGGCTGGCGACTGGCGCGCAATCGCCCCGGCGGACCTGCTGGTGATGACACTGGCCCCCGATGCAGGGAGATCCCCCCGGCAAGTGGTGATCCAGTTGATGCCCGCGCCGTTCAGCCAGCCGTGGGTGCAGAACATCCGCACCCTGGCCAAGGCGCACTGGTGGGACGGGACGACCGTCTATCGCGTAGTCGATAACTGGGTGGCGCAATGGGGGGACGGTGAGGACGACAAGGCCAAGGCCAAGGCGCTGCCAGTCGGCGTGGTTTCGCCAGTCGCGGACTATGAAACCACGCTCGATACCCGCACTTTTTCAGGCACCAATGTGCCTGCGCGCGCCGAGGGACGATCTGATCCTTATGCGGACGAAACGCGCTTTTTCCTTGGCTGGCCAGTCGCATCGAACAAGGGATCGCCGCGGGCATGGCCGGTCCACTGCTACGGCTCCGTCGGCGTGGCGCGCGATCTGGCGCCGGACACCGGCACCGGGGCGGAACTTTACGCAGTCATCGGCCATGCACCCCGCGCGCTGGATCGCAACATTGCGGTGGTGGGGCGCGTGATCGAGGGGATCGAACATCTTTCCACCCTGCCGCGCGGCAAGGGGGATGCCGGCGTGTATGACAATGCGGCGCTGAAGGTGCCGATCCTGTCCGTCCGCCCCGGCAACGAGTTGTCCGATCCGCCGCGCTTTGAATACCTTGCCAGCGATAGCGCCAGCTTCGCCCGCTATGTGGCCGTGCGCGCCAACCGTTCCGACAGTTTCTATCGCGTACCCGCCGGCGGGGTGGATATCTGCAATGTGCAGGTGCCGATCCGGCGGGTGGCTGCGCCCGGCAAGGTCGGCCGATGAGCGACCGGGTTTCCTTCACCGCGCCTCTGCGGATCTGGACCAACGACAGCGAAAACAGCTCTGTCGGTTATGTCACGATCCCCGGTGAAACGGCCGAGGTGATCCGCGCCCACGAACTGATGCGGCGACTGGAACTGGGCAAGCGACGCGGGTTCGGTTCGGTCAAGGTAGTTGTGCATCTGGGCGAACACAGCTGGCCCACGTCGGTGTTCCCCCAGAAGGACGGAACGTGGTTCTGCCCGATCAAGGTCCAGTATCGCCGCGCGGAAGGGCTGGAGGAAGGCGATCCTGCGAGCGTGGAACTGGAACTGCTTTAGACGTGCTCCGCGCCTAGATCCGGTCTGCCTGCGCAACAGCATCGCTGGCGCGCAGGGCGCTGGTGATACGGGTCAGGTGGGCCAGATCCTTCACTTCCAGATCGGCTTCGTAGGTGTGGAACGGGTCATCGCGCTGGGTCAGTTCGATATTCATCACGTTGGCGTTGTTGCGCGCGAAGATGCCGGCCATTTCGGCCAGCGTGCCGGGCCGGTTGTACAGCACAGCACGGATACGCCCGACGGCACCCTGCGATGCTTCGCCCCATGACAGGTCGACCCAGTCGGCATCGACGCCGCTGGCCAGTTCCATGCAATCGATCGCGTGGACTTCCACCCCTTCGCCCTTGCGGCGCAGGCCCACGATCCGATCACCCGGCACCGGGTGGCAGCATTCCGCCAGATTGAAGCCCATGCCGGGCGTCAGCCCCTTGATCGAGATTGCGCGCGCCTGCGTCGGCGGTTCGGGCATGTCAGCCGCACTGCCGGGGATCAGCGCCTCCATCACTTCGCGGTCGGACAGCTTGGCCGTGCCGATGGCGTACATCAGGTCGTCCTCGTCCTCCATGTCCAGCCTGTCGAGCGCGGACGTCAGCGCCTTCTTGCCCACCTTGGCGGGCAGGCGTTCGATGATTTCATCGTACAGCTTGCGGCCGATGGCGGCGATTTCAGCACGTTCTTTTGCCCGCACGGCGCGGCGGATACTGGCCCGCGCCTTGCCGGTGATGACGAAGCCGAGCCAGCTGAGCTGCGGTTCGGCGCTGGAACCCTTGATGATTTCCACCACATCGCCGTTGTTCAGCGCGGTGCGCAGCGGCATGTGGCGGCCGTTGATCTTGGCCCCCACGGTCTGCGCGCCAAGGTTGGTGTGGACGGCAAAGGCAAAGTCCACCGGGGTCGATCCGCGCGGCAGCTGGAACAGCGCGCCCTTGGGCGTGAAGGCAAAGATGCGATCCTGATAGATCGCCATCTTGGTGTTTTCGAGCAGCTCTTCCGCATCGTGGCTGGCATCGACGATTTCGATCAGGTCGCGCAGCCAGCCCACTTGGCCATCGGGCCGTTCACCCTGCTTGTAGGCCCAATGCGCGGCCAGCCCGAATTCGTTCAGTTGGTGCTGGTCCGCGGTGCGGATCTGCACTTCCACCCGCATCGAATTTTCATACATCAGCGACGTATGCAGCGAACGGTAACCGTTGCTCTTTGGTGTGGAGATATAGTCCTTGAAGCGGCCCGGAAGGCATTGCCAGGTGGTGTGCAGAACGCCGATCGCGCGATAGCAGTCGGCTTCGTTTTCCGTCACCACCCGGAAGGCGAAGATATCGGTCACCTGATCGAACGACACGTGCCGTTCGGCCATCTTCTTCCAGATCGAATAGGGCTGCTTTTCGCGGCCCCAAACCTGCACCTGCAAACCCGATGCTGCCAGCGCCTGCTTGATCGCCAGCGCGATGTCATCCACCTGCCCGCCGCCCCGGCTGCGCAGCTGCTCCAGCCGTCCGGTCAGCGTGGCATAGGCTTCCGGTTCCAGCTGTTCGAACGCCAGCGCCTGCATTTCGCGCATGTATTCGTACATGCCCACGCGTTCTGCCAGCGGGGCGTAGATTTCCATCGTTTCGCGGGCGATCCGCTGGCGCTTTTCCGGCGATTTGATGAAATGCAGCGTGCGCATGTTGTGCAGCCGATCCGCCAGCTTCACCAGCAGCACGCGGATGTCCTCGCTCATCGCTAGCAGGAACTTGCGCAGGTTTTCCGCCGCACGTTCGTTTTCCGCCATCTGTTCGATCTTGGAAAGCTTGGTCACCCCGTCCACCAGCCGGGCGATATCGGGGCCGAACTTTTTTTCGATGTCCTCGATCGTGGCGAGGGTATCTTCCACCGTGTCGTGCAACAGCGCGGTGATGATGGTTTCCTGATCCAGTTTCAGGTCCGTCATCAGCCCGGCCACTTCCACCGGGTGGCTGAAATAGGGATCGCCGCTGGCGCGTTTCTGGGTGCCGTGTTTCTGCACCGTGTAGACATAGGCGCGGTTCAGCAGCGCCTCGTCCGCATCAGGATCGTAGGCTTTTACCCGTTCGACAAGTTCATACTGGCGCAGCATCCTTCAAACAGATGTGCGGATGCGGGCCGGACGGCAAGGGGGAAAGCACGCAGTTGCGCGCGTTCAACCCTTAACGCCGTCAGCCGGGATGCTTCAGCAGGTCGTCCACCGTACCCTGCGTCACCGAATGATAACCTGCGCGGGTCTTGGCATAGATGCGCCGGGCAATCGGCTGGCCCCAATCACCCTGCGCCATCAAGGTCTTGAACAGCGGGGCCACGAATTTGCGCCGCCCAACTCGACCCAGGAACGTTTCCGCCACCGGCACCGCCGGTTCATACCGGTTGCCCAAAGCCAGATCGAGCCAGGCGAACAGCACTTCGTCGTTGCCGCTGGCCGAAAGGCCCAGTTGGCTGTCCAGCGCGGCCAGTTGCGCTGCTTCCAGCTTGCGGGGAACCTTGCCGATGAACCGCAGCCGCTCCGCCGTGGTCCAGCCTTGCCAAGCCACTGCATCGACCTTGCGATCGCCCGCATAGGCCACTGCCGCCTGATCCACCGTGGCAAAGGCGCTGGCCACCGGTTTCACAGCGTTGGCCGGCAGACCCGGCTGATAGATCCACGTCTTGAGATCGAGTTTCTGGCCAAGCGCGGCATCGCTGCCGATCAGGTTCTTGTCCATGTCCGCCAGGATCATCGCCGATGTGGCCGGCTGGAATGCGTGGTTGTCGAACCACTGGCGCAGCCATGCATCGAACTTCGTGCGTCCGGCGATGGTTTCCACCGTGCGCATGAATTCGGCGCCCTTGTCGTAAATGATGCCGCCCGCGCCGCCATCGGGCACAGCCTGCGCAGGGGCCAGATGCAGCGCGGTGATCGGGGCGTCGGCGCCCTTTTCCGCCAGCACATCTTCCATTTCACCAAAGCTGAGCGCGGCTTCCTGCTGCGCACGGCGGGGTCCATACAACTGTTCGACAATGCGATTTTCGAAATAGCTGGTCACGCCTTCGTTCAGCCAACTGTCCGCCCAGTTGGCATTGGTCACGAGGTTACCCGACCAGCTGTGCGCCAGTTCATGCGCAACCAGCCCGACAAGGCTCTTGTCCCCGGCGATGAAGGTCGGCGTCAGGAACGTCAGCGTGGGATTTTCCATGCCGCCATAAGGGAAGCTGGGCGGCAGCACGATCACGTCATAGCGGCCCCAGCGATAGGGGCCGTAGAGCGCCTCTGCCGCTTCCACCATCTTCTCCGTATCGGCCAGTTCCTTCTCCGCTGCGTCGATCATCGCGGGTTCGGTCCAGACGCCCGTGCGCGGGCCCAGTTCGCGAAACACCAGATCGCCCGCCGCAATCGCGATCAGATAGGGGGCGACCGGTTTGTCCATGTGGAAGGTGAAGGCATGCTTGCCCCCGCCCACATCCTTTGCCGCGCCGCCCGAAAGGCCCGACATCACCACTGTCAGCGCCTTGGGCGCGGTGATGCGCGCTTCCCACGTCTGACGCACGCCGGGGCTGTCCTGCGTGGGAATCCACGTGCGGTTGAGCGTCGGTTCCCCTTGGCTGAGCAGATAGGGCTG
>JBDLVD010000086.1:0-7586 GCA_039804965.1 Pseudomonadota bacterium
TGGCCGGGCAGTCCATACATCAGATCGAAATTGAGCGAGGTGATGCCCGCCTTGCGCAGGATTTCCACGCTGCTTTCGATCATCTCCAGCGGCTGTTCGCGGCCGATGGCGGATTGCAGGGCAGGGGCAAAAGTCTGCACGCCAAGGCTGGCATTGGTGGCCCCGATGCCGCCGGTCACCGCGCCCCAGTCGCGGGTCAGCGTGCGCGGATCGAGTTCGATCGAAATCAGCGGGTCTTCCAGCGGGAAATGCAGGTGCAGCGCATCCATCAGCCGCACGAAATCGGTCGGCTGGATGGCATTGGGGCTGCCGCCGCCAAAGGCGACCCGCCGCACGCGCGCGCTGGCCGGCAGCAGCGCGGCGACCATGGCGATTTCGCGGTGCAGCGCATCAAAATAGCTCGTCAGCCGCGATGCGCGGTTGGCGGCGGCGGTGTTGCAGCCGCAGTACCAGCAGATCTTCTCGCAGAAGGGGATATGGACATACAGCGACACGTCGTCGGTCGCGGTCGATACTGCTTCCCTGAAATCGCGCGGTCCCACATCCGGGCCGAATTCGGCAGCGGTGGGAAAGCTGGTGTACCGGGGGACCGGCGTTTCAAGCAGTTTGGGATGATAGGGCCACATGGGCAGGATATCTGCCTGCTGCCGGCACCCAACTCATTGTTTTGGGTCAATACCCTTGCGCCGGTCGCCAATCTGGCACCCTTTGGCGCAACACGGGCCCATCGGCGGCCCGGCCGGTGCGTTGCTGCCGCCGGTCTGCACGGTGATCGACCCGCCATTGCACAGCGCCAGCACCAGCGTGCTGCCATCGGCCTGCCGCGCAGGGCCGGTCATCGCGGGGATCAGCGCGGTCGCAGCGATCAGGGCGTGCAGCGGGCTCACCGTTCAATCATCCTCGTCGATCAGGATGCGGGCGGCCGACCCGTCGGGATCGTCGAACTGCCCGTGGCGCAGCGCCCAGAAAAATGCGGCCAGCCCCAGCAGGCCCAGCCCCAGTGCGATCGGGATCAGCACCACCAGCCCGGTCATTTCGCGGCCCTCACCAGCCGCAGCGAATTGCCCACCACCAGCAGTGAACTGAGCGACATCGCCGCTGCCGCGATCAGGGGCGTGACCATTCCCGCCATCGCCAGCGGTACGGCCAGCATGTTGTAGCCGATAGCCAGCGCGAAGTTCTGTTTCACCACGCTCATGGTCGAACGGGCAGCCTTGATCGCGCGGGGCAGGGCCAGCAGGGTCTGCTGCACGAACACCATGTCCGCCGCCTGCAGGCCGACATCGCTGGCAGATGCGGGCGCCATCGAAGCATCGGCGGCGGCCAGCGCAGGGCCATCGTTCAACCCGTCACCCACCATCAGCACCTTGCGGCCCGCATCGCGCAGGCGTTGGATTGCGTCCTGCTTGTCGGCCGGGCGGGCATTGCCTTGCCCGGTCAGCCCGGTCTGCCGCGCGATGGCGGCGACGGCTTCGGGCGCATCGCCGGACAGGATCGAACATTCGATGCCCAGTGCCTGCATCCGCGCGAGCGCGGCCAGCGCATCGGGGCGCAACTGGTCCGCAAATGGCAGCAGCCGGATCGGCGCATCGCCCAGTTGCAGCGCGACGCCCATGGCATCGGCATTGTCCGGCCGTCGCAGTGCCGTTGCAGTGCCGTTGCAAATTGCGAAAACGCCTTCGCCGGGGCGTTCTTCCACCTGTTCCAGCGGCGCGGCGCGGACCCCTTTTGCGATCAGCGCCTCGGCCAGATTGCGCGAAAGCGGGTGGCGGCTGTGCGATGCCAACGCCAGCGCAATGGCAGATTCCTGCGGGGTAAGCGCCGCCAGAGCAGCCGGATCGGGCTGCGGCTTGCCTGCCGTCAGCGTGCCGGTCTTGTCCAGCAGGGCGCGGTCGACCGTCGCCAGCCGTTCCAGCGCGGACCCGTCCTTGACCATGATCCCCGCCCGCATCAGCGCCCCGCTGGCCACCACCTGCGCCACCGGCACGGCAAGGCCCAGCGCGCACGGGCAGGTGATGATCAGCACCGCCACGCCGATCACCAAGGCCTTGTAAACGCTCGCCCCGGCCAGCAGCCAGCCCAGCACGGTGATCGCCGCCAGCGTATGCACGGCAGGCGCGTAAAGCCGTGCCGCACGGTCCGCGATGCGGACATAGCGGCTGCGGTTCTGGGTGCTGGCTTCCATCAATCGCGCGATTTCTGCCAGCGTGGTATCGCGCCCTGCATGGCTGACGCGCACGTCCACCGGCGCTTCCAGATTGAGCGTTCCGGCCAGCACCTTGTCGCCCGCGCGGGCCAGCACGGGCGCGGTTTCGCCGGTCAGCAGGCTCTGGTCAAAGCTGCTGTTGCCCGACACGATTTCGCCATCTGCCGCCAGCCGTTCCCCGGCGGCGACCCGCATGATCTGCCCGGGCGCCAGATTGGCGGCCTGCACCCAGGCCATCGTGCCATCGGGCGCGGCGACCATCGCGCCCTGTGCCGCCTGGCTGAGCAAGGCATCGACGCCGGCACGGGCCCGGTCGCGCATCATTGCGTCCAGCACCCGCCCGGCGAGCAGGAAGGTAATCAGCATCAGCGCGCCATCGAACCAGGCATGTTCGCCAAGGGTGATGGTTTCATACAGGCTGAGGCCGGTGGCGATGAGCACGCCGATCGAAATCGGCACGTCCATGTTGGTTCGCCCCTTGCGCAAGGCGCCAAGCGCGGAGGAAAAGAATGGCCGGCCGGAATAGGCGATGGCCGGAACGCCGATCAGCGCGCTGATCCAGTGGAACAGTTCCCGCGTCGAGCCTTCCGCGCCCGACCAGACGCTGACCGAAAGCAGCATCACGTTCATCGCCGCAAATCCGGCCACGGCCAGCGGTGCAAGCAAGGGCTTGGCGGCAGAGGGCGGGGCTGTCAGTTCTTCGCGCCGGGTCTGCGATTCAAAACCGATATCGGCCAGCGCCTGCACCAACTGGCGCGGCTGCACCGCTGGATCATGGTCCACGGTGACCATGCGCGATGTCAGGTTGACCCGCGCTTCCGCCACGCCGGGCAGGGCGGACAGCCCGCGTTCGACCTTGCTCATGCACCCGGCGCAATGCATCCCGGGGACAGCCAGAACCGTGTGGCCCAGCGCATCCGCACGGATCGCCGCAGCGGTCACTTCAGTTCGTCCTCGCGCCGCCACAGCTTGCTGCCGTCCTTCATCTCCAGCCGCAACTGCCAGCGCCCATCAGGCACCTTCTGGTCGGACACGAAGGTGCCTTTACCGTCGGCCACGAAGGTCAGCGGAACATCGGGCAGGCGTCCCAACGGGTGGCGGGCCATACCCGTCAGTGTGGCGGCCGCGCTTGGCCCGGTGGCAGTGATGGCCAGCTTGCCATCAGGCCGCCAGCCGGTGTGGACTGTCCAGCCCAGCGCCTTTTCGGTTCGCGCTTCATCCAGCCAGCGGTTGAAATCCTGGCTGGCGACATAGGAGTTTTCGACCACGATCCCGCCGAAAGTGGAGGTGGCGAAATGGGCCATGAGCACGTTAACCGCGATCACCACCCCAAAAAAGGCGACGAGGATGGCGGTCATGTGCCGCCCGGTGAACGGGCGTTTCACAGCGGCGCTGGCGGTCGTGCTGGTCATGGTCAGTTCCCCGGCGCGCTGAAGCGCACATCGTTGGTGTCGGTTTCGGCCTGTTCGTCGACCGAAGTCACCTTGAAGCCGAAATCCTGCTGGGCAACCCCCGCGGGTGCCACGACATAGACGCGCAGCGGCAAGGTTTCGTCGGCTGGCACGGTGCGATAGATTTCGCGTTCTGCATCTTCGCGCGCCATGTCGTCCGTCCACATGGTGGCCTTGGGCATGCCTTCCAGCGTCACGCGCATCCGCCGCGGGCGGCTTTCCATGTTGCGCAGTTTGACCGTGAAGGCATTGCGTACGCTGCCGTCGCTCATCAGCATGAACGGCGGATTGCGATCGGGCGCAGCGCTGATGTCGATGTGCGCGCGGGTTCCCAGCGCAAACAGCAGGCCCGCGCCGATGGCCAACCAGATGGCAAGGTAGATCAGCGTGCGCGGATGCATCAGCGTCTTCCACACCGGCTTTGGCGGATTGCCGGCGGCTTCGCTGCGGCAATCGTCCAGCGTGGCATAGTCGATCAGGCCTCGCGGACGGCCCACTTCGCCCATCACCCGGTCACAGGCATCGATGCACAGGCCGCATGTGATGCACGAAATGTCCGGTCCCTTGCGGATGTCCCACCCGGTCGGACAGACGGCTACGCACAGCCCGCAATCGATGCAGTCACCGTACTGATCCGGCGCCTTTTCGGCCTTCTTCAGGCTGCCGCGCTTTTCTCCGCGCCATTCCTTGTAGGTGATCAGCAGCGATTTTTCGTCGAGCATGGCGGTCTGGATGCGCGGCCACGGGCACATGTAGATGCACACCTGTTCGCGCATGAAACCGCCGAACCAGAAGGTGGTCCCGGTCAGGATGGCCACCGTGGCATAGGCCACCGGATCCGCCTGCAATGTCCAGAAATCATGCGTCAGCGTGGGCGCATCGGCGAAATACATGATCCATGCGCCGCCGGTCCAGAACGCGATGACGAGGTAGATGGTCCATTTGAACAGCCGCCGGGCGATCTTGCCGCCGGTCCACGGGGCCGCATCCAGCCGCATCCGCGCGTTGCGATCGCCATCGATGAAGCGGTCGACATGCTGGAACAGATCGGTCCACACGGTCTGCGGGCAGGTATAGCCACACCATGCGCGGCCCACGGCGCTGGTGACCAGAAACAGGCCGATCCCGGCCATGATCAGCAGGCCGGCCACGAAATAGAATTCCTGCGGCCAGATTTCGATGCTGAACATGTAGAACCGGCGATGGGCCAGATCCACCAGCACCGCCTGATCGGGCGCGTAGGGGCCACGATTCCAGCGCAGCCACGGCGTCCCGTAATAGATGGCGAGGGTGACGAGCATCACCAGCCATTTGAAGCGGCGGAAGGCGCCGTCGATCCGCCGGGGATGGACGGCCTTCCTTTTCGCGTAGAGCTGCTTCTCCGCCTTGGGGGCGATTACCGGGTCAGGGCTGTTCATTTTTCACTACCGCCGGGTCCGCGGCGACCTCCACGAAGTCCTCACCGCCCCCCAGCGAGTGGACATAAGCTGCAATCATCTTGATCGTCACCGGATCCAGCCGGGTATTCCAGGCCGGCATCACGCCGTGGCGCGGTTCGCTGATCTGCGCGGCGATGTCGGCCTTCTTGCCGCTGTACAGCCAGATTGCATCGGCGAGGTTGGGTGCGCCGAACTGGCGGCCGCCCTTGCCATCGGCACCGTGGCAGACCGCGCAGTTTTCCGCAAAGATCTGCGCCCCCGCCGCGTTCGGCTGGGCCTTGCCCGACAGGCTGAGCACATGGCCCGCCACCTGGCTGATCTGCGCCGGGGTCAGGATGCCACCGAAGGCCGGCATCATGCTCATGCGGGTTGCATTGTCGCCCGGCTGGCGGATGCCATGGGTCAACGTGGTTTCGATGGTCTTGAGATCGCCGCCCCACAGCCAGTCATCGTCGTTCAGGTTCGGATAACCGGCCGATCCGGCCGCACCGGCACCGTGGCACTGCACGCAGTTGACCTTGAATGCCGCACGGCCCCCGGAAACGGCGGCGCGCATCAGCTTGCCATCGGCAGGCAGGCGTTCGATCGGAATCTGCGAAAGCTGCGTCAGCAGGGGCGCGCGGCGTGCGCCTTCCTTGTCCATTTCCGCAGCCAGCTGGCCGCGGCTGGTCCAGCCGAAATAGCCTTCGGTGCCCTTGTTCAGCATCGGGATGGCCGGGTAGAGAATGACATAGACCAGCGCCCAGAAGATCGAGGCAAAGAAGGTCCACAGCCACCAGCGGGGCATCGGCGTATCGAGTTCCTCGATGCCGTCCCATTCGTGGCCAACGGTCTGGGTGCCGGTGGGCTCGTCGATCCGTTTATTCACCATCGGTGTCATCCTTGAAGATCAGGTTGGCAGCATCGCTGTTGTGCTGGCTGGCGCCGGGGCGGAACGGCCATGCCGCCAGCCCGAGGAAGATCAGCAGCATCACCAGCAGCGCCCAGCTGTCGGCCAGTTCGCGCAGAAGGTCGTAAGTGGAGTTCACCTTACCGCCCCTTTTCCTTGGCCAGATCCTCCTGCGCGGCGGCGGCGTTCACATCCACCAGCGTTCCGAGCATCTGGAGGTAGGCAACCAGTGCATCCATTTCGGTGATGCGCTTGGGATCGCCGTCGAAATCGCGGATCTGTGCCTTGGGATACCGCTTCGCCAGCGTGCCGGCGTCCCCTTCGGGATCTGCCTGTGCGCTGATGTCCGCAGCGGCCTGCTTCACGTCTTCGCCGGTGTAGGGCACGCCGACGAGGCGCAGCGTTTCCAGCCGTTCCTTCGGGTCGGTCACCACCAGATCGGTCTTCGCCAGGAAGCCATAGCTGGGCATGACGCTTTCGGGCACCACGCTTTGCGGGTTCTTCAGGTGCTGCACGTGCCAGCTGTCGGAATACTTGCCGCCGACGCGGGCCAGATCCGGCCCGGTCCGCTTGGAACCCCACTGGAACGGGTGATCGTACATCGATTCCGCTGCCAGGCTGTAGTGGCCATAGCGTTCGACCTCGTCCCGGAAGGGACGGATCATCTGGCTGTGGCACAGATAGCAGCCTTCGCGCACGAAGATGTCGCGCCCGGCCTGTTCCAGCGGGGTGTAGGGGCGCATCCCCTCCACCTTCTCGATCGTGTTGTCGATCCAGAACAGTGGGGCGATTTCCACGATCCCGCCGATGGCGACGGCAACGAGTGCGAAAGCGCCGAGGAGCGTGACGTTGCGCTCCAGTTTCTTGTGACGTTCGGTCATGCTGGTCATGATCGGTTCCTACTCGGCCGGGATCGCGACAATCGGGCGATCGGCTTGGGCATTGAAGGGCGTTTCGGTCATCGGGGCTTCGCTGCGCAGCTTGCCCAGGATCGTGGCCCAGACGTTGACCACCATGATCACGGCACCGGCAAGGTACAGCAGGCCACCGAAGGCGCGCAGGATGAACATCGGGTGCAGCGCGGCCACCGTTTCGGCAAAGCTGTTCACCAGATAGCCGTCCGGCCCGTATTCACGCCACATCAGGCCCTGGGTGATCCCTGCCACCCACATGCTGGCGGCGTAGAACACGATGCCCACGGTCGCGAGCCAGAAGTGCCAGTTGACCATCCGCAGCGAATAGAGCCGCTGGCGATCCCACAGGCGCGGGACCAGATAATAGATGGCGGCAAAGGTGATCATGCCGTTCCACCCCAGCGCGCCGGAATGGACGTGGCCGATGGTCCAGTCGGTATAGTGCGACAGGCTGTTGACGGCCTTCACCGACATCATCGGACCTTCGAAGGTGCTCATGCCATAGAAGGCCAGCGCCATCACCATCATGCGGATGATCGGATCGGTGCGGATCTTGTCCCATGCGCCGTTCAGCGTCATCAGGCCGTTGATCATGCCGCCCCAGCTGGGCATCCACAGCATGATGGAAAACACCATGCCCAGCGTCTGCGCCCAGTCGGGCAGCGCGGTGTAATGCAAGTGGTGCGG
>JBDLVD010000087.1:0-7459 GCA_039804965.1 Pseudomonadota bacterium
TCGATCCCCAGATCGGTCAGCTTGCGGTAAAGCGTTGACCGGCCGATGCCCAGCCGCCGCGCCACTTCGGTCATGCGGCCACGATAATGGCCGATGGCGAGGCGGATAACGTCGGCCTCGATTTCTTCCAGCGGGCGCAAGTTGCCATCGCGGGTGAACAACTGCACGCCGACGCCGTCCTGCAGCGGCTGGCTGCCGGTTTCCATCACGCCCAGCATTTCGCTCAGTTGCGGGAAATCGGCGGCTGTCAGGGCATTGCCATCGCAGAACACCGCCGCACGGAACAGCACGGCCTGCATTTGCCGCACGTTGCCGGGCCAGTCGAACGCGGCGAGCAGTTTCAGCGCGCCGTCGGTGATGCCCAGCGGGCGCAGGCCCGGCTGTTCACCGATCCGGGCGAGGAAGTGGCGGGTCAGCGCGGGAATATCGCCACCGCGTTCACGCAAGGGCGGCAGCACGATCTTGGTGCCAGACAGCAGTTCCAGCAGTTCCGGCCGGAAATGGCCGATGGTCACCAGATCGGCCAGCGGCAGGTTGCTGGCGGAAATCACCCGCACGTCCACCTTGAAGCTGTGTTTCGCGCCGATCGGGCGGACCATGCGCGTGGCCATCACTTCGGCCAGACGGTCCTGCAATTCGATAGACAGGCGGTCCACTTCGTCGAGGACCAGCGTGCCGCCATCGCAGTTCTGGAAAGCGCCCACCTGCCGGTCGAACGCGCCGGGGAACGCGCCCTTTTCGTGGCCAAACAGCACGGAAGCGAGCGAGCTTGTCGGGACGCCGCCAATGTTGATCATGCGGAAAGGCGCCTTGGCGCGCGGGCTGGCCAGTTGCATCGCCCGCACCAGCATTTCCTTGCCAGTGCCGCTTTCGCCTTCGATCAGCACGGCGCCGTGCCCGCGTGCGGCCTTGGCGGATTTCGCCAGCGCATCGCGGAACGGCGGAGCGGTGCCCACCATCGCATCGAAATCGAGCGGGGTGTTCATCTTTTCGGTGAGCGGGGTCAGTTCGTCCTGCGGTGTTTCGCGGGTGGTGGCGTTGCGCACAGCCTGCATCAGCCGATCGGGCGCAACGGGCTTGACCAGATAGTCCGTCGCACCGGCGCGCATGGCCTCTACCGCCAGTAACGGGCTGGTGCTGGCGGTAATCATCAGGATCGGCAGCGCTGGGCGGCGGCTTTTCAGTTCCTCGATCAGTTCACATGCCTGATCGCCGGGAACCCATTGGTCGAGAATGATGGCGGACAGCGTCATCCCCTGCCGGGTGCCGAGCGTGGCGATGGCGGTTTCGGAATCCCGCACCACCAGCGTGCGCCAGCCCTCCCGCGCGGCCAGCGCGGTTATCAGCCGGCTTTGCGCCGGTTCGTCATCAATCAGCATCAGCAGGCGCTGTTCGGCCTCGGCCATGCAATTTTCCACCCATTTCACGCGTTTACGGACCGTGAGGTAGCGGAAGGGGGTAAAGAGCCGATTAAGCGGCTTGAGCAGGCATGAATGCGGATATAGAGCGAAGGAACAGGTAATATTCAGCGACAGAGGACGCACACGATGGAATCCGCAAACGATATGAAGGCGGCAGCAGGCACTTACGAAAGCTTCATCGCCACGTTGAAGTGGACCGTTCCCCTGCTGGCAGTGATCGTGGCGCTGATCGTCATCATCATCGCCTGACGCGGGCGCCGGGGGGATGCGCATCGCGGTATTGAAGGAACAGGCCAGCGGAGAAACCCGCGTGGCCGCCACGCCGGAAACGGTGAAGAAATTCGCCGCACTGGGCGCGGTCATGGCGGTGGAACAGGGGGCAGGCGTTGCCGCTTCCATCACCGATCAGGCCTATCGCGATGCCGGGGCGCAGGTTTGCCCTACCGCAGAAGCGGTGAAGAATGCCGATATCGTGCTGGGCGTTCAGGCGCCTGACGTGGAACTGCTCGCCGGGGCAAAGCCGGGCGCGTGGGTGGCAGCTACTTTCGATCCGTTCGGCCAGAAGGCGCGGGTGGAAGCATACGCCTCCGCCGGTTTTGAAGCGCTGGCGATGGAATTCATGCCGCGCATTACCCGCGCGCAAAGCATGGACGTATTGTCCAGCCAGTCCAATCTGGCCGGATACAAGGCGGTGCTGGCTGCGGCCAACCTCTATGGCCGGGCGTTCCCGATGATGATGACGGCTGCGGGCACCATTTCCGCTGCAAAATGCTTCGTCATGGGCGTTGGTGTCGCCGGTTTGCAGGCCATCGCCACCGCGCGGCGGTTGGGCGCACAGGTTTCCGCCACCGATGTTCGCTCTGCCACCAAGGAACAGATCCAGTCGCTCGGTGCGAAGCCGGTGTTCGTGGAAAACGTTGCCGGGATCGAAGGCGAAGGCGCGGGCGGATACGCCACCGAAATGTCGCCGGAATATCAGGCTGCGCAGGCCGAACTGGTCAGCAGCCATATTGCCAAGCAGGATATCGTCATCACCACCGCGCTGATCCCGGGACGTGCTGCGCCCCGGCTGATCACCGATGCCCAGATCGCCACCATGCGGCCGGGCAGCGTGATCTTCGATCTGGCCGTGGCTCAAGGCGGGAATGTGGAAGGCAGCGTGGCGGATCAGGTGGTGGAACGGCACGGCGTGCTGATAACCGGCCTGTCCAATCCGGCCGCGCATCTGCCGGCCGATGCCAGCGCGCTGTTCAGCCGCAATCTGTATAACTTCCTGTCCGCATTCTGGGACAAGGAACAGGCACGTCCGGTGCTGGATGAGGAAATCGGCACCGCTGTGCGGCTGACGCAGGGCGGGGCAATCGTGAATGAGAGGGTGAAGGCATGAAAGCTGTGTTCCGCACTATCGTACTGACCTGCGGGTCCGCTGTCGCTCTGGCCGCCTGTGCGACCACGCCGATCGTCGCAAAAACGGCCGGCAATCCGCTCGCCTTCAACCACTTCATGGTCGCCATTTCGGTTGCCGATCTTGATCTGGAAACCACGTGGTATGTCGAAAAGCTTGGCTTCAAGCTGGTCAAGGACACCAAGATCGGCGGCGGCACGCCCGTGCGCTGGCTGGAAAACGGCAATCAGCGGATCGAACTGATCCTGGCTGCAGGCTCTGTTGCGGGGCCGGCCCGTGCCACCCCGCCACGCCACGCCGGCATTCGCGGCATTTCGCAAGTGACGCTGGAATCGCGTGATCTTGCCGCGACACGCGCTGCGCTTGCTGCTCGCGGCGTGACCCCTGCGCTCGACATTACCGAAGTGGCCCCGCTGGGCATTAAGGTGATCTACCTCGTCGATCCCGAAGGTAACGCGGTCGAAATCGCGCAGAAGCTCGGCAGGTAATGATGCGGGCCGGGGCATCTCCCCGGCGCGGGGAGGCTTAAGTCCATGGATTTCATATCGATCCTGTCCATCTTCGTGATGGCCTGCTTTGTTGGCTATTACGTGGTCTGGTCGGTCACCCCGGCGCTGCACACGCCTCTGATGGCGGTCACCAACGCGATCAGTTCGGTTATCATCGTTGGCGCGCTCGTAGCTTCGGCCGCAATGGGCAGTCCGGCGGCCAAATGGCTCGGCCTGCTTGGCGTGGTGCTGGCATCCGTCAATATCTTCGGCGGTTTTGCCGTCACCGAACGAATGCTGGCGATGTACAAGAAGAAGGAGAAGAAGTGATGGAACAGGCCGTCACTCCTTCCTGGGCGATGTTCGCCTATCTCGTCGCGGGCGTACTGTTCATTCTGGCGCTGCGTGGCCTTTCGCACCCCACCACCAGCCGCACTGGCAACCGTTTCGGCATGATCGGCATGTTGATCGCAGTGGTCACCACGCTGGTAACGCACGATGTTGCCGGTTTGCCCGAAATCATCGGCGCGATCGCCATCGGTGGCGGCATCGGCTGGGTGACGGCACGCCGCATCGCGATGACCGACATGCCGCAACTCGTGGCGGCGTTTCACAGCCTCGTCGGCCTTGCAGCGGTGTTGGTAGGCTGGGCGGCCTATCTCAATCCGCAGGCCTTCGGGATCACCGGGGCCGAAGGTCTGATCGAACCGCAAAGCCGGGTCGAAATGGGTCTCGGCATTGCCATTGGCGCAATCACTTTCTCCGGTTCGATTATCGCCTTCCTCAAGCTGGCCGGGAAGATGAGCGGTGCACCGATCATGTTGCCGGGGCGACATGTGATCAATCTCGGCACGCTGGTGGCTATTTTGGGGCTGGTCGGCTGGTTTACGCAGGATCAGGGCCTGTGGATCATTGCCACGATCACTGCGCTCGCCTTCGTTATCGGCTTCCTGCTGATCATCCCCATCGGCGGGGCGGATATGCCGGTGGTGGTGTCGATGCTGAACAGCTATTCCGGCTGGGCAGCGGCGGCGATGGGGTTCACCCTGCACAACACCGCGATGATCATCACCGGGGCGCTGGTCGGATCGTCGGGTGCAATTCTCTCCTACATCATGTGCAAGGCGATGAACCGCAGCTTCATTTCGGTGATTGCGGGCGGGTTCGGCGCTGCAGCGGACACATCGGGCGGCGCGGCACGCGAACAGCGGCCTTACAAGCAGGGCAGCGCAGATGATGCGGCCTTCATGCTGAAGCAGGCGGAAAACGTCATCATCATCCCCGGATACGGGATGGCCGTGGCGCAGGCCCAGCACGCCTTGCGCGAAATGGGCGATTTGCTGAAAAAGGAAGGCGTTTCCGTCAAATACGCGATCCATCCGGTCGCAGGCCGTATGCCGGGGCACATGAACGTGCTGCTGGCGGAGGCCAACGTTCCTTATGACGATGTGTTCGAGCTGGAAGACATCAACAGCGAATTCGCACAAGCCGACGTAGCCTTCATCATCGGTGCCAACGACGTGGTCAATCCGGCGGCGAAGACGGACAAGTCCAGCCCGATCTATGGCATGCCGGTGTTCGACGTGGACAAGGCCAAGACCGTGATGTTCATCAAGCGCAGCATGGGCGGCGTCGGCTATGCCGGGGTGGACAACGACGTGTTCTACATGGACCAGACGATGATGCTGCTGGCCGATGCCAAGAAGATGGTCGAAAACATCAACAAGGCTCTGGCGGACTGACGCGGAAAGTCTGGCTTTGCACCGGTTCCCGATCCGTTCAGGTTGCGGAGCGGCGCGGCACCGCCTAGCCCTGCCGGCATGTCACGCGCACCCTACGCCGCCGATCCTGCCAAGTCGCGTGGGCGTGAATTCCGGCAGGATCTTCAAGGGGTTCGCGGCCCGCGTAGCGAATTTCAGCGGGATCGGGACCGCATCATCCATTCGATCGCGTTCCGCCGTCTGGCGGGCAAGACACAGGTCTTCATCGCCCCCGATGGCGACCATTACCGCGTCCGCCTGACGCACAGCCTGGAAGTGGCGCAGATCGGCCGGGTGGTGGCTCGCGCGCTGGGTCTGGATGAGGATCTGGCCGAGGCACTGTGTCTCGCCCACGACATCGGCCACCCGCCATTTGGCCATGCGGGGGAAGATGCACTGGCCGCTGCAACGGCACTGCAAGGCGGTTACGACCACAACGAACACTGCCTGCGTGTGCTGATGCGGCTGGACAGCCCCTATCCGGGCCACCCGGGGTTGAATCTCAGCTGGGAAATGCTGGAAGGACTTGCCAAGCACAACGGCCCGGTCAGCCGTCCGGGCTGGGCGTTGCAGGAATTGGATGCGGCCTTTCCGCTGGATCTTGCCCGGTTCGCATCACTGGAAGCGCAGGTTGCCGCGCTGGCCGATGACATCGCCTATGACAACCACGACATCGATGACGGCCTGCGTGCAGGGTTCCTGCAATTGGACGATCTTCTGACGCTCGATTTCGTGGCCGATCAATGGCACGCGGTGGAACGGCGATACCCGCATCAGCCGCACGAAACCTTGCTGCGCGAACTGGTGCGCGGGCAGATTGGCCTGATGGTCAACGATCTGATCGAAACCACCCGCGCCAATGCCGCCGGCGCACTTTCGGTGGAGGACGTGCGCGGGGCAGGGCGGGTGATGGCGGCGTTTTCCCCCGCGATGGCGGCGCAGGAAAGGCAGCTGAAGGCATTCCTGTACGATCGGCTGTATCTGCACGCAGAACAGCGCGGCACGGCGGAGCGGGCGCGCGACGTGATCGCGCAGCTCTATGCCGCCTATCACCGCCAGCCCGAAAGGTTGCCAGCCAGCTGGCGGCGCGGGCTGCCGATGGAAGAACCCGCGCGCAGCCGTTATATCGCTGATTTCATTGCCGGGATGACCGACCACTATGCCATTGAGCAATATCGCATGATTTATAACAGCGTACCTGAAGGCCTGACCAATGTCTGAACCCCGGCGCATCCTGCTGGTCGGCGCCACCGGCCTGATCGGTGGCAAGGTAATGCAACTGGCGATCCGTCGTCCGGAATTGCGGCTGATGGCGCTGGCGCGGCGTGAAGCGCCGTTGCCACTGGGCGGGCGGATTGAAATGCTGGTGGCAGAACCGGCAAACTGGACCGACGCAATCGCCGCGATCGCGCCCGATGCGGTGATTTGCGCGCTGGGCACGACCTGGCGTGATGCCGGTCAGGATGAAGCCGAGTTCCGCGCGGTGGATCTGGACCTTGTCCTGCTGATCGCCCGCGCTGCAAAGGCTGCGGGGGCGGACCGTTTTGTGGTGGTTTCGTCGGTCGGTGCCGCTATTTCCGCCAAGCAGCTTTACCTGCGGGTGAAGGGTGAAATGGAACAGGCGCTGGGCAAGGTCGGGTTCCGCCGGCTCGACATCCTGCAACCCAGCCTGCTGCGCGGCCCACGCAGCGGCGTCCGCCGCCCTTGGGAGGTGCTGGCGCAGATGTTCAGCCCGCTGGCAGATCTGGTATTGCACGGGAAACGGCGGCGCTTCCGGGCGATTGATGCCGACGTGGTTGCCGCAGCGGCGCTGAATTGCACGCTGGAGAAACCCGGCGGGCGCTTCCCGCACGAATACGATGACATTCACCGGATGGCCGCGCGGCTGGACGATCCGCGCTTCAACGGCATGGAAGCGCAGGACGCCTGATCCCGCGCCGAAGCAGAACGCCCGCCGGATTGCTCCAGCGGGCGTTTGCGTCACTTGATCGCAACGATGGGGGTCAGATCGCGCGGTCAGCCGCTTCGCCAACCGATTCCACGTCCTTGCCCGCACCCTTCACGGTGTTGCAGGCAGCGGCTGACAGGGTGACGGCGGCCAGGCTGATGGCGATGATGATCTTGCGAACCATGGGGCTATCCTTTTGCAGAGTGGGTTGCTCGCAAAATGAACCGGCCAGTCTGGCTCAGGTTCCCTCCGCCGGTGCCGCTGCGCGGCGTTCACGCGAAAGGTGATGTTCGCGCCACGCGATGATCAATCCGGCAGCCACCACCAGCGGGGCGCCCATCCAGGTGCTGGCAGGAGGCAACATGCCGAACCATGCCCAGCCATAGATGGTGGCCCAGAACAGGCTGGAATAATCCATCACGATCACGCTGGCGACC
>JBDLVD010000088.1:0-7402 GCA_039804965.1 Pseudomonadota bacterium
CAAACGCCGCCAAGCTGGGCCAGACCTTTGCCGACGCCAACCGCGGCACCAAGCCGGGGCAGATCATGCGCGATATCGCCAAGGCCATTCTGGGCGCGGCGGACAGCGATGATGGCAAGCTGGCCGACAACGGCGGCACCTCGCTGCTGGGCAAGCTCGATTTCAAATCGTTGCTGGCCAAGAAGAGCAAGGGGCCGAAGCAGGCCGCAAACGCGGACTAATCCCTCCCGGCGCAGGCGATTGTCGCCATGCGCCGGGCAACGGTTTCAATGATCGGGGCGAAGGCAGGACATGAATATCATCCAGCTACTGCTGCTCAGCGGGGGTCTTATGGCCCTGATGGTCCTTGGCTATAGCCTGGTCAGCGGCAAGTCGCCTTCCCGCGAAGGGCAGCGCCGCCTGCAATCGGTGCGCTATCGCCATTCCGAAAACACCCTGACCCGCGTGGAATCGCAGCTGAAGAAGGCGATTGCCGCGCGCAAGCCCAAGCTGCACCGCGTGGCCGGATCCGGATCGCGCATCGAAGCCTTGCAGATCCGCCTGCAACGGACCGGCAAGAAAATTACGCTGCAACAGTATCTCTACACCTCGCTGGGCATCGCGCTGGCGTTGATGGTGGCGATCTACCTGCGCAGCGGCGCGGCCCTGCTGTCGCTGGGCGTGGGCGTGGCGGTTGGCGCGTTCATCCCGCACTTCGTGGTCAACTTCCTGATCAAGAAGCGGATTGCCGATTTCAATTCCAAGTTCCCCGACGCGATCGAACTGCTGGTCCGTGGCCTGCGCTCCGGCCTGCCGGTGGCTGAAACGCTGAACGTGGTCGCATCCGAAGTTCCCGGCCCGGTGGGCGCGGAATTCAAAGGTGTGGTCGAACGGATCAAGATCGGCCGGACGATGGAGGAATCCTTGCAGGTGACCGCCGACAAGCTGGGCACGCCGGAATTCCAGTTTTTCGTCATCACGCTGGCCATCCAGCGCGAAACCGGGGGCAACCTGGCGGAAACGCTGTCCAACCTGTCGGACGTGCTGCGCAAGCGCGCGCAGATGAAGCTGAAGATCCGGGCCATGAGTTCGGAATCCAAGGCATCGGCCTACATTGTCGGCGCGCTGCCGTTCATCGTGTTCACGATGATCTGGTGGCTCAACCCCAGGTATCTCGGCGGTTTCTTTTCCGATGATCGCCTGATCGCAATCGGTCTTGGCGGACTGTTCTGGATGGGCCTTGGCGCATTCATCATGGCCAAGATGGTCAGCTTCGAAATCTGAACCGGGAAGGACCAGACCCATGATCAATCCCCCCGGCCCCACCCTGCTCGGCTTCGACGTCGTGCTTGTCGGCACCATCATGGCCGGTGTCGCAGCCGCCGCCGTGTTTCTGGCGATCTATGCCGCGATCACGGTGAAAGATCCGATGGCCAAGCGCGTCAAATCGCTGAACGGCCGGCGCGAAGAACTGAAAGCCGGCATCATGCTGGGCGGCGGACGCAAGCGGCAGAGCGTGCTGCGCCGCACCGACACGACCGACCGCATGAAGGAAACGCTGGAGGGCATGAAAGTCCTTCAGGAAAGCCAGGTGAAGGCAATCCAGCGCAAGCTGGCGGTGGCCGGTTTCCGCAACAAGGAACTGGCCGTCGCGGTGATCTTTGCGCGCATGGTGCTGCCGATCGTGCTGGGCTTCATCGGCGTGATCGCGTTGTACTGGACCGACACCTTCCCCGATTGGGGCAGCTTCAAGCGGTTCATGGCCTTCGCCGCGCTTGTCATCGCCGGATACAAGGGGCCGGAACTGTTCCTGTCCAACCGGGCGAAGAAGCGCACCGATGCCATCCGCAAGGGTCTGCCCGATGCGCTCGACCTGCTGGTAATCTGCGCCGAAGCCGGGCTGACGGTGGACGCGGCCTTCAACCGCGTCGCCCGCGAACTGGGCCGCGCCTACCCCGAACTGGGTGACGAATTCGCGCTGACGGCGATCGAACTGGCGTTCCTGACCGAGCGCCGCCAGGCTTTCGAAAACCTCGCCTATCGTGTGGAGCTGGATTCCGTGCGCGGCGTGGTCACCACCATGATCCAGACCGAACGCTATGGCACCCCGCTCAGTTCGGCCCTGCGTGTGCTGTCAGCGGAATTCCGCAACGAACGCATGATGCGGGCGGAAGAAAAGGCCGCGCGCCTGCCCGCAATCATGACCGTGCCACTGATCCTGTTCATCCTGCCGGTGCTGTTCGTCGTCATTCTTGGTCCGGCGGCCTGTTCCATCGCCGACGCATTCTCCCACAACGGGCCGGGCCACATCAGCTGATCGCAGCCGCGCGGACCGGATAAAGGAAAGGCCCCGCCGGCACATGCCGGCGGGGCCTTTCCTGCTGCGAACAGCGATGGCTCAATCGACGCCGAAATTGCCGCTATCGATATCGTCGCTGTCCAGATCGACCACTTCGCCGCGCACGCGGGCCAGCAGGTGGCGGAACTGGTCGACCTCTTCGCGGGACAGATTGGCGAACAACCGCCGTTCCATTTCCAGCGCCAGCGGCATGATCTGGCCGTACATTTCGCGGCCCTTGTCGGTCAGCTGCAAGTGATGCGAACGGCCATCCTGCGCGTTGGGCTGGCGGGCAGCAAGTTCCCGTTCTTCCAGCACTTTGCACGCGCGATTGACCGCCACCTTGTCCATCAGCGTCAACCGCGTCAGGTCACGCTGCGTCAGCGAACCCGAATCGCCCAGCACTGCCATCACCCGCCATTCCGGCACCGAAAGGCCGAACCGCTGGCGGTATTCCAGCGCAATTCGGCCGCTGACGGCATTGGACGTGATCGAAAGCTGATAGGGCAGGAATTCTGCCAGGGGGGTTTTCTGGGTCATGATGGCCTATCTTTGTGCAACGGCGGCCAGCTTGCAAGATAGCTGCCGATGAAACTTCAATTCTGCCCGTTCGGCGGCTTGCGCAACAAACGCCCGGCAACGGCATCCAACCGGGCAACAACACGCATGTCCCACTGATCGCGCGGGGTGATGATGGCGCCGTCCAGCGCGGTATCGATGGCGCTGGGCGGGCGTTGCGCGGGCAGGCTGGTAGCAAGCCGGCGCAGAGTTGCCCGCGCCGTGGCGGCGTTGCCACGCATCACTGCCAGCACTTCGTTCACATCGACGCTGCTGCCTTCACGCCAGCAATCGTAATCGGTGACCATCGCCAGCAAGGCGTAAGGCAGCTCCGCCTCGCGGGCCAGCCGCGCTTCCGGCATCGCCGTCATGCCGATCACGTCCGCCCCCCACTGGCGAAACAGCAGGCTTTCCGCGCGGGTGGAAAATTGCGGCCCTTCCATCGCCAGATAGCAGCCGCCGCGGTGGACCGTGGCCCCGCAAGCTGCCGCCGCGTCCGCCGCCAAGGCGGAAAGGCGCGGGCAGGTGGGATCGGCCAGCCCCACGTGGGCGGCCATACCCGTGCCGAAGAAGCTGCGTTCGCGGCTGATCGTCCGGTCGATGAACTGGTCGACCGCCACGAAACTGCCGGGGGCCAGATCTTCGCGCAACGAACCGATCGCCGAAATGGCCAGCACGTCGGTAACGCCGCAGCGTTTCAGCACGTCGATATTCGCGCGATAATTGACGTCCGACGGCAGCAGGCGATGCCCCGCGCCGTGGCGGGCGATGAACGTGAAGCGCACACCCCCCAGCGTTCCGGTGACAACGGGGCCGGACGGTTCGCCAAAGCTGCTGGCAACGGCGATTTCCTGCGCATCGTCCAATGCGCCCGGATCGTAGAGGCCGGAGCCGCCGATCACGCCGATATGCCAGCCTGCCATCGTCCGTTCCCGCAATCCGCCCCTTACCGCGGCGCCATGCGGATGCCGCCGTCCAGCCGCACCGTCTCACCGTTGAAATAGCCGTTTTCGATCATGGTCATGACCAGCTGGGCATATTCTTCAGGATGGCCAAGCCGCTTGGGAAACGGCACCGATGCCGCCAGCGAGGCTTGCGCCTTTTCCGGCAAGCCAGCCAGCAGCGGGGTGTTGAAGATGCCCGGCAGGATGGTGTTGATGCGGATGCCTTCGCTCATCAGGTCGCGTGCGATCGGCAGGGTCATGCCGGCCACGCCCGCTTTCGACGCGGAATAGGCGACCTGGCCGATCTGCCCGTCCACCGCAGCCACCGAAGCGGTGCAGACCATTGCGCCGCGTTCGCCGTCGGCCAGCCCTTCCAGCGTCATCATCCCCGCGGCAGCCTTGGCCACGCACTGGAACGTGCCCATCAGGTTGACGCGGATGGTCTTGAGGAACAGTTCGACCGGCAGGTGCGAAATCTCGCCTGTGTCCTTGTCGCGCCGCACGGCCTTGCCGATGGTCCCGATCCCGGCGCAGCAGACCAGCACGCGTTCCTGCCCGTGGGCCGCGCGAGCCTTGGCGAAGCCGGCATCGACCGACACTTCATCCGATACGTCGACCTTGCAGGCGATCCCGCCGATTTCGGCCGCGACGGCCTGCGCGCGTTCTTCGTTCAGATCGAACAGCGCCACCCGCGCTCCCTGCGCCGCCAGCGCCCGCGCACTCGCTTCACCAAGGCCGGAAGCGCCGCCGGTGACGACCGCCGCGATCGAGCTATCCACTTTCATCGCCAAAACCCTTCGCTGAATCGTGATTTTCAGACCGCTTCCCTAGAGCGCAGGCCCTGCACGTCAAGCCAAGGCACCGGGTTCCCCAACCCAGCAATACTTGCCCCGATCAAACGGGGACAAGTGATTATACCTATATATAGGTCTGTATAATAGATCGAGTTTCTATAGTATATACTACTTACAGTTGTTGCAATAGCGCCACATATGTTGCAATTTATGGTATCATTAGTTACAGTTTCATTGCTTCCAATCTCCCCCTGTCGCACGAGCGACGTAATTGGACCGTGGCACATAGTGTCACTGGTTGGGCCAATTCCACTGCAAGGGGGATACGTTCACAATGAATACCACAACCTTCCGCAAGCGCATTCTGGGTGCGGGCAGCGCACTGCAGGTGCTGGCGCTGATCGGTGCCGGTGCCGCCGTTGCCGGCGCTGTTGCCGCTCCGGCCGCCGCACAGGATTATACCAACGTCACGGCTTCCGGCCGCATCCTTGGCACGGACGGCAAGGCCGTCGCCGATGCGACCGTCGAATTCGTTTCGAATGGTCAGGGCTTCTCGCGCACCACCACCACCGACGCGTCGGGCACCTTCCGCGTGCCGCAGATCCCCGCCGGCAGCTATACCGTCACTGTAAAGGCTGACGGCTTTGAAACACTGACCGACAACAGCGTCACGCTGTCGCAGGATGCCGCAGCGAACCAGTTCGCACTGACGCCGGTTGGCGGCGCGGACAACGTGATCGTCGTCACGGCCGGCCGCACCCAGATCGTCGATTTCGAACGTACAACTACCGGCGCGGTGCTGAACGTGGCGGAACTGGCACAGCGCGTGCCGGTCGCGCGCGACCTTACCTCGATCATCAACCTGTCGCCGGGCACGGCACAGGGTGATGCCGATTTCGGCAACCTGTCATCGATTTCCGGGGCATCGGTTTCGGAAAACGCTTATTACGTCAACGGTCTGAACATCACCGATTTCCGCCAGGGACTCGGCTCGGCAACGGTTCCGTTCGATTTCTACGACACCGTGGAAGTGAAGAATGGCGGCTTCCAGGCTGAATTCGGTCGTTCCACTGGCGGCGTGGTCAATGCCACCACCAAGTCCGGCACCAACGAATTCCACGCCAGCATGTTGCTGAACTGGCAGCCCGACGCGCTGCGCAGCGACAGCCCCGACGTGCGCGCGACCAGCGGCGACCTGTCGCTGGACAACAGCATGGACCGCGTTGAAAAGCGCGACGGCGTCCTGCAACTGTCCGGTCCGGTGTTCAAGGATCGTCTGTTCTTCTACGGCATCTACAACTACCGCTATTCGCAGACTGCCGCCGGTCTCGCCACGGCGAACCGCTATGACGTGTCGACCACCGACAGCCCGTTCTACGGCGGCAAAGTCGATTTCGTGCCGTTCGACGGCCACCGCTTCGAAGTGACCTACTTCAATTCGGAAGGCACCACGCTGCGCAATTCGTTCGATTACAATCCGGAAACGGACGTGGTCGGTGACTATTCCGCCGGTCGCAAGACCGAATACGGCAGCGAAAACTACGTCGGCCGTTACACCGGCAACCTCGCAGAGTTCCTCACCGTTTCGGCCGCTTACGGCAAGAGCAAGCTGCGCAGCAACGTGCTGCCGCTGGACGTGACCCGTCCTTACGTGGAGGATAACCGCACGACGCCGCCGGCCATCATCGGCAACCCGTCAAGCGCCATCGTCCACGCGATCGACCAGCGTGAATTCTATCGCTTCGACAGCGATGTATATTTCAATCTGCTGGGTTCGCATCACATCCGCGTCGGTTACGACAACGAAAAGCTGACTTCTGACAACACCTCCACCTACACCGGTGGCGTGTCGTACAAGTACTTCACCGCAGAAGCGGGCGATACCTACGCCCCCGAAGGCACCCAATATGTGGCGGCCCGCACCTTCATCAACGGCGGCGTGTTCCGGACAACCAACGAATCGTTCTATATTCAGGACAACTGGTCGCTGCTGAACAACCGCCTGCAGGTCCAGCTTGGACTGCGTGACGACCGCTTCAAGAACTACAACGCCGATGGCGACCTGTTCTACGGCACCGGCGACCAGTTCGGCCCGCGCGCAGGCTTCACCTTCGACGTGTTCGGCGATCAGAAGGCCAAGCTGTACGGTTCGTTCGGCCGCTATTATCTGCCGGTTCCGACCAACACCAACATCCGGCTGGCCGGTGCCGAATACGACCTCACGCGTTACAACGTGCTGACGGGCGTCAATTCGGATGGCACGCCGATCATTGGTGCGCCGCTGCTGGGCTTCGATGGTTCCAGCCCCTGCTATGACACCAACGTCAACAACTGCGAAAATGTCAGCGACGGCCAGGCTGCGCCGACTGAGGCGACCGTTTCGAAGAGCCTGAAGCCGCAGTCGGTCGACGAGTTCATTCTCGGCGGCGAACTGCGCGTGGGTGCGGACTGGAAGTTTGGCCTTTACGGCACCTATCGCAAGCTGAACGCATCGCTCGAAGATGCTGCCATCGACGCCGCGGTCGGCAAATACTGCGTCGCCAACCACCTCGATTGCACGAATGCAAACGGCGGCGCGATCTGGAGCGGGTTCCATCAGTACGTGCTGATCAACCCGGGCGATGCCGCAACCATTACGCTGTCCGACCCGGTCAACGGCGAAAGCACGCTGCGCACTGTCAACTTCTCGGCCGCAGACCTTGGCTATCCGCAGGCAAAGCGCACCTACACGGCTCTGACCGCCACCTTTGAACGCAAGTTCGACGGCGTGTGGAGCCTGCAGGGTTCCT
>JBDLVD010000089.1:0-7381 GCA_039804965.1 Pseudomonadota bacterium
GCCGGGCGCGGGTGAGCTGGCAATCTTCTGCGCCGGGATCATGGGCGCGGGGTTGGCTTTCCTGTGGTTCAATGCCCCGCCGGCGGCGGTGTTCATGGGCGATACCGGCAGCCTTGCCCTTGGCGGCGCGCTGGGCGTCATCGCGGTATCCGCGCATCATGAAATCCAGCTGCTGCTGATCGGCGGGCTGTTCGTGATGGAAACCGCCAGCGTCATCATTCAGGTCTTCTGGTTCAAGCGGACGGGCAAGCGGATTTTCCGCATGGCGCCGATCCACCACCATTTCGAACAGCTGGGCTGGAAGGAATCGACCGTCGTGATCCGGTTCTGGATCATCGCCATCGTGCTGGCCGTGCTGGGCCTGGCGACGCTCAAGCTGCGATGATCGTTTCGCCCGCCTTTTCCGGGAAGCGATATGCCGTGCTCGGCCTTGCGCGGTCGGGAATGGCGGCTGCGGAAGCCCTGCTGGCCAGTGGTGCGCAAGTCACCGTGTGGGACCGGCGCGAAGGCCCGCGCGATGAACTGGCCGGCCGTGCCAGCGTGGGTGATCCGCTGGTGATCGATCTTGCCGGGTTCGATGGCGTGGTGCTGTCCCCCGGGGTGCCGCTGAACACCCACCCGATTGCGGATCGGGCGCGGGACGCAGGTGTGCCGCTGATCGGCGATATCGAACTGTTTGCGCTGGCCCGGCCGCACCTGCCGCCGCACCGGGTGGTGGGCATCACCGGCACCAACGGCAAAAGCACCACCACCGCGCTGGTCCATCATCTGCTGAACGCAGCGGGCGTTCCGGCGCGCATGGGGGGCAATATCGGGCTGCCGATCCTCGGTCAGGATCCGCTGCCTGCGGGCGGTGTCTATGTGCTGGAGCTTTCCAGTTACCAGATCGACCTGACGCACAGCCTTGCCTGCGATGCTGCGGCACTGACCAATGTCACGCCCGATCACCTCGATCGTTACGCCGGGTTCGATGCCTATGCCGCGTCCAAGGCGCGGCTGTTCGCCATGCAGGACGTGGGGCAATTCGCTGTCTTCGGGTGTGACGATGCGCCGACCAATGCGGTGCATGATGCCGAAACCGCGCGCCGTGCGCCGGGCCGGGTAGCTTGCGCCGATCTGGCGCGCTGGGCGCCCTTGCAGCCGCAATGGCTGTCGTTGCAGGGGCCGCACAACCTGCAGAACGCCGCCATCGCTGCGGCTATCGTGATGGAACTGGGGCTGACGGCGGAACAGGTGATGGCCGGTCTGGTCAGCTTTACCGGCCTGCCGCACCGGATGGAACGGCTGGGCGAATACGGCGGCGTGCTGTTCGTCAACGACAGCAAGGCCACCAACCCTGCTTCCACCGCGCCCGCGCTGGCAGCCTTTCCGCGCGTCCACTGGATCGTGGGCGGTTTGCCCAAGGGGGATGATCTGGACGAATGCGCGCCGCATTTCGGCCATGTCGTGGCGGCATATACCATTGGCGAGGCCGGACCGCGCTTTGCCGAACTGCTTGAACCCGTGATGCATGTCGAACGGTGCGAAATGATGTGCGAAGCCGTGCGCCGCGCGGTGGAAGCCGCGCAGCCGGGCGACGTCGTGCTGCTCAGCCCGGCTTGCGCCAGTTTCGACCAGTTCCGCGATTACGAGGTGCGGGGCGACAATTTCCGCGAACTGGTGGCCGAACTGGCCGGTGGCGGCGCGGTGCAATGCGAAAGCCCCGCGGCATGACGGGCGCGTTCAACAATGGCCTTAACGGGTTGAACGGCGCGGGATCGATGCGCCCCTATATCCCCCGTGCGGGCGAACGCGTGGCGCGCAGCCCGCAATTCCCGCGCACCCGGATGCAGCAATTGCGCACCTGGTGGCGCGAAATCGATCGCGTGCTGTTGTCGCTGATCCTGCTGCTGATGGCCACCGGCCTGCTCGCCGTGGCGGCATCGTCGCCGTCCAGCGCGCGGCGGCTGAAGGTGGACGATCTGCACTTCTTCTACCTCGACATCGCGTTCCAGTTGCTGGGCCTGTCGGTGATGTTCGTTACTTCGCTGATGCCGCGCGAATTCCTGCGCCGGATCGTCACCGTGGGCGCGGCGTTCATGTTGCTGGCGTTGATGGCGGTGCCGGTGATCGGCACCGAAGTGAACGGCGCGCGGCGGTGGATCAATCTGGGCATCAGCTTCCAGCCTTCGGAATTCCTCAAGCCTGCCTTCATCGTTGTTACCGCGTGGATCCTCAGCTGGCGCGTCCGCGATCCCAACCTGCCGGTGATTGCGATCTCGCTCGGCCTGCTGGGCTTCATCGTGCTGTTGCTGATGCTGCAACCCAACCTTGGCGATGCGATCCTGTTCATCGGCACGTGGTTTGTGCTGGCGATGCTGGCCGGGCTGCCGATGCAGCGGATCGGACTGTTGGCCGGCGCTGGCGCGGGCGGACTGGCGCTGGCTTACATGTTCTATGACAACGCCCGCCATCGCATCGACAGTTTCATCGGCGGCGGCACGGCTTACGATCAGGTCGATCTGGCGGCGCGCACGCTGATGGGCGGCGGGTGGACCGGCACCGGGCTGTGGCTTGGCACCAAGAAGATGATGCTGCCCGAAGCCCACACCGATTACATCTTCAGCGTGATCGGTGAGGAATTCGGCTTGCTGATCTGCGGGCTGATCGTGTTCGTCTATCTTGCCGTGGTGCTGCGCACGCTGGTGCGGCTGGTGGAAGAAGACAACCTGTTCATCATCCTGTCGGGGTCCGGCCTTGTCGCCCTGTTCGGCGGGCAGGCGTTCATCAATATTCTGGTCAACCTGCAACTGTTCCCGTCCAAGGGGATGACGCTGCCGCTGGTCAGTTATGGCGGTTCGTCCACCATTGCGCAGTGCTTCCTTGTCGGGCTGTTGCTGGCGATCACGCGCCGCAACCCCTATCTGGAACGGGAAACGCTGGATCTGCGGCAGGCGCTGGAACAAGGCATGGCGACGGCCGCCACGCCTGCGCCGGGCGCTGCATCTGGCCCCCATTCCGGCCCAAATTCTGGCACGCCGCAAGGAAAGCTTTTCGGGAACCTGTTCGGATGACATCTGCCAGCCGCCATTTCGTTCTCGCCGCCGGGGGTACCGGCGGGCATCTGACGCCTGCTTTTGCGCTGGCGCAGGTGCTGCATCAGCGCGGCCATCACGTGGCGCTGATCACCGACGGGCGCGGCGATGCCATTCCCGGCAAGCCCGATTTCCTGCCCGCCCACGTCCTGCCCGCGGGTCGCTTCGGCAAGAACCCGCTCAGCTGGCCCAAGGGTGTGGCAGCGGTGCTGGAAGGGCGGCGCATGGCGCTGCGGTTGTATGACAGTTTTGCCCCCAGCGCGGTGATCGGGTTCGGCGGCTATCCCGCTCTGCCGGCGCTGCTGGCCGCGCGCGCAGCCGGTGTGCCATCGCTGGTGCATGAACAGAACGCCGTGCTGGGCCGGGTCAACCGGCTGTTGGCGGGCGGTGTGGATGCCATTGCCACGACCTATCCCGAAGTGGACCGGGTGAAGCCGAAGTATTTGGCCAAGGTCCATCTGGTCGGCAATCCGGTGCGGGCCGAAGTGCTGGCCTTGCGCGAAGAACCGTTTCCGCCGTTCACCGACGAAGGCATCCTGCGGGTGCTGGTGACGGGCGGCAGCCAAGGCGCGCGTGTCCTTTCCGAAGTGGTGCCTGACGGGCTTTCGATGCTGGCGCCTGCCTTGCGCAGCCGCTTGCAGGTGACGCAGCAGTGCCGGCCGGAAGATCTGGAAGTTGTCCGCGCCCGTTATGCCGCCCACGGCATTCCGGCAGAACTGGGCACCTATTTCGAAAACATGGCCGCACGTCTGGCCGATGCACACCTGTTCATCGGCCGCGCCGGGGCCAGCACCATTGCCGAACTGACCGCCGTGGGCCGTCCGGCAATTCTGGTGCCGCTGCCAATTGCCACCGATGATCACCAAAGCGCCAACGTGCGCGAAATCGTCAAGGCGGGCGGCGCGCGGGCGATCCGCCAGCCGGCCTTTACCGCAGTGGAGCTGGCCAAGCAGATCAATTCGCTGGCGCAGCGGCCCGAAACGCTGGCCAATGCCGCCCATGCGGCGTGGAACTGCGGGCGGCCTGATGCCGCCAGCGATCTGGCCGATCTGGTGGAAAGTTTTGGCGGTGAACCGATCATGGACGTGATCCGCGTGGGTGGTGATACCAAGGTGGTGCCGTTGACGCGCGAGGCTCTTGCCCTGAACGCCATGGCGCAGGACGGCGCGCAATGAAGGGCGTCGGCACCGATATCGGCACGATCCATTTCGTCGGCATCGGCGGGATCGGCATGTCAGGCATCGCGGAAGTGATGCACAACCTTGGCTACACCGTCCAAGGGTCTGACATCGCGGAAGGCTATGTGGTCGAAGGGCTGCGCAGCCGGGGGATCAAGGTGATGATCGGCCACCGCGCGGAAAATGCCGCCGGGGCCGCCGTGATCGTCACCTCTACCGCCGTGAAGCGTGACAATCCCGAAGTCGCCGCCGCACTGGAAGCACGCATCCCGGTGGTGCGCCGCGCGGAAATGCTGGCCGAACTGATGCGGCTGAAAAGCACCGTGGCCGTGGCCGGAACGCACGGCAAGACCACCACCACCAGCATGGTCGCCGCGCTGCTGGATGCAGGCGGGGTGGACCCCACCGTGATCAACGGCGGGATCATCAATTCCTATGGCTCCAACGCCCGGATGGGCGACAGCGACTGGATGGTGGTGGAAGCCGACGAGAGCGACGGATCGTTCCTGCGGCTGGACGGCACGATCGCCGTGGTCACCAACATCGATCCCGAACATCTCGATCATTACGGCAGCTTCGATGCGGTGAAGGGCGCGTTTGTCGAATTCATCGAAAACGTGCCGTTCTATGGCGCGGCGGTGCTGTGCATCGACCATCCGGAAGTGCAGGCGATCATTCCCAAGATCCGCGATCGGCGCGTGGTCACCTATGGTTTTTCGGCGCAGGCCGACGTGCGCGGCGATGCCGTGGTGCCGGTGCCGGGCGGCAATCGCTTCACCGCCGTGCTGCGCCAGCGTGATGGCACCTTCCGGCGGATCGAGAATATCGATCTGCCGATGCCGGGCCGCCACAATGTGCAGAACGCGCTGGCGGCGGTGGCCGTGGCGGTGGAACTGGGCTGTTCGGACGACAGCATCCGCACCGGCTTTGCCAAATTCACCGGCGTGAAGCGGCGCTTCACCAAGGTGGACGAAGTGGCCGGGGCGACGGTGATCGACGATTACGGCCACCATCCGGTGGAAATCCGCGCCGTGCTGGCCGCTGCGCGTGAAGGCGTGGGCACAGGGCGGGTAATCGCCGTGGTGCAACCGCATCGTTTCACCCGCCTGCGCGATCACATGGAAGATTTCGCCGCCGCCTTCAACGATGCGGACGTGGTCTTTGCCGCGCCGGTCTATGCCGCGGGCGAACAGCCGATCGACGGCGTCAGTTCCGATGTGCTGGTGGCCGGGATCAAGGCGCGCGGGCATCGCAGCGCCCACCCCATTTCCGGGGCCGATGCGCTGGCGGATGAACTGTCCGGCATGGTGCGTGCGGGCGACATGATTGTGTGCCTTGGCGCGGGCGATATCACCAAATGGGCGGCGGGGCTGGCCGCTGCCATTGCTGCGCGGCAGGATCGTGCCGCATGAACCAGCCTGACGCCCAGATCGACGATCCCGGCAACGCACCCGGCTGGGATGAAACACCGGCCGATATGGGGCTGGTCCCGCGCGATGTGCGCGGCAAGCTGACCGCGCAGGCACCGCTGGACAAGTTTACCTGGTTCAAGACCGGCGGCCCGGCGGACTGGCTGTTCGAACCGGCTGATGCGCAGGATCTGATCGCGTTCCTGTCTGCCGCGCCCGAAGGCACGCCGGTGATGGCGCTGGGTCTGGGTTCCAACCTGATCGTGCGCGATGGCGGCATTCCGGGTGTGGTCATCCGGCTGGGCAAGCCGTTCGCCACGGTGGAAGTGCGGCGCGATTGCGTGCTGGAATGCGGCGGCGGGGCCAGCGGTATCCTCGTTTCGTCGACCGCGCGCGATGCCGGTATCAAGGGGCTGGAGTTCCTGCGCGGCATTCCCGGCACCGTGGGCGGGTTCGTGCGCATGAACGGCGGTGCCTATGGCCGCGAAGTGGCGGACATCCTGATCGATTGCGATGTCGTGCTGCCCGGCGGCCAGTGCGTGAACCTGCCGGTGGCCGATCTCGATTATTCGTATCGCCATTCGCGCCTGCCCGATGGCGCCATTGTCATCGCCGCGCGGTTCAAGGGTGAACCCGGCGATCCTGCGGCCATCGGCGCGGAGATGGACCGGATCGCCCATGCGCGCGAAGAAACCCAGCCATTGCGCAGCAAGACCGGCGGATCGACATTCAAGAATCCGCCCGGCGACAGCGCGTGGCGGCTGGTCGATGCCGCCGGGTGCCGGGGCTTGACCATGGGCGGCGCGCAAGTCAGCGAAAAGCACGCCAATTTCCTGATCAACACCGGCAGCGCCACCAGCGCCGATATCGAAGGGCTGGGCGAAGAAGTGCGCCGCCGCGTGTCGGAAACGCAGGGCGTCACGCTGCAATGGGAAATCAAGCGGGTGGGCCGGCCATGACCGCGCACCGCATTGCGAATGGACGTGAAGCATGAGCCGACTTGCCCCCCTCCATGTCGTCGTCCTGATGGGCGGCTGGGCCAGCGAACGCCCCGTTTCGCTGATGAGCGGCGAAGGTGTGGCCAAGGCGCTGGAAAGCCGCGGCCACCGGGTGACGCGGATCGATATGGGCCGCGATATCGCCGCACGCCTGGCTGAAGCGGCGCCCGATGTGGTGTTCAACGCGCTGCATGGCGTGCCGGGGGAAGACGGCACGGTGCAGGGGATGATGGACCTGATGGGCATTCCCTACACCCATTCGGGCCTCGCCACTTCGGTCATCGCGATCGACAAGGAACTGACCAAGCATGCGCTGGTCCCCCACGGGATCCCCATGCCGGGCGGCCATATCGTGCGCAGCGAAGACCTGTATGCCGGCGATCCGCTGCCGCGCCCTTACGTGCTGAAGCCGGTCAACGAAGGATCGTCGGTGGGCGTGGCGATTGTCACCGATGCCAGCAATTACGGCAACCCGATCCGCCGCGACGTGCGCGGGCCGTGGCAGGAATTCTCGCAGCTGCTGGCCGAACCTTACATCCGCGGGCGCGAACTGACCGCCGCCGTGCTGGCGTCGCCCGAAGGGCCGCGCGCACTGCTGGTGACGGAACTGGTGCCCGAAAGCGGCTTTTACGATTTCGACGCCAAGTACACAGACGGGATGACCCGCCATGTCTGCCCGGCGGAAATCCCGGATAACATCACGCGCCTGTGCCTCGATTACG
>JBDLVD010000090.1:0-7370 GCA_039804965.1 Pseudomonadota bacterium
AGCGGCCATACGCCCGCCCTGCCCCAGTGCGTAAACCCGGCCCTGATCGATGATCGGATCGGCGTCCACATCCGTCAGCGTGCCGACCTGGGTGGAAATGCTGGTGCGGGCAAGCGCATCAGACCACAGGTTGCGGCCATTTTCATAGCGATAGGCAACCACTTCGCCCGAAGAATATCCGGCGATGACCGAACCCTGCCCGGCAGCAGGAGCTGCCACGCCGAACACACCGGATTCGCTGCTGGGTGCAACATCCTGCCAGATGGGCGAACCATCAGCGATGTTCAGCGCGTGAATCTGGTTGTCCTGCGTCATCACGTAGATGGCGTTGAAGGCCACCGTGGGCGAACCGCGCAGCGGGCCGGCCGGCTTGACCCGCCACAGCTGTTCACCCGTTTCGGCATTCAGCGCCACCACGTCGCCCGCGCCCGAAGTCGCATAGACCTTGCCATCGGCATAGGATGCGCCGCCGCCGAAATTGGCCGCATGCAGATCCTTGGCCACTTCGATCCGGTGTTCCCAGCGGCTGGCCCCGGTGGCGGCGTCCAGCGCATGGACCACGCCCTGCGTATCGACCACGAACAGCAGCCCCCCGCCGACCACCGGCGATGCGGCAAGGCGGCGCTTGGCCGAAGTGCCGGCAATGCTGGCGGTCCATGCCCGCTGCGGGGTGGCGGAAAGTTCCAGATGGCCAATGGCCTTGGAAGCGCTGCCGCCAGCCTGCGCCCAGTCGGCATTCACTTGCGCCGGGGGCAGCACCACCATGGTGGATGCCAGCGCCGGATCGGCTTTCACCTCGGTCGCGATGCGCGACAGGATCGGCGTGCGGTTGCCATGGGTCGGGGTAGCCGGTTTGACCTTGCCGCCGATCACGCCGCACCCGGCAAGCGAGATGGCGAGCAGGGGCAAGGCGATTGCGCCAGCGAAAATCTTGCTCATCCGTGCATCCATCCCGTTGTTCATCTCAATTGGCAGGCGCCGCAGCGCCGCCTTCCTTGCGCATTTCGCTCAACGTCGCGTCAACATCGACCACTGCGTCATAGCCGAGCAGCCCGGCCATCTGACGCGTGCGCGAACGCAGCGATTGCGGAACCTTTTCGTCCTTGGCGATCGCCGCCAGCAGCGGCCCCGCCAGATCTTTCTTGTCCTGCTTCAGATAGGCCATCGCCACCAGTTCCCCGGCGCTGCCGAACCACGGGTTGCCCGGCACTGCCAGCGGCTTCAACCGGTCAACCACCTGCTGCGGCTGCATCTGGTCGAACTGCGCGGAAACGGAACGGATATTGGCAAGATCGCGATAGGGCTGCGGCGCATCTGCGTTGGCAGCAATCGCATCATACAGCTTCACCGCGTCTTTCGGGCGGCCATCCTGCAAGGCAATGCCGGCGCGCGTCAATTGCGCCACAATGGCGGAACCGCCTTCACCCGCTGCGACCGGGGCCAGTTCTTCGTCGGCCCGGCTGGCCTGCCCGGCTTCCAGCTTGTCCAGCGAAGTCACCAGCAGTTCGGAATTTTCGCCCAGCTTGCGATCCTGCTGCGATTGCCAGAACAGCACACCGCCGAAAGCGGCGAGGCCAAGCGCGGCCACCCCGGCGGCGGTCCAGCCATAGCGTTTGACGGCCATGGCCAGTTGATCCTGGCGGACGGCTTCGTCCACTTCGCGCAGCAGCACGTCCTGCTCAGCCGCGTCGCGCTGGGCCATTTTGTCGGAACGGGTCTGGTCGGTATCGGGGGTCAGGGCCACGGACGGTCTTGCAACTGTTGAAACAAGGGCGGGTGTTTAGCGGATGGGCGCGCCAATTCAATTGCGGATTGGATATGTCCCCCGTCGTGTGGTGCGGGCGCTGAACCGGCGATGAAGGCTCACCCTTTGCCCGACAGTCCGCGATAGAGCGCGCGATACCGTTCCACCATCCGCGCGGAATCGAATTCCTCCCGTGCTTTCAGGCGGTTGGCTTCACCCAGCCGCTGGCGAAGGGTGGGATCCGCCGCCAGATCGCGCAGCGCCTTGGCCAAACCGGCTTCATCCCCCGGATCATTCAGCAAGGGGCCGTTGGCGGTAGATATCATCGCCCCCACGTCCCCCACCCGCGGCGCCGCCACCGGGCAACCGGCGGCCATCGCTTCCACCAGCGAGATCGGCGCCTGTTCCGAACGGGATGACAAAGCAAAGATATCGAACAGACCGGCCACTTGGGCAGGATCGGGCGCGAAACCGGGCAGATGGACACGGTGCGAAAGGTCCAGCCGCTCGGCCTCCGCCCGGATGGCATCGCGTTCCGGCCCTTCGCCCACGATCACCAGTTGCCACGGCTCCGGCAATACGGCGAAAGCGCGGACCAGCGCGGGCAAGTCCTTCACCTTGCGCAGCCCCGCCAGCGTGCCCAGCCACAATTCGCCCTTGCGCTTGATCAGCGTGGGCAGCGCATCCTTCTTGGGCAGCCGGGCATAGGCGGCGGTGTCGATCCCGTTGGCGATCAGTTGCACCCGGCTGCGCGGTTGCTGCCACGTTTCCAGCGCGATCCGTTCAAGATTTCTGGACGGCACCACCAGCGCGGCGGAACGACCCAGCGCGATCCGGCGATAGATATTGCGCCGCCATTTCAGGCCTTCGGCCTCGTCTTCGTTGAAGCCGTCTTCGTGGTGGACCAGCGGCGGCAAGTGAAAAAGGTCGGCGAACAGGGTGTGCGCCATGGTCGCATCGACCGCACCCCAGTTGTAGGTGCAGATCAGGTCATAACCCGCCATCGCCTGCGCCAGCGCCTTCAGCCGCCCCGGCGTGGGCCGCCCGGCCAGCGGCGGGAAGGCCGGCCAGCTGACCTTGACTCCCGGCTTGATCAGGCTGGCAGCGCCACGCCTGGCCGGATCGCCAGAAACCACCGCGTGTTCGAACGCATTGCCGAAGGCATTCATCAGTCGCACGCAGCGCACTTCCTTGCCGCCCGCATCGAAAGTCGAATGCAGGTGCAGGATGCGCGGCGCCGTCATTGCGCGGCCCCGCCGGTCACGCTGTCGAGCAGTTGCCTGATCGCACGCAGGGCTGCGGGTTCTTCCAGCGTCGGCGCATGACCCGTCTTTGGCACGGTGACGGCGACCATGCCCGGAAGTTCCTTCTTCATCCGCGCCAGCACCGGGGCGGAAAGGATATCCGATAATTGCCCGCGCAGCGCCAGCACGGGGCGCCCGGCCAGCGCGCGGAACACCGGCCACATATCGAACGGCGGATCGGGCGGCGGATCGTTGAACGGTTCGGCAATCCGCATGTCGTAATCGAAGGCAATGCGGCCATTGTTGCCCAGCGCCATCATCCGTTTGGCCATGCACAGCCACGCGGCAATGTCATACGAAGGGTAGAATGCCCCCGCCTGTTCCTTGAGCGAACGCGCGGCGTGCATCCACGTTTCGAAGCTGCGCCCCTGCCCCACGTAGCCACGGATACGTTCCAGCCCGGCAGCTTCGATGTCCGGGCCGATGTCGTTCAGCACCGCGCCTGCCAGCCGTTCGGGCATCTGCGCGGCCATCAGCATGGTTACGACCCCGCCCAGCGAAGTGCCGACGGCCACCACCTTTTGCAGCCCGGCCGCATCGAACAGCGCCGCCAGATCGGTGACATATTGCAACGGATTGTAGGTGGCCGGGTCTTTCGCATAATCGCTTTGCCCGCGGCCGCGCAGATCAACGCAGATCACCCGCCAATCGGGCGAAAGCGCCTGCGCCAACGCTTCGAAATCACGGGCATTGCGGGTCAGGCCGGGGATGCACAGCACCGCCGGGCGCTGCGGATGATTGCCGGGATAATCGCGATAACGCAGCACGAGGCCGTCAGCGCTCGTCCATTCGCCTTCGCTCCACGCGTTTTCGGCCATCGACAATCCCGCATAACTGCGCCGCGCGGTTGCGCCCGGCGTCCCCGGTCGCCACTTAGGCGCGATGCCCTGCCCGCCGCAAGCCGCGCCTTACCGCCCCGACACGCCTGTCCTGCAATTGGCCGACTGGCTGGCCGACCCGGTGCAGGCGGCGGACTTTCCCCGCGCCGATCTGCGTTTCCGCAACGACCGGTGGGATCGCGCAGTGGGCCTCGACACCCTGAGCGATGCGGAGTGGATCGGGCATTTCGGGCGGTTCCAGCCGCTCGCCGGAAACCTGCCTGTCCCGCTGGCATTGCGGTATCACGGGCACCAGTTCCGCCATTACAACCCTGACATCGGTGACGGGCGCGGGTTCCTGTTCGCACAATTGCGCGATGGCAGCGGGCGGCTGCTCGATTTCGGCACCAAGGGCAGCGGCCGCACACCCTACAGCCGCACGGCTGACGGCAAATTGACGCTGAAAGGCGCGGTTCGCGAAGTGCTGGCCACCGAGATGCTGGAAGCGCTGGGCGTCAACACCAGCAAGACCTTCAGCGTGATCGAAACCGGCGAACAGCTGGAACGCGGGGACGAGCCTTCGCCCACCCATTCCGCCGTGCTGGTTCGGTTGTCCCACTCGCACGTGCGGATCGGCACTTTCCAGCGGCTGGCAGCGCTGGAGGAGGACGATCATCTGGCGCAACTGGTCGACTATTGCCTCGCCCACTTCCCCGGCCCGCCCCCGCCGCCAGACGCCCCCGCCGCTGACCTGCCCGCGATCCGTTTCTTCCATCAGGTGGTGGAACGGCTGGCCGACCTTGCCGCATCCTGGATGGTCGCGGGCTTTGTCCACGGGGTGCTGAATACCGACAACATGAACGTGACGGGCGAAAGCTTCGATTACGGCCCATGGCGCTGGCTGCCGCAGTGGGACACCCATTTCACCGCCGCCTATTTCGACCATGCCGGGCTTTATGCCTTTGGCCGCCAGCCCGAAGCGCTGCACTGGAATCTGGCGCAACTGGCCATCGCGCTGCGGCGGCTGGTCGATACCGCGCCGCTGGTCTTCGCGCTGGAACGGTTTGCGCCGCTGTATCATGCCGCCATGGCCCGGCGGTTCTGCTGGCGGCTGGGCATTGCCCCGCGCGGGCTGGAACAGGACATGCGGGTGATCGAGGCTGCGGAACGGGCCATGCGCGAAACCGGCACTGGGCCGGACGCATTTTTCTTCACCCATCGCGGCGGGCGCGCTGCCGAAGGCGAACTGGCTGCGGCACTGGAAGGGTGCGAATCGGCCGACAGCACGCACCCTTATTGGGCCGGGCCGGGTCCGCAATTGTTGCTGATCGACGAAGTGGAGCGGGTCTGGGCCGCGATTGCAGACCACGACGATTGGCAGCCGCTGGCAGAAAAAGTGTCTGCAATCCGTGACATGGGGCAAGCTATGGGGCCTGCGCCGGTGCCCGCCGGCCATGTCGCATAAACCCGTAGGAAACCTTCACCGGTCTTCCGGGGTTAAAGTCTAACCGCTATCCGCGTATGGAATAGCGGAATTCATCGCAGCTCTACCTGTCCCCGCCGTCAGTCCCCGTTCCTGTCAGCAAAGCGATCGCATCAGCCTTGAGCACCCAGACACTCATTTCGTTCGAACCGGCTACCGGTGCGGAACTGTGGCGCGGCAAGCCGGGCGACGTTGATGAAGCGGTTGCACTGGCCCGCCATGCGTGGCCGCAATGGGCCGCACAGCCGCTGGCAACGCGGGTGGAACTGATGCGCCGCTTCGCCAACGAAGTGCGCAAGGAACAGGACCACTTCGCCGAACTGATAGCCCGCGAAACTGGCAAGCCGCTGTGGGAAGCGCGCACCGAAGTGGAAGCGGTGATCGCCAAGGTGGAAATTTCCGTCCGCGCTTATCAGGAACGCACGGGCCAGCGAAAACTCGACAGCGCGCTGCAAGGGACTAGCGCCGTGCGCCACAAACCGCATGGCGTGATGGCGGTGCTGGGGCCGTACAACTTCCCCGCGCACCTGCCCAACGGCCACATCGTGCCCGCCTTGATCGCCGGCAACGCTGTGATCCTGAAACCGAGCGAAAAGACCCCGGCTGTCGGCGAATTCCTGATGACGCTGTTCAACCGCGCCGGCGTTCCTGCCGCCGTGGTGCAGGTGCTGCATGGCGGGCCGGAAGAAGGCAAGGCACTGGTCGGGCATGATGGGGTGGACGGCGTGCTGTTCACCGGATCGGCCCAGGTCGGCATCGCCATCAACCGCCGCCTCGCCGCCAATCCGGGCAAGGTGGTCGCGCTGGAAATGGGCGGCAACAACCCGATCGTGGTGTGGGACACGCCCAAAGTGGCCGATGCCGCGATGCTGATCGTGCAATCAGCTTTCGCCACTGCCGGTCAGCGTTGCACCGCCGCCCGGCGCATGATCGTGAAAGCGGGCATGTACGATCAGGTGGTAGACGAAGTGAAGCGGCTGACTGACCGGATCATCATCGGCGCGCCGTTCGACGATCCATCCCCGTTCATGGGGCCGGTGATCGACAGCAACGCGGCAGACCAACTGACCGAAGCGTTCCTCTATCTGCTGTCCAACGGCGGCAAGGTGATCAGCCACATGCGGCGTCCGCGCGGCGAACTGCCGTTCCTGACGCCGGGGTTGATCGACATTACCGGCATGGGCGAACGGCCCGACGTGGAACTGTTCGGCCCGCTGTTGCAGATCATCAAGGTGGACGATTTCGATCAGGCCATTGCGGAAGCCAATGCCACCCGGTTTGGCCTCGCCGCTTCGCTGCTGGGCGGCACGCCGCAGGAATACAACCGTTTCTGGGCCAATGTCCGCGCCGGGATCGTCAACTGGAATCGCCCGACCAACGGCGCATCCAGCGCCGCGCCGTTCGGCGGTGTCGGCCTTTCGGGCAACCACCGCCCGGCCGCGTTCTATGCCGCGGATTACTGCGCCTATCCGGTCGCCAGCACGGAAATGGAACAGCCCCGCGCCAGCGTCGGCGTGGGCTTTACCGCAGGCTGATACACCCGCTGATATGGCGGCCGATCAAGCGCCGCTGGTAACCAGATCGACCTCTGTCGCACCCGATGCCATGCGCCGGGCATAAATGACGAAGGACGCCTTGCCCCTCGTCCCCGCCAACACGTCGTCCCCGTCCTGCATCAAACGCCGTGCGGCGAACCCCGCCGTGGTGGCGCGGGTGTAATAGAAATCCATCACTTCGCCCAAGGGCATCGGGGTGTGGAAATTGACCACCCGCAGCGCGCAGCCCTGATCGTCCGTCCCCGCCGCATCCTGCACCGCACCGCGCGGATAAACCGGGAATGTGGCAGGCATTTTGGCTGCCCATGCCGTGGTATAACCAGCACGATTGGCGCAATCGGCATGGGCGGCCGGTATCGCCGCTGCGCGGGCAGCGGCTGCCAGCGTGGCACCGGCGGGCAGGTTTCCAGCGCTTTCCTGTGCGGGCGGAGCAGGCCGCAGGGCCTGCGCGCCACCGATCAGCGC
>JBDLVD010000091.1:0-7346 GCA_039804965.1 Pseudomonadota bacterium
TCTGGTTCTTTACCAGCCGCAGCAACGATCTGGCCCGCGGCGGGCCGGCCACGGCCACTTTCGCTGCAAAGGATCACCAGACGTTCGCCCGGTTCGACGGCATATTGGTGGAAGAAACCAGCCGTGACCGGTTGGACAAGGAATGGAGCAGCATGATCGAAGCCTGGTTCCCCGGTGGCAAAAACGATCCTCAGCTGTTGCTGCTGCGGATGGAACTGGGACAGGCGGAAATCTGGAACAGCGACCTTGGCATGGTCGACAACGTCAAGATGCTGCTCGGCTTCGACACGCGCAAGGACGCCGCGCAGGAACACACCACCACCGCGCTGTAGCCGGTTCTCTTACCGGATCGTCACGTAAAAAGGGCCGCTTCCGGGTAGGAAGCTGCCCTTTTCATTTCATGCCGGTAAAGTGGCTCGGGCCAATCAGGCGTCGCGCCCGCCGGGGGTGTGGATGCCCGGCAGCGGCGGCACCGGCTGCGGCGGGGTGTCCCCATCTTCTTCATGCACGTCGATCAGCCCACGGCCCACGTGGCTGCGGCTGCGCGAATAGGCGAAATAGATCAGCAGACCCAGCGCGCCCCAAACCGGCAGCACCATCTTGGCATCGAACGGCAGCAGGAAATACAGGCTGACCGTGCCGACAATGGCGAGCGGCGCGGTTACCCAGATCAGCGGCGTGCGGAACGGGCGATTGCGCGACGGATCCTTGATCCGCAGCACCAGCACCGCGATCGCCACCATCAGGAACGCGAACAGCGTGCCCGAATTGGAGATATCGGCCAGCTTGCCCACCGGCAGGAAGGCCGCCGCAGCCGCAACGAACACGCCGGTAATGGCGGTCACGATATGCGGGGTCTTCCAGCGCGGATGGATCGTGGCCAGCTTTTCCGGCAGCAGGCCGTCGCGCGCCATGACGAAGAAGATGCGGGTCTGGCCGAACAGCATCATCAAAATAACCGAAGGCAGCGCCAGACCGGCAGCAAGCCCGATCACGCCACCCAGCTTGGTCCAGCCGATGCTCTTCAGAACGTGGGCCAGCGCTTCCTTCGAGCAGGCGAGCGGTTCACTGCCCATCGCGGCGAGCGAGGCGCAGCGGTCAGCCAGTTCGGCCGATCCGGGTGCCAGCACACTGCCGTCGATCCCGGTCACCGGCTGGGCGCCGATGGCGCCAATCGCACCGCCAGCCACGATCAGGTAGAACACGGTGCAGATCGCCAGACTGCCGATCAGGCCGATTGGCACGTTGCGCTGCGGGTTCTTCGTTTCTTCTGCGGCGGTCGAAACCGCGTCGAAGCCGACATAGGCAAAGAAGATCGAAGCCGCCGCACCGCCAACGCCGATGGTGCCCCAGCCGTTCGGCGTGAACGGCGTGAAATTCGGCCCGTTGTTGAGGTACTTGGCCGTGGCGAAAACGAACAGCGCCAGCGCGCCGACCTTGATCGTCACCAGCACCGCGTTGACCTTGGCGCTTTCCGACGTGCCGATCATCAGCAGCCAGGTAACCAGCAGGCCGATCACCAATGCCGGCAGGTTGACGACACCGCCTGCATAAGGACCGTTGGCCAACGAAGCCGGGATATGCAGCCCCAGATAGTCACCCAGCAAACCGACGAAATACCCTGACCAGCCGACGCAGACCGCCGAGGCCGCGACGGCATATTCCAGAATAAGCGCCCAGCCGACCATCCATGCCAGCAGTTCGCCCATGACGGCGTAAGTGTAGGTATAGGCGGAGCCGGAAACCGGCACCATCGAGGCCAGTTCGGAATAGCACAATGCCGCGACCGCGCAGACGCAACCTGCGATCACGAAGCTCCACATCATGCCCGGCCCGGCTTTCTGCGCCGCTTCTGCGGTCAGCACGAAAATGCCAGTGCCGATAATGGCGCCCACGCCCAGCAGCGTCAGCTGGATCGGCCCGAGCGACCGGTGGAGGGATTTCTTTTCCGCCGTTGCCAGAATGGCATCGAGAGGTTTCACGCGACCAAACATGTGGCCCCCTTGTTCTTATGTAATGGGCGCGTCTCTGGCGAGCAGCGCAAGCAACCGAAGCTAGCGGCACTGTCGCGCAAGGCAAGTTGCAATAATACGCAACGCCGGTTGGCCCAGCCGACATCAGACGCGATGGGGCTGCGTTCCCTTGTTGCCCGGCGCGGGGATGGCTAGAACGAAACGATGTCGACCACATTCCAGCTCGATACGGCTACCAGCCGCGCCAATCCCACCCCGCAGCCGATGCGGCGGCTGACCGTGCCGGCCATTCGCGCGCGCAAGGACAACGGTGTCACCGCGCAGCCGATCGTCATGCTCACCGCCTATACCGCGCGGCAGGCGCAGTTGCTGGACGCACATTGCGATCTGCTGCTGGTAGGGGATTCGCTGGGCCAGGTTATCTATGGCCTGCCTTCCACCGTGCCGGTCACGCTGGAAATGATGGCCAATCACGCCGCTGCCGTTGTGCGCGGCAGTTATCATTCGGTCGTCGTGGTGGACCTGCCCTTCGGTTCTTACGAGGCATCGCCGCAACAGGCGTTCGAAAGTTCGGCCATGCTGCTGAAGGCCAGCGGTGCAGCGGCGGTGAAGCTGGAAGGTGGCGCAGCCATGGCGGAAACCGTCCGCTTTCTTGTGCAGCGCGGCATTCCGGTGATCGGGCATGTCGGGCTGACCCCGCAAGCGGTCAACGTGCTGGGCGGTTACGGCGCACGCGGGCGGGATGATGCCGAAGCGGACAAGATCGTGGGCGATGCCCGCGCGCTGGATGAAGCAGGCGCCTTCGCCATCGTGGTTGAAGGCGTGGTGGAACCCATCGCCATCGCGGCCACCGGCGCGGTATCGTGCCCCACCATCGGCATCGGCGCATCCGCGCTGTGCGATGGACAGGTGCTGGTAACGGAAGACCTGCTCGGCATGTTCGAACGCGTTCCCCGTTTCGTGAAGAAATACGAAGATATCGCCACGACAATTTCCGGCGCGGCGGAACGCTATGCCGCAGAAGTGCGGGCGCGCACGTTTCCGGGGGCGGATCAGACCTATCAGCCCAAATAGCCGGATGCTTGCCTTGCACCGGCCCCTGCCCTAGCCCGCAGGGCCAACCGTGTTGTCCCAAGGAACTGCTGCCCGATGCTTCGCCATTTTCGCGGATCGATAATTTTCACCGTCGTCTGCATGGTGCTGGCTCTGGTCTATGGCTGGTCCGGCGGCGCCGGTCTGGCGGGCGCGCTGCGGGTGATGTGGATCGTATCCGTACTGGCGGTGCTGGAAGTCTCACTCAGCTTCGATAACGCGGTGGTCAACGCCACCGTACTGGAAGACATGGACGAGGTATGGCGACAGCGGTTCCTCACGTGGGGCATGGTTTTCGCCGTCTATGGCATGTACATCTTTTTCCCGCTGGCGATCGTCGCTGTGGCCGCTGGCCTTGGCCCGGTCGAAACGATCCGCCTGTCGATCAGCAATCCCGAACAGTACGAAACCATCGTGTCATCCGCACATACCGGCATTGCCGGTTTCGGCGGCGCTTTCCTGACCATGGTCGGCCTGAAGTTCTTTTTCGACGCGGAAAAGGAGGTCCACTGGATCGGCGTGGTTGAACGGTTCCTCGCCCGCTTTTCCGCGCTTCCCGCCGTGGAAATCGCCGTGCTGCTGCTGGGCCTTTGGGGGATTTCCAGCCTGCTGCCCTTGGCCGAAGCGCACACCTTCCTGACCGCGGGCCTGCTGGGCATCGTTGCGTTCATCGCTGTCGATGCGCTGGGTGCGGCCCTGGAACAGCGGGAAGACCGGATGCGCGCGATGGGCGCGGTCGTACGGTCCGGGCTTGGCGGGTTCATCTATCTCAACGTGCTGGACGCATCGTTCAGCTTCGACGCGGTGATCGGCGCCTTTGCCTTGTCCAACAACATGGTGGTGATCGCGCTGGGCCTGTCGATCGGCGCAATGTTTGTCCGTTCGCTGACCCTGCTTTTGGTGCGTAAGGGCACGCTGTCGGAATACCGCTATCTCGAACACGGCGCTTTCTGGGCAATCATTTCGCTTGGTGCGATCATGCTGGTGTCGGCGCGGTACGAAGTGCCGGAAAGCGTGACCGGCCTGATCGGCGCGGTGTTGATCGCGGCATCGCTGTACTGGTCCGTGCGGCACAACCGCCGCAACGAAGAAGCCGAAATCGTCAGCGCCCTGCGCGATTGAGCCGCGCTGCCAGCGGGGCCGAAAGGACCAGCTGCAACAGGTGATAGGTCAGCACCGGCAGCAACAACAGCCCCGCCACCGCCGGGGGAAACAGCACGCTGGCGAGCGGCGCGCCCAACGCGATGCTCTTCTGCGCCCCGGCAAACAGGAACGCGATCCGGTCCGGTCGATGCAGGCGCAACAGCCCCCCAAGCAGCCAGGCGCCGCCAAAGCCGAGCGCGAGGAACAGCGCCACCACGGCCAGCAAAATGGCCCATGCCGGCAGTTCCACTTTTTGCCACAGGCCCTGCTCTACAGCGCCTGAAAAGGCGACGTAGACCGCGATGGCGATGGATGTGCGATCCATCCACGTCGCGGCCTGCCGATGTTCGCGCACCAGATGACCGAAGGCATCCTGTCCCAACTGGCCAAGCGCGAATGGCAGCAGCAGGATCATCGCCACCCGTTCCAGTGCCCCCACGTCGAAAGGAGCGCTGGCGCTTCCTGCCAGCAGCGAAAACAACGGGGCGCTGATGAACACGCCGAGTACGTTCAGCACCGCCGCCGCCACAACCGATGCCGCGACATTACCCCCGCCGAGCGAGCTGTAGGCCGTAGCCGATTGAACCGTAGATGGCAGGACACCCAGAAACAACAGCCCCAGCGCCACCTGCTGCGGCAAAAGGCCCTGTGCGGCATGCGACAGCGCCCACCCGGCCATGCCCATAAGGCCGAAGCTCCACAACGCCAGCGGCAGCAGGAACCGCAGGTTGGCCAGCCCGCGCAGCACCTCCGCACGGGGAAGCCGCAAGCCGTTGAGCAGGAACAGCAGGAACACTGCAGAATTGGACACAAATTGCGCGATCACCCGCGCGGATCCCGTGACCGGCGCCAGCGATGCAAGAACAATGGCCAGCGCCAGCAGGCGCACCAGCGGATCGACACCGCGCAGAAAACGGAAAACACCCATCGGCCCCGCCTCTGCCTGCCCGGCCCGATCCTGTCCAGCGCGGCCGGAGCCATGCGCATCCGCGCTTAGTACGTGGTCAGTGCCGCCTCTTTCACCCGCGCCAGCGTTGCGGACACGGCGTTGTGGCTGCCTGCGCGGTGGGGTCGCGCCGGCTGCGACCAGCGCGGGTTCTGCGCGAGGAATTCCTCCTTGCGCCTTTCCCCCTTGTCCGCCCGGCCCAGCGCCCGCTCGGCCCACACCGTGCGCAGCAGCAGGGCGTTGTCGTTGCGGATCGCGGCAGACCGATCATAAGCCGAGAGCGCCCCAGCCGCATCACCACCAAGCAGCCGCACATCCCCGGCAAGCCGTTCCACATCCGCCGATCCCGGATAGCGCACCAGCATTCGGGATGCCTGTGCCTGTGCTTCTGCCATCCGGCCTTCCGACACCAGTTTGCGCAACAACGGCACGGCTGCTTCCGCATTGCCGGGATCTTTCGACCACCGCCAGATTGCGAAGTCCCCGTCCGCATCCACGGGCAACACCGTGATTGCGGCGGCCAGCGGGCCTGCCGCGCGATCAAGATAGGGGGCTGCCCGTTGCCGCTGGCCCAGCTGTTCCAACGCCCGCCCCATCAGCGTCAACAGATAGGGAGGCGCATCACGGCGATCGGTTTGCGCGGCAAAACGGGCGACCACCTCGTTCGCTTCCCCATTGGCCAGCAACGCGCGGCCGATCAGCCGCTGCGCGCGCTGGTTCTGCGGTTGCAACCGCACCAGATGATCGAACTGTTCAACTGCCAGCCGAGGATTGTCGCTGGCCAGTTCCATCGTGCCGTTCAGCAGCAGACCGGCAGGCAGATCGTCATATTCGCCGCCAGTCTTCCACATCAGGCGGCGAGCGAGATCGACCTTGCCCGCCCGCATCGCCAGCACAGCCTGCAAATAGTAGGCACGCGGGTGGCGCGGGTTCAGTTCCACCATCCGCCGGGCAACCTGAAGCATCGCGCGATAGCGGCCCGCGTCCCCCAGAGTGGCGGCATATTCCCCCAGCAGCCCGATGTCCTGAGGCGCCTTGGCCACAGCGCGTTCGAACCACGGCAGCGCCGCCAGCAAGCCACCGGAATCGCGCGCCAGTTGGGCCCGAAAGCTGAGCGCCTGCGGATCGTCAGGCCCCAGCGCCACCGCCCGTTCCGCCGCATCCAGCGCCAGATGCTGCTGCCCGCTGCGATAGCGCATGGCCCCGATATCTACCCACAGCCCGGCAGTGGCAGGCCCGCTCGCCAGCGCCCGATTGAAGCTTTGTGCAGCGCCCGCGAAATCGCCTTCGTCCAGTTGCAACCGGCCCAGCGCATGAAACCCGCGTTGCTGGCTGGCGGGGCTGAACTGCCCCGCGTCCAGCCAGGTGTGGGCCGCCCCGCCATCGCCTTGCAACAGTTCCGCTTCGCCGAGGTAAGCCGCGACATCAGCCCGTGCGCGGCCAAGCTGCATCGCTTGCCGGGCAGCCACTTCGGCCATGATGCCATCACCTTGCGCGATGGCCGCGGCGGCTTGCTGCAAGGCACCCTCGCCGGGCGCAGCGGCAACGGCTGCTGCGGCGGCGCATGCAAGCCCCGCCACCAGCAGCGCGGCCCCTGCACGTTTCAGGTCACGCGTGCAGATCATACTGCTTCAGCAGATCGTACAGCGTCGGGCGGCTGATGCCGAGCAAACGGGCGGTGCTGGAAATGTTGCCTTCGCTGCGCGCCAGAGCATGGCGGATCACACGCCTGTCGGCCTGTTCGCGCGCGCTTTTGAGGTTGAGCGTGGCCGCAGCGTCATCCCCATCGCCGCGCAGGTCGAGATCGGCGGCACTGACCAGCTTGCCATCAGCCATGATGACAGCGCGCTTCACCCGGTTTTCCAGTTCTCGGACATTGCCCGGCCAAGCCCAGCCGTCGATCGCGGCCAGCGCATCGGGTGCAAAACCGCTGATCGAAGGGTTCATTTCCCGCGCAAAGCGTTTGAGGAACGCCTTGGCCAACAGCACCGCATCGCCCGGCCGTTCGGCAAGGCCGGGTATCCTGACCACCACTTCCGCCAGACGATAGAACAGGTCTTCGCGGAACCGCTGTTCGCCGATCATCGCTTCGAGATTTTGGTGGGTAGCGCACACGATGCGGGTATCGACTGCAATCTGCTTGCGCCCGCCGATCCGCTCGATCGTCCGTTCCTGCAGGAAACGCAGCAGCT
>JBDLVD010000092.1:0-7342 GCA_039804965.1 Pseudomonadota bacterium
GGCAGGGGACATGACCGGTGGGATCGTGGCCGGGGCCGATGCGGTGATGCACCAGCTGACCCTGCCGCCGGAAGAAGCGGCGAAGGTGGCAGCGCAGGCGAAAACCCGCAAGGCCAGCGGTGGCGGCGTGCCAATCGGCCTGCTGGTGTGGATGGGCTTCCTGTTCTTCTTCTTCATCCTGCCGCTGATGCGGCGGGGCAGCCGCGGGCAGCGGCACGGTAGCGGGATCGGCAACGTCATCCTGTGGTCCGCGATTAACAGCGCGCTCAATTCCGGCCGGTCCGGTGGTAGCGACTGGGGCGGTGGTGGCGGCAGTGACTGGGGCGGTGGCGGCGGCTTTTCCGGCGGCGGCGGCAGCTTCGGCGGCGGCGGCGCGAGCGGGAGCTGGTAATGACAAAGGTATTCCTGACCACCGACGAACACCGGCGAGTAAGCGAAGCCGTGGCTGCGGCGGAAGGCAGCACGTCGGGGGAAATCGTCACCATCGTGGCCGACCGGTCGGATGGCTATACCGACGTGGCGCTGGCATGGGCGGCGTTGTTCGCCTTCATGGCGCTGACGGTGCTGGCGCTGTTCCCGCACTTCTATCTTGGCCTGATCGACCGCGTGCTGGGCCGCTGGAACAGCCAGCATACCCCGGCCTTCCTGTTCGCGCTGGCTGCGGCAGTGGCGATGTCGAAGTTCTTCGGCACCATGCTGCTGTCGCTGATTCCCGGCCTGCGGTTCGCTTTCGTGCCCGGCATCATCCGCAGCCGCCGCGTCCATGCCCGGGCGGTCGGGCTGTTCAAGGTCGGCGCCGAACAGCGCACGCAGGGGCGCACCGGCATCCTGATCTACCTTTCCATGCGCGAAAGGCGGGCGGAAATTCTCGCTGACGAAGCCATCGCCGCCAAGGTGCAGCCGGGCGTGTGGGGCGATGCCATGGTCGCGCTGCTGGCGGAGGTGCGGCAAGGCCGCGTGGCCGATGGCATGATCGCGGCGGTGGGCCAGGTCGGCGTGATCCTCGCCCACAACCTGCCGCGTGCCGATGATGACACGAACGAGTTGCCTGACCGCCTGATAGAGCTATGAGCGCGGGGGTGAACGCCCCGCCCTCCCCTGCCGCTGCCGCCACCACCGTTCCGGATGCCGACGCGCCGGAACAGGTTGAATGGGCCGGCAAATTCGTCCGGGCCCTGCGGCGTGGGGGGTGGGAATATGCGGGCCGCGCGGGCGGCATCACCGCCGCCGTGATCCTTGCGCTGGATGCGGGCGACGTGCTGCTGGTGGAACAGTACCGCGTGCCGGTGGGCAAACGCTGCATCGAACTGCCCGCTGGCCTGATCGGTGACGACCACCACGACGAAAGTCCACTGGCCGCCGCCGCGCGCGATTTGAAGGAAGAAACCGGCTATCGCGCCGAAACGCTGGAAGACATGGGGGAATTCTATTCCTCCACCGGCATGCTGACCGAAAGCTTCACGCTGGTGAAGGCCACGGGGCTGACCCGCGTTGGCCCGGGCGGCGGCACCGACCACGAAGATATCGTGGTCCACCGGGTACCCTTGGCGCAAATGGGCAGCTTCATTGCCGCCCAGCGTGCGCTGGGGCATGGCGTGGACGCCAAGATCATGATGCTGCTCAGCGGCACACTGCTGGAAAGACCGACTGCATGAAAATCACCATTCTTGGCGCAGGCGCGATGGGCTGCCTCTATGGCGCCGCGTTCCACCGGGCGGGCGCGGCGGTAACGCTGGTGGACGTGAACCGCCCGCACGTTGACGCGATCAACGCCAACGGGCTGGAACTGGACACCCGCGCCGGAGTGGAATTTCTGCCGATCCCGGCGCTGCTGCCCGAACAGGTGCGCGACGTGGCCGATCTGGTGGTGGTCTTCACCAAGACGTTCCACACCGATGGCGCGCTGTCGGGCATCGCCGCCGCAATCGGCCCGCAGACGCAGTTGCTCAGCCTGCAGAACGGCCTCGGCAACGATGGCCGGCTGGCGGCCCACACCTCTGCCGACAGGGTGCTGGTGGGCGCCAGCACCCTGCCCGCCGATCTGGTCGGCCCCGGCAAGGTCCGCAGCCACGGCGATGGCGGGTCCAAGCTGTATCCGGCCTTCGGTGGTGATCCTGCCGTGGCGCAGGCCGCGGCCGACCTGCTGACCGCCGGCGGCCTGCCTGCCGCGCTCGACCCGCAGATTCACGCGGCAATCTGGTCGAAGGCGATCTTCAACGCGGCGATGAACCCGCTCTGCGCGCTGACGCTGCGGACGCCGGGCTTCCTCGGCGCCCATGCCGAAAGCCGTGCCACCATCCGCGCGGTGGTGGAAGAAGGCGTTGCCGCCGCCCACGCCAACGGGGTGATGATCGACGCCGCCCCGATCCACGCGCTGACCGAAGTGAGCATGACCGACCACGCCGACCACGAAGCCAGCATGTTGCAGGACGTGAAGGCTGGCCGACGCACCGAAGTGGACGCGATCAACGGCGCAATCGTGCTGGCCGCGCAGGCGAAAGGTGTCGCCGCCCCGGTGGCAGAAACGCTGTGGCGGCTGGTGAAGCTGGCCGAAGCCCGGATGGCGGCGTGAGATTACGCTCCGTTACGCCAGATTGATTTCCCGCAGGCGCTGCATCAGGAAATCATGCGCGCTGATCGGCGCTTCCCCCCCTTCGTACAGCGGGTCGATCATATAATCCGGCCGGAAATGCAGGAAGAACGGCATCGAATAGCGCGCCCGCCGCGCCGCATCGCCAACCGGGTTCACCACCCGGTGCAAGGTGGACGGCAACCGCCCCGCGGTCAGCCGTTCCAGCATGTCGCCGATGTTCACGGCCAGCGCGCCCAGCGGGGGTGACACGGGCAGCCATTCACCTTGGCGGGTCAGCAATTGCAGCCCCGCTTCTTCCGCGCCCAGCAACAACGTGATGGTGTTGATGTCACCATGTGCGGCAGCGCGGATTTCGCCCTCGCGCGCCTCCGCCACCGGGGGATAGTGCAGCAACCGCAGCACCGAATTACCCTTGTCCACGGTGGCATCGAAGAAGTGTTCGTCCAGCCCCAGATGCAGCGCGATGGCCGAAAGGATGCGCGCTCCGCTGGTTTCGAACGCGGCGAACAGCGCTTCGAAGGTTTCGCGGAACTGCGGCACTTCGGCAGGCCACACGTTGGGCGGCATGAACGGTTCCAGCGCATCGCCCGGCGGCAGGCTGCGGCCGACGTGCCAGAATTCCTTGAGGTCGCGCGCGGTGGCATCCTTGGCCTTTTCCACGCCGAACGGGGTATATCCCCGCGCGCCGCCCGTGCCGGCGAGGTGATACTGGCGCTTCACCTGTTCCGGCAAAGCGAAAAATGCGCGCGAAGCCGCCTCTGCCGCGTCGATCAGATCCTGCGGGATGCCGTGATCGCGGATGATGGCGAAGCCATATTCTTCGAAGGACTGGCCCAGCGCCTGCGAAAAGGTGTCGAGCGGTTCTGCCAGCGATACCGATGCAATGGTTTTCATGGCTTGCTTGTACTTCCCTTTTGTCCGCCCAGCCAATAGCAGGAGCATAACGAAACAGGCCGCCGGGAGACAGCGCATGGCGCAGAACAACACGATCCGCTTCTTCGATCTGACCATGGCCCACGGCGCCACAACCAGCCCGTTTGTGTGGGCCACCAAGTTCGCCCTGAAGCACAAGGGTTTTGATCTGGACGTGGTTCCCGGAGGGTTCACCGGCGTGCTGGAACGGACCGAAGGCCATTCCGAACGCGTGCCGGTGATCGTGGATGACGGGAAATGGGTGCTCGATAGCTGGGGCATCGTCGAATATCTCGACGAAACCTACCCTGACCGGCCGATGCTGATCCCGCACCCTTCGGTGGCGGCGCTGACCCGCGCGCTGGACGCGTGGTTCTGGCGCGTGGGCACCGGTCCGCTGATGCGCTGTTTCTGTGCCGATTACCGCGATGTCGCCTTTGAACACGATCAGGATTACATCACCCGATCGCGCGAAGTGATGGTGGGCATGAAGCTGGAAGACCGGCAGGCAGGGCGCGAAGACCGGCTGCCGCTGATTTCGGCGGAACTGGAACCGCTGCGGATGACGCTGCGCGAAAGCCTCTGGCTAGGCGGCGACAGCCCCAACTACGCCGATTACCGCATCCTCGGATCCTTCCTGTTCGTGGCTTCTGTGGGCAAGGTGCCGTCACTGGCCGAAGACGATCCTCTGCGTGACTGGATCGAACGGTGCCGCGATCTGTTTGGTGGCCTCGGCCGCCATCCGGGCCTGTTCAACCTGTATGGCCTGAAGCAGCGTGATGGCGATCCCGACCCGTTCCAGAAGATGCAGGGCGCGGGTGGCATACACAAACGCAACACCGGCCCCGCGTCCACCAGCGCCGAAACCATGCGCATTACCGGCAAGGCTGCATCCTGATGCGTATCCTGATTACCCGCCGCTGGCCGGCCGAAGTCGAACGCGCGATGCAGGCGCAGTTCGATGTGGTGCTGAACGAAAGCGACCAGCCGCTGAGCCAGGCCGAACTGGCACAGGCAATGGGGCAGTTCGACGTGCTGTGCCCCACCGTTTCCGACCGGATCGACGCCAATGTCATCGCGGGCGGTGACCGGGTGAAGCTGATCGCCAATTACGGCGTGGGTTTCGATCATATCGACCTGTCGGCAGCCGGGGCGAAGGGCATCCCTGTCACCAATACCCCCGGGGTGCTGACCGATGCGACGGCGGACATCGCGCTGACGCTGATGCTGATGGCCGCGCGCCGCGCGGGCGAAGGCGAGCGTGAACTGCGTGGCGGCAACTGGTCCGGCTGGCGCCCCACCCACCTGATCGGCAGCGCGCTGCACGGCAAGGTGCTGGGGCTGGTCGGCATGGGCCGCATCGCCATTGCCACTGCCCGCCGCGCCCACCACGGGTTCGGCATGAAGATCGCCTATTACGCCCGCCGCCCGATCGACGCGGCGGTGGCGGAAGAACTGGGCGCGCAGTTCCATCCGGTGCTGACCGACCTTCTGGGCACGGCCGACTTCGTATCGCTGCACGTCCCCGGCGGGGCGGAAACGGCGAACATGATCGACGCATCGGCATTGTCGGTGATGAAGCGCGGTTCCTATCTCATCAACACTGCCCGCGGCGGGGTGGTGGACCATGATGCCTTGGCCGCCGCGCTGCGCAGCGGGCAACTGGCGGGCGCCGGGCTGGACGTCTATCCGCAGGAACCGCGCGTTCCCGAAGCCTTGCTGGGGCTGGAGAATGCCGTGCTGCTGCCCCACCTTGGCAGCGCCAATGCCGAAACGCGCATCGCCATGGGGATGAAGGCGATGGCCAACGTTGCCGCTTTCGCCAAGGGACAGCCGCTGCCCGATCCCGTGGCATGAGCGCGGCCGTGGATGCCCTGATCGCGGCGGAGGACTTGCCCGCAAGCTATGCAGAGGTGGTGCGCCAGCACTGGGCCCCGCTGGCAGACCGGATCGCCGCCATGGCCAAGCGCCCGCTGGTGGTTGGCATCAACGGCGCACAGGGCAGCGGGAAATCCACGCTGTGTCAATTTCTGGAAGTGCTGCTGGCCGATCGGGGCCTGCGCGCCGTTACGCTGTCGCTCGATGATCTGTATCTGACCAAGGCGCAGCGGCAGGAACTGGGCCGCACGGTGCATCCGCTGTTCGCCACGCGCGGGGTGCCGGGCACGCATGATGTGGCGCTGGGCATGGCGGTGCTGGATGCGGTGGCGGCCGGGCAGGATTTCACCCTGCCCCGTTTCGACAAGGCGGTGGATGACCGCGCGCCTACTGGCTTGCCTGTGAACGGCCCGGTGGACGTGCTGCTGCTGGAAGGCTGGTGCCTTGGCGCTGTTGCCCAGCCGCAGGCGGACCTTGTGATGCCGGTCAACCGGCTGGAAGCGGAAGAAGACGCGCAGGCCACGTGGCGCACCCATGTGAACCAGCACCTCGCCACCGATTACGCGGGCCTGTTCGCGCGGATCGACCTGTTGGTGATGCTGCGGGTGGCGGGGTTTGAAGCCGTCCGCGCCAACCGCGCCTTGCAGGAAACCAAGCTGGCCCGCCGCAATCCCGGCGCGGCGGGGTTGATGGATCAGGCCGCGCTCGACCGGTTCGTGATGCATTACGAACGGCTGACCCGCGCCACGCTGGCGGAAATGCCGGCAAGGGCAGACGTGCTTTTCCAGATCGACGCCGAACAACGTCCGCATGGTTAATTTGGCGGTAGGGACAGCCTTCAACTTTCAGCGTGCAATTGCGGATGTGCCGAAAATCATAGGGAAAGCGCTTTTCCCGTAACACCCTTTCAACAAGCGCCAACTGGCGCAACGAAGGGTTGTTTTGGATGTCGGATCAGGTCGCAAGTCAACACACCGGGCGCAGGCATGTGTCCAAAATCCTCTATGTCTATCTGGTCGTGTCGGCGGCCAATCTGATCGCAAGCCTGTGGGTCTTTACCGGTGGCAGCGCGATGATCGGGCTGATCGTGGCGGCCATCGCCGCGTTGGCTGCGGTGATCGCGGTTCGCAACGGCGTGGTGCGACTGCGCAAGGCAGACCAGGTGCAGGAAATCCTGGTGCGGGCGCTGGGCCGCGGTATCGACAGCCTTGCCCGCAACGATCTGACTTTCCGCTTCACCATCCCGTTTCCCGATGGTTACGAAGGCATCCGGTCCGATTTCAACAGCGCGGTGGAAGCGCTGGGTGAAGCGATCGAGGCGGTGACGGTTTCGGCTGGCGGGATCGCCACCAGTTCCACCGAAATCCACGCCGCCGCCGACGATCTGGCCCGCCGGACCGAACAGCAGGCCGCATCGCTGGAAGAAACGAGTGCCGCGATGAACCGCGTGGTGGCAATGGTGCAGGAAAACGCCAGCAGCGCCAGCACCGTGACCCGGTCGATCAACGAAACCCACAGCAAGGCGACCGACGGTGGCCAGATCGTGGCGCAAGCGGTGAAGGCGATGGGCGCGATCCAGAATTCATCGCGCGAGATTACCCAGATCATCGACGTGATCGACGGTATCGCCTTCCAGACCAACCTGCTGGCGCTGAACGCCGGGGTGGAAGCGGCCCGCGCCGGGGAAGCCGGCAAGGGATTTGCGGTGGTGGCCAGCGAAGTGCGCGCGCTTGCACAACGCAGCGCCTCTGCCGCGCGCGAGATCAAGCAGTTGATCGACAAGAGCACCGATCAGGTCAGCAGCGGCGTCTCGCTGGTCGGTTCCACCGGCGAAGCCTTGCATGAAATCGTCGGTAGGGTGGGCGAAATCCGCGACGTGGTGGTGGAATTCGCGGACCGCGCAAAGCATCAGGCCAGCGATCTGCAACAGGTCAATTCCACGGTCGAAGACATGGACCG
>JBDLVD010000093.1:0-7314 GCA_039804965.1 Pseudomonadota bacterium
CGAAACGCCGATCATCTCCAACTTCAAGGAAGGTCTGACCGTCCTTGAATACTTCAACTCCACCCACGGCGCCCGCAAGGGTCTGGCCGACACGGCGTTGAAGACCGCGAACTCTGGTTATCTGACCCGCCGCCTCGTCGACGTGTCGCAGGACTGCGTGATCGTGGAAGACGATTGCAAGACCACCAACGCGCTGGAAATGCGCGCGATCATCCAGGGCGGTTCGGTCATCGCATCGCTGGGCGAACGCATCCTCGGCCGCACCACGGCCGAAGATCTGGTCAATGCCAAGACCGGCGAAGTCATCGTGAAGTCGGGCACCCTGCTCGACGAACCGATGGTCAAGGCGATCGAGGAAGCCGAAGTGCAATCGGCCAAGATCCGTTCGCCGCTGGTCTGCGAAGCCGATCAGGGCGTGTGCGGCACCTGCTACGGCCGCGATCTTGCTCGCGGTACGCCGGTCAACATCGGTGAAGCGGTCGGCGTCATCGCCGCCCAGTCCATCGGTGAACCGGGCACGCAGCTGACCATGCGTACGTTCCACATCGGTGGCGCGGCGCAGGTGAACGAAACCAGCCATCTGGAATCGATCTCCGACGGTACCGTCCACTATCGCGACATGCCGACCATCGTCGACAAGCGCGGCCGTCGCCTGTCGCTGGCCCGTTCCGGCGAACTGGTCGTGGTCGACAGCGAAGGCCGTGAACGCGCCATCAACCGCGTGCCTTACGGTACGATGCTGATGGTTGCCGATGGCGCCAAGGTGAAGGAAGGCGATCGCCTGGCTGAATGGGATCCGTTCACCCTGCCGATCATCACCGAAACCAGCGGCATCGTGCGTTACCAGGATCTGGCCGAAGGCAAGACGATGGAAGAACGCGTCGACGAAGCCACCGGCATCGCCCAGCGCGTGGTCATCGAATATCGCGCATCGGGCCGTTCCAAGAAGGAAGATCTGCGTCCGCGGATGACCTTGCTGAATGAACAGTCGGGCGAAACCGAAGCGGCACGTTACATGCTGGCACCGGGCACCACCCTGTCGGTGGAAGATGGCCAGCAGGTCGAAGCGGGTGAAATTCTCGCCCGTGCCAGCCGCGAAGCCGCCAAGACGCGCGACATCACCGGCGGTCTGCCGCGCGTTGCCGAACTGTTCGAAGCGCGCATGCCGAAGGATCTGGCGATCATCGCCAAGATTTCGGGCCGCATCGAATTCGTCCGTGACTACAAGGCGAAGCGCAAGATCGCGATCATCCCGGAAGAGGGTGATGCAGTCGAATATCTGGTGCCGAAGACCAAGGTCATCGACGTTCAGGAAGGCGACTTCGTGAAGAAGGGCGACACGCTGATTTCGGGCAGCCCGAATCCGCATGACATCCTGGAAGTTCTCGGTGTGGAAGCGCTGGCCGAATATCTGTGTTCGGAAATTCAGGAAGTGTATCGTCTGCAGGGCGTGAAGATCAACGACAAGCACATCGAAGTGATCGTGCGCCAGATGCTGCAGAAGGTCGAAATCACCGACGGCGGGGACACCACCCTGCTGCCGGGCGAACAGCTCGACGCCGAAGAAATGAACGAGGAAAACGCGAAGCTGGGCAAGGGCAAGCAGCCTGCGGTCGGCAAGCCGATCCTGCTGGGCATCACCAAGGCTTCGTTGCAGACCCGTTCGTTCATTTCGGCGGCTTCGTTCCAGGAAACCACCCGCGTGCTGACGCAGGCGGCGGTCGAAGGGAAGAAGGACACGCTGATCGGCCTGAAGGAAAACGTCATCGTCGGCCGTCTCATCCCCGCCGGTACCGGCGCGGGCATGAACCGGATGCGCGTGACGGCCAACAGCCGCGACGCCGCCATCCGCGCTTCGTGGAAGAAGGCGCAGGAACACCTGATCATGGCCAACACCGCTGCCGAAGAACATGCGGCTGAGCTGGAGCAGGGCGCGGAAGCTGCCGTGTTCCACGATCCGCTCGAAGTGGTGGAAGGTGCAACCCACGGCAGCGATGCCGATGCCGGTGAATACCTGATCCAGGGCGACGAAAGCATCGAAGCCCAGGTGCCGGAAGCAGACGAAGATGGCGCCGAAGCTGAATAAGCTTCAGCTGTTACAACGCGTTACGAGAACCCCGCCGGAGCGATCCGGCGGGGTTTTTCTTTGCCCCCTGCAAGTTCGGTTGAGACGGCGGTGCATCGTCACCACAACAGGTCTGCAACCGTACTGGAGTGACCCATGTCCGCCACCGATATCCTGTTCCAGCCGTTCACATCGGCCAAGCTGGCGCTGAAGAACCGCATCGTCATGGCCCCGATGACGCGCAACATGGCCCCCGGCGGTGTGCCGGGCGCGGCCAACGCTGAATATTATCGCCGCCGCGCAGAAGCCGACGTGGGCCTGATCCTGACCGAAGGCACCGTGATCGACCGCCCGGCATCACGCAATCTGCCGCACATTCCGCTGTTCCATGGCGAAGCGGCACTGGCAGGCTGGCAGGGCGTGATCGATGCCGTGCATGGCGCAGGTGGCAAGATGGGGCCGCAGCTGTGGCACACCGGCGGCACGTCCGCGAGCGATCCCGATTTTCAGCGCCCGGCGCTCGATACTCCTTCGGGCCTCAACGCCCCCGGCGAAACGGTGGGCGAACCGATGAGCGAGGAAGCGATTGCCGACACGGTGGCCGCCTTCGGCCGGGCAGCGGCTGACGCAAAGGCGCTTGGCTTCGACACGCTCGAAATCCATGGCGCGCATGGCTACCTGATCGATCAGTTCTTCTGGTCCGGCACCAACCAGCGGCAGGGCCGCTGGGGCGGGGCGACCATCGGTGAACGCAGCCGCTTTGCCGCTGAAGTGGTGCGGGCCATGCGGGAAGCCGCCGGGCCGGATTTCCCGATCATCCTGCGGGTCAGCCAGTGGAAGCAGCAGGACTATGCCGTGCGGCTCGCCGCCAATCCTGCGGAAATGGAACAGTGGCTGGCACCGTTGGTCGATGCCGGGGTGGACATCCTGCACTGTTCGCAGCGGCGTTTCTGGGAAGCCGAATTTGCCGATGTCGATGGTGAAGACGGGCTGAACTTTGCCGGCTGGGCCAAGAAGATCACCGGCGCACCCACGATCAGCGTCGGTTCGGTTGGCCTTTCGGGTGATTTCTTCGGCAGTTTCCAGGGGCAGGGTTCCGACAAGGCCGGACTGGACCGGCTGGTGGACCGCATGGAACGCGGTGAATTCGATCTGATCGCGGTTGGCCGTGCATTGCTGTCCGATCCCGCATGGGCGGCCAAGGTGCGCGGCGGGCGCGAAACGGAACTGGCAGGGTTCAACGCCGCTTCGCTGGCCGAACTGGTCTGATCCCGGCGGCGCTACTCGCAATCATCCGCTGCCTCGGCTAACGCGGCGCGGATGACTGTGACCACGCGCTTCGCCCCTTCGCCCACCGGCCTGCTGCACGTCGGCAATATCCGCACGGCGCTGCACAACTGGATGCTGGCCAAGAAGGCCGGTGGCCGGTTCGTGCTGCGGATCGATGATACCGATGCCGAACGCAGCCGCGAGGAATATACCGTGGCGATCCGCGCCGATCTGGCGTGGCTGGGGCTGGCGGCTGACGGGGAAGAGCGGCAGTCGGCGCGGACCGAGATCTATGCCGAGGCGTTCGAACGGCTGAAGGCCGCGGGCCGCGTCTATCGCTGTTACGAAACCGCGCAGGAACTGGACCTGAAACGCAAGGTGCGGCTGGGGCGTGGCCTGCCACCGATCTATGATCGCAGCGCGCTGGACCTGACGGATGCCGACCATGCCGCGCGCGCGGCGGAAGGCATCGCTCCGCACTGGCGTTTCCTGCTCGATCATGCCGAACCGATCACGTGGGACGATGGCATTCGCGGCCCGCAGAAATTCGATCCTGCGCAATTGTCGGACCCGGTGGTGCGCCGCGCTGATGGCAGCTGGCTGTATATGCTGCCCAGCGCGGTGGATGATATCGCGATGGGCATCACCGACGTGCTGCGGGGTGAGGATCACGTATCCAACACCGCAGTGCAGGTGCAGATGTTCACCGTGCTGGGGGCCACGCCCCCACGCTTCGCGCACGAGGCGCTGCTGGTCGGCGCGGAAGGGAAGCTGTCGAAACGTCTGGGTTCACTGGGCTGCGATGCCTTCCGCGAAGCGGGTCTGGAACCCGAAACGCTGCTGGCCTTGCTCGCTCGGCTGGGCACGTCGCAGCCGGTCGAAGCCGTGCTGGATCGGCAGGCGCTGGTCGACGGGTTCGATCTGGCGCATTTCGGGCGCGCCCCGGCGCGGTTCGACGATGCGGAACTGACGCGGCTCAACGCAGCCATCGTCCACCAGTTGCCTTTTGCCGAGGTGGCGGATCGCTTGCCGGCCGGCATGGACGAAGCGGCGTGGACTGCCATCCGGCCCAATCTGGAAAAGGTCGCGGAGGCGGCGGACTGGTGGCAGGTGGTCACCGGGCCGATCGATCCGGCGTCCGAGCTGACAGCGGAAGACCGCAGCTTTTGTGCGCAGGCTGCGACAGTGCTGACCGGCGGCGACGATGCGTGGAACGCCCTGACCGCCGCGCTGAAGGAAGCAACCGGGCGCAAGGGCAAGGCGCTGTTCCTGCCGCTGCGGCTGGCGCTGACCGGGCGGCCGCACGGGCCTGACATGCACGCGCTGTTGCCGCTGATCGGCGAACAGGCAGCCCGCGCGCGGCTGAAGGCTGCTGCCGAGGGCTGATTTCAGCCCACCGCTGCAATGCACCGCTCCACCGCCATCGCAGCGTCGGCGCGTTGTGCGCCGCGGATAGAATGTTATATTGTCACAAACATATAACATGAACGGGCCTGCTTGATGATGCATTTTCGTGCTGCGCTGCTGCTGTCCGCAGCCACCCTGTTCGCGCGCCCGGTCGCGGCACAGGAAGCGCCTCCAGCAGAGCCGGGTCCAGCATCAGCCGCACCTGAAATTCCCGCCCCCGCTTCTGCGACAGATGATTTCCACGGTGCCATCGTTGTCACGGCCCATGGGCTGAACCGTCTCGATATGCTGGCAGGGACCAGCATGGTGGAAGGCGAGCAGATGCAGCGCAATGCGTCAGGCCAGATTGGCGAGATGCTGGCGAAGATCCCCGGCGTGTCGGCCAGCAGTTTTTCGCCCGGTGCATCGCGCCCTGTGCTGCGCGGTTTTTCCGGGGATCGGGTGCGGGTGTTGCAGGATGGGATCGGTTCCATCGATGCGTCCAACGTGTCGGCTGACCATGCGGTGACGATCGACCCGCTGACAGCTGAACGGATCGAAGTGCTGCGCGGCCCTGCGGTGCTGCTCTATGGCAGTTCCGCCATCGGCGGCGCGGTCAACGTGATCGACAAGCGGATCCCGCGGCACGTGCCGCATGAAGCGGTCCATGCCGATGTGGTGGCAGCGGTGGATACGGCATATGACCTGCGCGAAGGCGGTGCGTCGATCGACACGCCGCTGGGCGGCACCGTCGCATTCCACGTCGATGGATCATACCGCACCACCAACGATGTCGAAATCCCCGGCTATGCAGCTTCTGCCGGGCTGCGCGCGGACCTTCTGGCACAAGCCGCCGGGCTGGCGCAGACCAATCCGCAATCCGCCGCTGAACTGACCGACGCGGCCAATGTTTCCGGCGTATTGCCGGGCAGTGCCACGGAAACGAAATCCGCCGGGGCGGGGGTGGCGTGGATCGGCAGTGGTGCCAGTCTTGGCGTTTCTGCCGGGTATTACACCACCACATACGGCGTCCCGGAACGCCCCGGAACCGGCGTTGATACCGGACCTGCCTTGCCCGGGGTGGCCCCTGCGGCTGCTGGGAAAGGGGTGTCCATCGGGCTGGACCAGTGGCGTGCCGACCTGCGCGGATCGGTCGATATCGGCAGCGGTTTCTTCGAACAGGCGAACACCCGCTGGGGCTATTCCGATTACAAGCACATCGAATTCGAAGGCGATGCGCCGGGCACGACATTCCTGGTCAAAGGCGTTGAAGGGCGGCTGGAACTGGTGCAGCGCCATCGCGGCGGCTGGCACGGATCGGTTGGCGGGCAGTTCATGGCGCGCGATTTTCAGGCCATCGGGGACGAAGCCTTCGTTCCACCCAACACCACCCACAGCGCCGCCGTGTTCACTTTGCAGGAAGTGGATTTCGATCCGTTCGAAGTGGAACTGGGCGCGCGTTACGAACGCAATACCATTACGGCGGCGCAGATCGGGCAGTCCCGCGCATTCAACGGCGTGTCGGCGGCGGTCGGCCTGTCCTACACCCCCGCGCCCGACGTGCGCGTGGGCATCAACGCATCGCGTGCCGCCCGTGCCCCCTCTGCCGAAGAGCTGTTTGCCGATGGCCCGCATATCGCCACCCAGCAATACGAACGCGGCGATCCGGGGCTGGTGCAGGAAACCGCGCTGGGATTGGAAGCCTATGCCCGCGCCACGCTGGGCAAGGCGAACTTTTCGTTGAGCCTTTACCGCACGAGGTTCGACAATTTCGTCTATCTGCAGGCCACGGGCGAACAGGTGGGCGATCTGCCGGTTTATGCCAATATACAGCAAGGGGCCGATCAGTCAGGGGTGGAGGCGGAAGCCAGCTTCCCGCTTTATCGCGCCGACAGCTTCACGCTGATCGCCGATGTGCAAGGCGATTACGTGCGGGCCACGCTGGCCGATGGCACGCCGGTGCCCCGGATGCCGCCGCTGAGCCTGCTGGGCGCACTGGAATTGCAGACCGACCCGGTGGACCTGCGTGCCGAACTGCAATGGTTCGACGGGCAGGATCGCATCGCGCCTTACGAAACGCCGACCAAGGGGTTCGCGGTGACGAACCTGTCGCTGGCGTGGAAGCCGGTGCAGGGATCGAATACCGTCACCGTGATGCTGCAGGCGGACAACCTGTTCGACGTAGAAGGCCGCCGCCATGCCAGCTTCACCAAGGATTTCGTGCCGCTGGCCGGCCGCAACGTGAAGCTGAGCCTGCGTTCGAGTTTCTGAGCCGCGAAGGGCTCAGACCTCGTCGTAATGGAACGGGGCGATCACCGGTTCGGGGAAGGCTTCATATTCGAAACTTTGCGGGCGGTCGGGCTTCAGGCCGTCGATCGATTTCAGCAGCGGCACGCCGCTCTTGTGCCAGCCTTCGGCATATTCGGTGTAGAAATTGATCACGCCGTGCAGCGACTGGATGCGCCAGCGGCCGTTTTCGCGGACGTAGCTGTTTTCGTAAGTCGCTTCGCCCCAGCGGCCTTCGTTGCCCAGGAACCCGACCATCATCAGCGTGCGCCAACGGCCCTTGGCCGTGCCTGCGGCGCTGTCGATGT
>JBDLVD010000094.1:0-7293 GCA_039804965.1 Pseudomonadota bacterium
CGCCATTCCCGTGCTGACCCTGCTGGCTGGCTGCCAGACGGTGGACGAACTGCCCACCCAGCGGCTGGGGCAGGCTACCTTGCACCTCGCCAACGGTTTGCCAGCCGGGACCGTCCAACTTCTGGGCAGCGGCGATCAGGTCAATCTGGTAATCGCCGCCGCCGGCATGAGCGCAGGGGCCAAAGGCGCCCACCTTCACATGGTCGGCAAATGCGATGGCCCGGACTTTGCCAGCGCCGGCGGTCACCTGAACCCCGGCAATCATCAACACGGTTCGGACAATCCGGCAGGCGCGCATCTGGGCGACTTGCCCAATATCGTCATCGGTGCAGCAGGGGCGGGCACGATGTCCGCCACCATCAAGGGCACGCGTGACGAAGTGCTGGCCGCGCTGTTCGACGCGGACGGGACAGCCGTGGTGATTCACGCCGCGACCGATGACTATCGCACCGACCCCTCCGGCAATTCCGGTAGCCGCATCGCCTGCGGCGTGCTTACGCGGAACTGACCATTTCGCCCGCTCGGCGCAGGCGGCTCTGTTCCGCCGCGCCGTAGCGGGTAATGGCGTAAATCAGCGCCAACAGGCCAGCCGGTGCAATCAGCAGGTTCGCCTGCACGCCAGTCCGCAGGCTGCCGCTCACTTCCGAAACATATCCGGCCATGAACGGTCCGATGCCAAGGCCGATCAGCGTTGCGCCGAGGAAGAAGATCGCGGTTGCCGTGCCGCGCATCCTTGGCAGCACCAATGCCTGGGTTGCCGCTCCCGCAGCGCCAAGCGCGGAAGACGTCGCCGCCTGCAGCAGAAAGCTGCACACCAGAAAGGTGGTTGCGTCACTCGTACGATAGCCGAGCAGCACCAGCGGCACCGGCACCAGCACCCCCACCAGTACCACCAGCAGATGCCCGGCGGCAAAGCGGCCGAGCAAACGATCCGCCAGCCAGCCCCCCGCCAGCACACCGATGAAGCCGCCCGCGGCGGCCGGTGCGCCGATCAGCCAGCCCGTCATCACCTTGTCGAACGCGAAAGTTCGTTCGCCATAGGGGGCCGCCCAATAGCTGAGCGTATAACCGACATAGGATACCGCGCCGTAAGCGAAGACGATGGCCATGAAGGCAGGCGTGCCCCAGGTGAGGTTGAAAGTAGCCCGATCATCCCGCCGCAGCGCGCAGGCCCAACTGAACACCGCATAGGCCCCTGCCGCGAGGAACCAAAACTGCCCACCGCCGCCAGTGGCACTGGCCAGCCCCCATCCCCCCAGCGCAAACCCCACCGCTCCGGCAAGGTTGATCAGCAGCGCCATCGCGCCGCCCCGCGCCGCACCCAGCACGGTGAAAGGGGGGACGATCAACATCAGTTGCCCGGCAAATTCCTTCCACGGCTGCGCGCCAACAGTCTGCGGCAGGCCGTCGATCTCGCCGCGAAGTGGTTCGCGCAAGGATAACACCCACAGCGCCAGCCCCACGCCCGGCAGCCCCACCGCCATGAAGGCCGCTTGCCAGCCGGCAAGGCCAAACGGACCGCCGGCGGGGAAGGCGGCATTCCATGCCTTCACGATGGCCGCGCCGATCACCAGCGACACGCCGCTGCCCACGAACAGCCCAGAGGTGTAGATTGACAGAGCGGTTGCCCGTCGGTGGCTGGGGAACAAGTCCCCGATCAGGGAATAGGCGCATGGGCTGGCCGTCGCTTCCCCTACGCCCACGCCGATCCTTGCGAGCGACAGGCTCATCCCGCTGCGGGCAAGGCCAGACAGCGCCGTCATTCCCGACCACAGCGCCATCCCCACGGCCAGCAAGCGGGTGCGGTTCCAACTGTCCGCCAGCTTGCCCAGCGGAATACCGAACAGGGCATAGAAGATGGCGAAGGCCGTGCCGTAAAGGAAACCGAGCTGCGAATCGCTCAGTCCCAAGTCGGCCTTGATGTCGTTGGCCAGAATCGAAAGAATCTGCCGGTCGACGAAATTGACCATGTAAACCAGCGTCAGCACGCCGAGCGCGTACCAGCTGTAAGCGGGAATGCGCGCCGGCCGATCCCCAGCGCCGGCGATCTGCCCAGCTTCAGCTTGCGGCATAGGGCGTCGGATCGATCAGGCCCGCTTCTTCGAAGCCCTTCTGGCGCAGCCGGCAACTGTCGCACAACCCGCAGGCTTTGCCATCGGGCGCCGGATCGTAACACGACCAGCTCATCCCTGCGTCCAACCCCAGACGCGCCGCTTCCTGCGCGATGCGCGCCTTTCCCCAGTGCTGCAACGGCGTGTGAATAGTGAAATTCCCGCCTTCCGAACCGGCTTTGGTCGCCAGCGTGGCGGTCTGGCCGAAGCTGGCGATGAACTCCGGACGACAATCGGGGTAGCCCGAATAGTCGAGCGCGTTGACGCCGATGAAGATGTCCTGCGCCCTCAGCGGTTCGGCCCAACCCAGCGTCAGCGACAGGAAGATCAGGTTGCGGGCCGGGACATAGGTGACGGGAATGTCATCCCCCACCCCACCCTTGGGCACCGCGATATCGGCCGTCAGCGCCGATCCGCCGAACTGGCGCAAGTCCAGCGGCAGGATCACGTGCCGCACAGCACCCAAATGTGCCGCAATGGTGCGTGCGGCATCGATTTCACGGCGATGCCGCTGGTTGTAATCGATGGTCAGGGCATTGATTGCATAGCCCTGTTCGCGGGCAATCCCTGCCGCGACCATGGAATCCAGCCCGCCTGACAGCAGGACCACGGCTTGCTTGCGCTGTTGTGCCATGCGGCGTGGCTAGGCGGCGGGAAGCGCGCGGGCAAGCCCCCACGCAACAGCCATCAGCAAGCCCCGGTAAAGCGGGCTTCCGCAGAATAGGAAAATGGCTTGCCATCCTGGATGCCCTGCGTCTGCACTTGCAGCAAGGTCTTGCTTTCCTTGCGGATCGACGTGCGGCCATAGCCATCACCACGGCAGGTATACTGCACCACGACCTGATCGGCCGCGTCGGTCACGACGAACCGGCTGCATCCCGGCTGCTTGTGCTGCAACTGGATCAGTTCGCGCCCATCCTTCAGGCAGATCTTCTGGTCCCGGCCATCGTCGCGGATCCGCAGGTTCCATCCCCCCTTGGCGATCGTATCCAGCATCGTCATTTCCGGACCAGCGGCGATCGCTGGCACGGCTGGCGCGCCGACGGCCAGCGCAAGCACAGCCGCCAGACCGGATACGGCGACGGTAAAGAAACGCAGGGGAAAATGAGGTTTGGCATTCACGGACATTGCAGTCGGATTCTCGCTTTCGGCAGCCTTATACACCCGCAACATGAACGACGAGTTGCACCTGAGGTGCGATGAACCGTTTAGTCCTGTATCGGGAATTCACGCGAGCAGAAAGCGCAATCTACCCGGATGATACCATCATCGTCGCGCATCTCGCGCCGGTCTTCCTTGGGAAACCGGGCCAGAACCTGTTCGAAATGTTCGATCGAACAGCGGCAGCCGCGCGAAAGTGGCGCCAGTGGTTGCAGCAGCACTTCCTGTTCTTCGTGGAACAGCCGCCAAATGATCTGATCGAGCGGAAGGGCCTTATCGATCAGTTCTTCCCCGCGGATCGAACCGGCCATGATCGCCACGTGGTCCCAATGCGGCTGGTCGACACGCGCGTGCAGGCGCTCGCGCCCTTCTTCTCCTTCGGGCAAGTGCTGCACCAGCAACCCCGCCGCCACGCAGCCTTCCGCACCCAGTGAAACCGAAGTGCGGATCAGCGTCGGCACCTGTTCGCTCTGCTGGAAATAGGCTTCCACCGCCTGTGCCAGCGTATCGCCTTCCAGCGGCACGATGCCCTGATAACGTTCGTCAGTCGTGGCCAGATCGAAGGTGATCGCCAGATAGCCCTTGCCGAACAGACCCTTGAGCGAAGGATGGGCGCCAAGCCGTTCCAGCCGCACCGCGTCGTGCTTCACATAACCGCGCACTTCACCATCGCGGTAATCGCACACCAGCAGTTCCACGACGCCGTTTTCGGTTTGGGCCTGCATCGTCAACTGGCTGCCGGCATCCTTCAGCAGCGATCCCATCAACGCCGCCAGCACCAGCGCCTCTGCCAGCAGGCGCGCGATGACCGGGGGATAGTCGTGGGCCGCCAGCACCTGATCGGCCAGCGGACCAAGCCGCACCAGACGGCCCCGCGCGTCGCGGTCCGGAATGCTGAAACCCAGCGGCCGGTCGAAACCCGTGCCCTGAAAAAGGTCGTTTCTGTCGTTCATGCGCGCAATATGGGTCGCAACGGCCGCAATTTAAGCCCGCGTGTCATCCCAGAAGGCCGAAGCACCACAACAGGATCGACTTCTGGCCGTGGATTCGGTTTTCCGCTTCGTCGAACACGATCGAATGTTCGCTTTCGAACACTTCGCCGGTCACTTCCTCACCCACGTGCGCGGGCAGGCAATGCAGGAAACGCGCGTCCGGCTTGGCCAGCCGCATAAGCTCCATGTTGACCTGAAACGGCGCCAGTTCCACCAGCTTTTCTTCGGCGTGGGCCTGCCCCATCGAAATCCACGTATCGGTGACGACGATATCAGCCCCGGTAACCGCGGCAGCGGCGTCGGCGGTAATCGTGATCTGCGCGCCGTTGCTACGCGCCGCAGCCACCAGATCGGCATCGGGCAGATAACCGGCCGGAGTGCCCACACGCACGTTGAACTTCATCAGACCCGCCGCCTCGATGATCGAATGCAGCACATTGTTGCAATCGCCCAGCCACGCGACCTCAAGCCCCGGCAGCGGCTTGCCATGTTCCACCACCGTCAGCAGATCCGCCACGATCTGACAGGGGTGAGACTTGTCTGTCAGCCCGTTGATCACCGGAACGGTGGCGTGGCGGGCCATTTCTTCCACCTTGGCGTGGTCGGTCGTTCGCACCATGATCGCGTCGGCCATGCGGCTGAGCACGCGGGCCGTGTCGGCCACGCTTTCCCCGCGGCCAAGCTGCGTGGTGGCCGCATCCAGCACCAGCGGCGTGCCGCCCAACTGGCGGATCGCGATGTCGAAACTGACGCGCGTGCGGGTGGAATTCTTTTCGAACACCATGGCCAGCACGCGCCCATCCAGCGGGCGATCGGCGTCGGTGCGGCCCTTGGGCCAGCCCAGACGCGCCGCCTTGCGATCCTGCGCATCGTTGATCATCGCCGCCAGGGCATCGCCCCCGGCATCGGTCAGGTCGAGAAAATGGCGCATGGTCATCAGGCGGGTACCTGTTCCGGGTAATCAGCCGCAGCGGCCGACAGCTTGTCGAAGAATTCGTCGATTTCGGCATCGCCGATCACCAGCGGCGGCAGCAGGCGCAGGGTGTTATCCCCGGCCGCAACGGTCAGCAGGTGATGGTTGTCGCGCAGATGCAGCATGAACGGGCGCGGTTCGCCCTTCATCCGCAGCCCCAGCATCAGGCCCTTGCCCCGCACGCCTTCGAACAGGTCCGGATAATTGCCGATGAACTGTTCCAGCCGGGTGCGGATGCGCGCGCCCTTTTCCGCAACGTCTGCCAGAAATTCGTCATTGGCCACGGCGTCCAGAACGGCATTGCCCGCAGCCATCGCCAGCGGATTGCCGCCATAGGTCGATCCGTGGGTGCCGAAAACCATGCCCCGCGCGGCCTTTTCGGTGGCGAGGCAAGCGCCCAGCGGGAAACCGCCGCCGATACCCTTGGCGATCGCCATCACGTCCGGTTCGATGCCGTAATGTTCATAGGCGAACATCTTGCCCGTGCGCGCGACACCGGACTGCACTTCGTCCAGAACCAGCAGCAGGCCCTGTTCATCGGCCAACTGGCGCAAGCCGGCGATGAATTCGAGCGTCCCTTCGCGGATGCCGCCTTCGCCCTGAATCGGTTCGACCAGAAAACCCGCCGTGTGCGGGCCGATCGCAGCCCGCGCACCTTCCAGATCGCCGAAATCGACGTAGCGGAAGCCGGGCAGCAACGGCGCAAAGCCCTTGTGCATCTTGACCTGATCCGACGCACTGATCGTGGCCATCGTGCGGCCATGGAACGCATTGTTGAACGTGATCAGTTCGAACCGCTGTTCATCGCCTTGATGCTGGTGATAGGCGCGCGCGGTCTTGATCGCCGCTTCCACCGCCTCGGCCCCGGAATTGGTGAAAAACACCGTGTCGGCAAAGGTCAGGTCAACCAGCCGCTGCGCCAGTTTTTCGCCCTGCGGGCTGCCGTACAGGTTCGACACGTGCATCAGCGTTGCCGCCTGCTGCTGGATCGCGCCGATCAGGCCGGGATGCGAATGGCCAAGCAGGTTGACCGCGATACCAGCCGCGAAATCGAGATAACGAGTGCCATCTTCCGAGATCAGGTGGCAATGTTCCCCACGCACCGGACGCACGCCGCACCGGGGATAGACGGGCATCAGCGGGGTGATCGACATGCTGGCGAATCCTTCGAAAGGCGCGTGATCGCGCAAACGACAAATGGCGGCCACAGGAGCCATAGAGACTCCGGGGCCGCCGGCTGGTTTCGTTTTATGGGCTGTGAGGTGCCCGGTCAAACGACCGGGCACCCCCGCACGAATTCGAGTCGGCTCAGCCCTGTGCGGGCACGAGATTGACGGCGGAGAACTTGCCTCGGCGATCAACCTCCAGATCGAATTCGAATCGGTCGCCTTCGTTGATGCCATTGAGGCCCGAACGTTCGACGGCGCTGATGTGGACGAAGGCATCTTCCTTGCCATCGTCACGGGTGATGAAGCCGAAGCCCTTCATGGCGTTGAAGAACTTGACCGTGCCCGTGGCCTTTTCGCCGGTCAGCTGGCGCTGGGGCGAACCCGCCCCACCTGCACCCGGACCACCTGCGGGGCGTTCACCGCCGCCTGCACGTGCTTCCACCGGGATCACATCGCCGACAACCTGCAGATCGGCTGCGGACACCTTGCCGCCGCGATCCACGAGGTTGAACTGGAGTTCCTGACCTTCGGCCAGACCTTCCAGACCGGCGCGTTCGACCTGGCTGATGTGCACGAACACGTCTTCGCCGCCTTCATCACGCTGGATGAAGCCGAAACCCTTCTGGGTGTTGAAGAACTTGACCTTGCCCTGGCCGGTACCAACGACCTGCGGAGGCATCCCGCCACCGCCGCCACCGGGACGACCACCGCCGCCGCCGCCGAAGCCGCCGCGCGATCCACCGCCACCGCTGCCGCCACCGAAGCCGCCGCGCGAACCGCCGCCGCCACCGCCGAAGCGATCACCGCCGCCGCCGAATCGGTCGCCACCGCCACCGCCGCCGCGCCAGTCGTCACCGCCGCCGAAGCGCGGGCCACTATCCCCGAAC
>JBDLVD010000095.1:0-7222 GCA_039804965.1 Pseudomonadota bacterium
TAGTAGCGAAAATCTGCACTTTTCTGCCTAGTTCGCGGTTCCCGCTACCGCTCCATTTTCGCGCTTTGTCAGGGTCCGATGTTATCGGGTTTGCGGCGCGGTCCGCTGGCCGCCCTTTTGCCCTTTCACCTGTGCGTCGCCGATCGAGCTTAGAACGCCAGCCGGCGGATCTTGCGCGATCTTCGTGGCGCGTGGCGGTGGGGGTTGATAAGGACAGCTTTACCAAGCCGTAAGCTTATCCCCTTATCCGGGGCAGCCTGATCGTATGAAAACCGCCTCTGCCATCTTTACAGGCGCGCTGCTCTTGGCGGCGTTGGCCTTCTCCGCGCCAGCGTCGGCCGGGACGGTGCGCGGCGACCTGGCGGTTTCAGCGGAAGTTGTCAGCGGTTGCACGGTCACCGCCGCGCCGATGAATTTCGGCGTGGTGGCAGGGCTGACCGGACGCGTCCGCACGACTGCGGCGATCCAGCTGCGCTGCGCGCCGCGGATCAATTATACCGTGCAGATCGATCGCGGGTTGAACAGCCAGGGCCGCCAGCGGCGGATGCTCAATCCGGTCGGCATCGGTGGGTTCCTGCAATACAACATCTATCAGGATGCCGGGTATTCGCAGGAATGGGATGACCGCGGCGGCGGGCGACGGGTTACCGGGAACAGCGGCACGACCGGCCGCGTGGCCCTGACCGCTTATGGCGAAATCCCCTCGCTCGCGGGCTTGGCGGCCAGCGGCACTTATAGCGATACCGTCGTCGTCACCATCCAGTTCTGAGTGCGCCGAACCCGGTCGGGTGCCTGTGTCAGTATCTGCACAGCCGAAATAGGGAAAATACTTATAGCCTGATTACGAAATCGGCCCCGATCTTAACTATACCTATACCAACCCCCGATACTTCCACGGATGTCCGCAAGGACGGGAACCAAAGGGGTATCTTCAAATGCGCAAACTCATTGCACTGGCGATCGGCGCCGTGGCCATTTCGGCAACCGCTCCGGCCTTCGCCGCTACCGACAGCGATACGATGCAGGTCACGGCCACGGTGCTGAACAACTGTGCCGTCACCGCTTCGCCGATGGCATTCGGCACGCTCGCCACGCTGGGCACCGCCGCCATCGACACGTCGGCATCCGTCGCGCTCGCCTGCACGCCGAACGCTGCCTACAACGTTTCGATGGATGTTGGCCTGAACGCTTCGGGTTCGCAGCGTCGCCTCGTCAATGGTGCCGATAACAGCCAGCTGATCCCGTACAACCTCTACACCGACGCGGCTCGTACCGCGGCTTGGGGCACTGCCGTGGGCAGCACCGTGACCGGCACCGCCACCACCGGTTCGGCCACGCTGACCGCTTACGGCCGCATTCCGGCGACGGCAGCAGCGGTTTCCGCGGGTGCCTATACCGACACCGTGACCGTCACCGTCACCTTCTGATCCGTCAGTCGTAACGAGCGGCGCCATGAAACTGCACCATGCCCTTGTCTTGCCAGCCGTCTTGCTGCTGCTGGCCGGTCTGCCGGAAATCGCGGAGGCGCAGAATGCCTCGGCGGTTCCGGCAGAGGACCGGGGCGCGCAGGTTTCGGTGGCGCCGCTTCGTATCGAACTCGCCGGCAAGGAAAATTCCGCCGTGCTGCGGGTCAGCAACCCTTCGCGCCGCGAAATCGGCGTGCAGGTCCGTGTCTTCGGATGGGCCCAGCAGGGCGGCGAAGATGCCTATTTTGCCTCCAGTGACGTCATGATCACACCTTCGATCATCCAGATCGCACCGGGGCAGACCCAGATTTTCCGCGTGTTGCGCCGCGATGCGCCGTCCGCTGGTGAAAAGCGCTTCCGCGTCGCAGTGGATCAGTTGCCCGATCCGACGCTGGAACGCGCGGGAGAGGCAGAGGCGCGCATCCGCTTCACCCTGCCGCTGTTCATTGATCGCGATCAGGCCACGCCCGGCGCGATCGCATGGACGGTGGATGGCCAAGGGCTGCACGCGCACAACGGCGGCGGACAGACCCAACGCATCGTCGGCCTGAAACTGGCCACTGCCGCTGGCGCTGAAATTGCGTTGCAGAAGAACGGCTTGCGCTACGTCCAAGGTGGTTCGGCCATCGCCTGGCCGATCGATGGTGCTTGCCCGGCCGGGCCGGTGACCATTACGGCCAATATCGACGGCGGGACCGTCAGTGCGCAGGCTGTCCCCAGCTGCAGCTAATCTTGCCGCGGTTTTCGCAGCTTTCGGCCTGACGGTCGCCAGCGCATCACCCGTTGCGGCACAGGCGCAGGATGATCCGTTCGCGCTGCCGCGGGATGTTACCATTGCCGCCGCCCGCAGCGCCGATGGGCCGGGCCTGACCCCAATCACCGTCGATGGCAGCGAAAGGCCGCGCATGGTGCGGCTGAAATGGGTGGGCAGCGATATCGCGATCGATGCCGACGCCGCCGTTGCCGCCGGGTTGCCGGTGCCGGTCGGCGCCAAAGGCTGGATCTTGTTGAAATCGCTGGCTGTGGCGAGCTGGAATTTCGACCAGCTGGGGCAGATGCTGGCGGTAAAGCTGTTTCGCAAGGGGGATGGGCCCAACGATATCGATTTCGCCCGCGAGCAACGCGCGGCGGGGCAGCGGTCTGATCTGCCTGCCCTGCTGATCGATTACGACCTGACCGCAACCCTGTCTGGCCGCAGCAGCGGTGCCGGTGCGATGATCGCCCCGCGCTTCGTCTATGGCAATTTCCAGCTGCGCGGTGCGGTGCAGGCCAACACCGATACCCAGCCCGGTGCCAGCCCGTTCGTGCGGTTGGAAACCGCGGCTCAGATGGCCGTGCGATCGGGCACCACCAGCGTGACCGTTGGCGATTTCATATCTGCGGGATCGACCAGCCAGCGTGCCTTGCGCCTTGGCGGGCTGCAATTCGCGAGCGATTTTGCCTTGCGTCCGGATCTCGTCACGTCGCCGCTGCCGGTCTTTGCCGGCAATGTCGCGGTGCCGACCGGGATCGACCTGATCGTCAACGACCAGCGCCTGACCCGGCAAGATGTCGAAGCGGGCGAATTCAGGCTGCGCAACATTCCGATCAGCCCCGGGCGCGGAGAATTTTCGGTGGTGGTGCAGGATGCGCTGGGCCGGGAAACGGTCAAGACCGCGCAAGTCTATGTCTCACAGGACATGCTCGCCGCCGGGCTTTGGCAATATGGCGCGAACATGGGCTGGGTGCGACGACGCTATGGCGTGGCCAGCAACGATTACCGCGACATGGCGGCGACCTTCTTCGTGCGGAGGGGCCTCACCCGGGGCCTCTCCGTTGGCGTGTCTGGTGAAACCGGCCTTGGCGTGTGGAACCTGGGGGCAGAGGCGCAGGCGACGCTGGGCGGCTTCGCTATGGGCTTTGCCGAACTGCGGGCCAGCGGGAATGGCCGTGAAAATGGGCATCTGCTGCGCGCCGGGGTTGAATCCTTGGGGCGTGGGCTGTCCGGGCGCGTGGAAATGGTGCTGCCATCACGCGGATACCGCGATATCGCCGCGCAATCGGGCGATCCGTTGCAGGAACGGCAGGTCAACGCGGCGATCAGCTTCGATCTGCGCCAGACGCTGAAGCTGCAAGTGACAGGCAGCCGTCGCTGGCGCCTGTTCGATCCGCGTTATCCGGGGCAGGAACCGCGCATCGACGTGGCCCGGGCGACTCTGCGCGCCCGCCTTCGTGACGATATCGATGCCTATGCCGATCTGTCTTATCGCAACGGCGGCGGCACGCGGAATGTCGCGGCGATGGTGGGTATTTCGATGCGGTTGGGTGCAAAGCGCACCGCGCAGGGCACTGTAACGCGGCGTAACAGCCGCATGCAGGCGCAAGCCACGCTGTCCCGGCCCGATGTTGTGGCGGGCGATGTCGGCTATCGCGTTGAAGCTGCCACCGGCGAAGGCACGCGGGTGGCAGGCGCGCTGGCATGGCGCAGCCGTTTCACCCGGTTGCAGGGGGAAGCCGAGTATGATCGCGGTCACGGCGCGATCCGTGGCAATGCGCGCGGCACCTTGATTGTTGCCGGGGGGCGGCTGTTCGCCCGCGCCCAGTCCGGCGCGGCCTATGCGCTGGTCACCACGGGTCGCGTTCCGGGTGTGACGGTGACGCGTGAACATGCTCTCGCAGGCAAGACCGACAGTTCCGGGCACCTGCTGGTGGAAAACGTCACCCCGCTGGTCCCGATACAGTTCGATGTCGATGCCGACAGTCTGCCGGTGGAGGCTGTCGCCCATGCTACCCGGCGCCGGATCATCGCCGCGCGCGGAGGTGTGGTGCGCGTGGCGCTGGATGTCACCGCCTTTCGATCCCTGCCGCTGCGGATCACCGGGCCGACCGGCCAGCCGTTGCCGCTGGGGCTGATGCTGACCGGCCGGCAGACCGGCCAGAGCTACATGATCGGGTATGACGGGCTGATCGATTTCAACGCCTTGTCAGGTGATCGTGATCTGGCCCCGGCAGATGGGCGATGGGGTGGCTGCACGCTGCAAATCCCGGCTGACGTGGCGCGTCGGCAGGATCAACTGGACCTGCGCACAAGTTGCGCCGCGCAACTTGTGGCCACTGCCGAGAATTGAAATAATGCCGGTATTCAGATGGTTAGGCGCGATGCGTCGACAGGCAGGTTGTCGATCAGCCGCGTGCCGCCAATGCGCGCTGCGACCAGCAGCCGTGCGGGGGCCGCCTGTGGGCCAGTGATCGGGGCAAGGCTCGCGGCATCGGCCAGTTCGGCATAGTCGACGCTGGTGAAGCCGCCATCAAGCAACTGCGCCTTCAGCTGGTTGAGCGATTGTGCCGAGGATTGGCCGCCCTCCACCGCCGCCACGGCCGCGGCCATGGCACGGGGAAGTGCGATGGCGCGCCGCCTGTCTTGCGCGGACAGGTAACGGTTGCGGCTGCTGAGGGCGAGGCCATCGGCTTCGCGGACAGTCGGCACGCCCAGGATTCGGCCTGTGCAGGGCCGTATCAGATCGAGGTCGGTGGCCATCCGGCGGATTACCGCGAGCTGCTGCCAGTCTTTTTCTCCGAACAGCGCCAGATCGGGACAGACCTGATTGAACAGCTTGGCCACCACCGTCGCCACGCCATCGAAATGGCCCGGCCGGGCCGCGCCGCACAGCCCTTCACTGACGCCTGAAACACGGATCGAGCTGGCGAAGCCGTGCGGGTACATGTCCGCCACACCGGGCGCCCACAACAGGTCAACTCCTTCTGATTCCAGCAGTTTGGCATCTTGAGACAGCTGCCGGGGGTAGGCGTCGAGGTCTTCCCCCGGGCCGAACTGCGTGGGGTTTACGAAGATCGACACCACCACTGCCGCCGCCCGCCGGCGCGCTTCGCGCACCAGTGTCATATGCCCTTCGTGCAAGGCGCCCATGGTCGGCACCAGAGCCACTTCGCCGCCCGCGCGCAGGCTATCCACTGCTTTGCGCAAGTCGGGCAGGTGGTTGCAGGTTTGCATGGGGGCAGGCCTCCGATAAGAGCAGTTCAAGGTGCACTAGCCACCATGTCCGGCCAGAGCCAGAGTTACAAAGAAAGCCCGCCCGCCGTGTCCCAACAAGTCCCCCACCGCATCGTCTTCGCCAATGAAAAGGGCGGCACCGGTAAATCGACCACGGCCGTGCATGTGGCCGTGGCGCTGGCCTATCAGGGGGCCAAAGTGGCCGCGATCGATCTCGATCCCCGCCAGCGCACACTGTTCCGCTATTTCGAAAACCGTACCGCGACGGAAACGCGGCGCAATGTCACCCTGCCGGGCGCCACTTTCGCGGTGTTCGAAGGCGATACGGTCGAGGCGCTGGAAGACATGGCCCGCCGGGTGGGCGAAGGCGCCGACTTTTTGATCTTCGATACCCCGGGCCGCGACGATCCGTTCGCACGCCATTCGGCCGGCCAGGCGGATTCGCTGGTCACGCCGATGAATGACAGCTTCGTCGATTTCGATCTGATCGGACAGGTCGATGCCGAAACCTTCAAGGTCAAGCGGCTGAGCTTCTATGCCGAACTGATCTGGGAAGCGCGCAAGAAGCGGGCGATGAAGCAACTGGTTGAAAACCGGCGCGAAATGGACTGGATCGTGGTCCGCAACCGTGTCCAGCACACCGATGCCCGCAACCAGCGGCGGCTGGATCAGGCCCTGACCGAACTGAGCAAGCGGGTCGGTTTCCGGGTATCGCACGGGCTGTCTGAACGCGTGATCTATCGCGAATTGTTCCCGTCCGGGCTGACCCTGCTCGATCGCGGGCATCTGGGGGAACTGGGCACCAGCCACATCGTCGCCCGGCAGGAACTGCGCCAGTTGGTGGCGCAACTGAACCTGCCCGGCGTGGCCAGCAGCGGCCAGTCCGACCGTAGCCAGTCAAACCGCAACGCGGCCTGATCGTGCGGCTGATCCTCTATGCCGTGCTGATCGTGGTCGGCTGGAAGATGCTGCTGGGCCGTTGGCCGTGGGAACCTGCGCGTTCGTTGCGGGCCGAAGCACAAGGCCGCGCCCGCCGCCTGCTCGGCCTGCGCGAAGATGCCCGGCGCGAGGATATTATTGCCGCCCACAAGCGTTTGCTGACCAGGGTCCATCCGGACCGCGGGGGCAGCAACGCACAGGTCCACGAGGCTAACGCGGCGCGCGACCTGCTGCTGGATGGCCTGCAACCCGATACGAAGGAGCTTTGATGACCCACCAGTTCCATTCCACCGTCCTGCGCGAATACGACATTCGCGGCATCATCGGCGAAACGCTGGGGGCGGAAGATGCGCGCGCCATTGGCCGGGGCTTCGGCACCCTGCTGCGCCGTGCGGGCGGGAAGCTGGTGGCAGTCGGTTATGACGGGCGGGTCAGCTCGCCGATGCTGGAATGCGCGCTGGTGGAAGGGCTTACCTCCACCGGGTGCGACGTGCGCCGGGTGGGCATGGGTCCGACGCCGATGCTGTATTACGCCGAAGCGTCAGCGGAAGAGGTGGATGGCGGCATTCAGATAACTGGCAGCCATAATCCCGCCAATTACAATGGCTTCAAGATGGTGTTCCAGGGCCGCCCGTTTTTCGGCGAAGATATCCTGACGCTCGGCCGCATGGCCGAAGCTGGCGATTGGGACAATGGCACCGGCACTGTCGAAAGCCTCGACGTGATGGATGCCTATATCGCCCGGATGGTGGAGGCGCTGGCCGGTCTGGACCAGGCGAAGCTCGCCGCGCTCAGGATCGGTTGGGATGCCGGCAACGGTGCCGCC
>JBDLVD010000096.1:0-6939 GCA_039804965.1 Pseudomonadota bacterium
GTCCCCACGCCCGCGAGGCGGAGGAGGAAGCATTGCCCGCCTTGCCGCTCCCGGGATCGCGAGCGCAGCGTGTGCAGCGGTTGCAGGTGGGTGTGTTCGGCCTTGCGGCGATGGTGCTGCTGGTGGGCCTCGCCAATATCATCAAGACCAACGCCGACCAGACCGAAGCGCAAGTGGTGCCGCAAGCTGCGCCAGCCGCAATTGCCACGGACAAGCAGGAAGCGAGCGACCCGCTGGCGGACGCCGGCGTGGTTCCCGATCTGCCGACGCAGAACAAGGTCAAGGATGCCGCTGCGGCGGCCGCTCCGCATCCGAACGATGCCCCGGCCCCTGCTGCGCGGCCTTAACACCGCACTGATCGCGCTGGCGGCGGCCAGTTTCGTCAACGCCGCATGCGCCGCCCATGCGGAAACCGCGCCGGCACCCCAGCTGGGCCTGATGGGCACCATCCCGATCTACTGGGGAGAAGCTGACGATCTGGGCGGTTGGCTGTCCGGGCGCGGCCACCGGCATTGGGCGCGGGGCGTGCTGGAAAGCCGCTGGCGACTGGTCCCGCTGGACAGACTGGATGGCGGCGCTCTGAATGCGCGGGGGGCGGACGGCTTGGGCCAATTGCTGCTGGCGCAGCCGCGCGGTCTTTCGGCCAGCGAAAACGTCGCGCTGGACACATGGGTGCGCGCAGGTGGGCACCTGCTGCTGTTCGCCGATCCGATGCTGACCGGCCCATCGCGCTTCGCCATTGGCGATCGGCGCCGGCCGCAGGACGTGATCCTGCTGTCCCCGATTCTCGGCCATTGGGGACTGACCCTGCAATTTGCGGACGACCAGCCCGCCGGCGCTGATCTGCGGGAAATCGCGGGAACGCCCATTCCGGTGAACCTTCCGGGCCGCTTCGTGCTGCACGCGGAAGGGGCGGGCTGCACGCTGGAAGCCGCAGGATTGCTGGCTTCCTGCACGATCGGGCAGGGTAAGGTGCTGGTGCTGGCCGATGCCGCAGTGCTGGATATTGGCCCTGAAAATGGCCCGGTGGATGCCACCGCCGCAGCGGCTCTGCTGGCGCTGGCGGAGCGCGCTTTCCCCGAAACGCGGGAAACTGCGGGAACGATCTTGCCTGTCGGTGGTCAAGTGTATGAAAAGAAGCAACTTTCATTGCAATATGCTGGCCCGGAACAGCACCCGGAGGGGCTGAAACCGCCACCGTGACCGGAGGGCGGAAGAGAGATTTCTTTTCCACAGCCCCTGATTTCCCGCAATTTCCCCTTTTCTCCCGCGTTCGCCCGCGATAGATACTATTCCCATCGGAGAAATCGCTCGCGCTGCATCCCGAATCGGGATGGGCGGGTCGCCTTCACGCGGCCCGGACGGAGGGGCTTTTCGCCGGTTTTCGAGGGTTCTTGCCGGCGGGGGCTGGATCAGTGGTGAGTGTGCCGACAGGCTATAGTGGACAGGGCTACTCGCCTCGCGGCGAGAAGGGCCGCTATGTCCTGCCTGCGGCCTTCCGCAAATCGATCGCCCCGGACGACAATTCCCCGCGCATTCTCTGCCTCGCTCGTCATGACCGCTGGAACTGCCTGAACGGTTTCGGGCTGGATCGCACTGGCGGCTTCGAAGCCTTGCTGGATCGTGCGGAAGAAAGCGCCCTGCGGCTGGGCAAGGAATTCGACCGCGAACTGCGTTCGATGCAGATGTGGAACTTCACGGAAGTGTCGTTCGATGCCAGCGGGCGCTTCATCCTGCCCGATCATCTGGCCGATCTGTGCGATATCGAAGGTGGTATCGGGTTTCTGGGTGGCAGCCCGTTCTTCACCCTGTGGGCGCCACAAAGCCTGTATGCCATGGGCGCTGGCTTCGAGGGGCAGCAGGCCATTGTTCGCAAGCTGGAAGGCGATGCGGGCAAGGGGAAGCGCAAGTGAGCGCCGCTGATGCCCCCCATGTTCCCGTCCTGCTGGACGAAGTGTTGCAGGCGCTGGCCTTGCAGCCGGGTGACGTGATCGTGGACGCCACTTTCGGTGCTGGCGGGTACACCCGTGCCTTTCTCGACGCCGGCGCCACGGTCCATGCGTTCGATCGCGATCCCGATGCCATCGCGGCGGGCAGCCAGTGGGTTGAAACGCAGGGCGAGGAGCCGCGGCTGGTGCTGCACCCGCGCCGCTTTTCCGAAATGGTTGCGGCTTTGGCGGAAGCTGGCGTTGCCCGGGTTGATGGCATTGCCATGGATATCGGTGTTTCGTCGATGCAACTGGACCAGCCGCAGCGCGGCTTCGCCTTTTCCACCGATGGCCCGCTGGACATGACGATGAGTCAGTCGCGTCCCAATGCTGCTGATTTCGTCAATGAAGCGGCCGAAGAAGATATCGCCAACGTGCTGTATCAGTACGGCGAAGAACGGCAGAGCCGCCGCGTGGCCCGTGCCATCGTGGCAGCGCGTCCGCTGGAAACCACCGGCCAGCTCGCCGCCGTCGTGCGCAAGGCGCTGGGCTATCGCGTAGGCGCGCCGAAGGATCCTGCCACCCGCAGTTTTCAGGCGCTGCGGATCCACGTGAACGGCGAACTGGACGAACTGGCGCAGGCCCTTGTTGCCGCCGAAACGCTGCTGCCAGAAGGCGGTCGGCTGGCCGTGGTCAGCTTCCACAGCCTGGAAGACCGCATCGTGAAGCGGTTCCTGAAAGACGCATCGGGCGCCACCGCCCGCGCCAACCGTTACCTGCCCGATGTTCCGGCCGCCAATGCGCCGGTGTTCGAACGGGTTTCGGCGGCGATCCGCCCTTCGGATGCCGAAGTGCTGCGTAATCCTCGCGCGCGTTCCGCAACGCTGCGCGCCGCCATCCGCACCGCCGCACCAGCCAGGGAGGCCGCATGACCCCGCAAAGCCGCATTCGCCGCATCGGCTGGATCGCCGCCCTGGCGCTCTGCACTGCCATGTATCTGCTGCTGCACCTGAAAGTGCACGCGGTGCGCAGCGACGTGGTGCGCGCGGAACGGCAGATCGTGGCGCTTGAACAGTCCAAGGTGCTGCTGGAAACCGAATACGAAACCCGCGCCAACCAGTTGCAGCTGGCCGAATGGAACCGCGTCGATTTCGGTTACACTGCCCCCGATGCCGGGCAGTTCGTGGATAGCGAACGCCAGCTGGCCAGCTTCAGCGGTCCGACGCAGGTCGGTGCGCCTGAACCGATCCGTGTGGCGATGAACGATGCTGCCGAAGCGCCGGCATATCCCAAGATGGTTTCCCCGCTGACCGGCAAGCCGATCGAAGCTGATCTGGTGACCCCCGCGGCTGACCGTGCCGCCCGCCCGATCGCTGTGGCGATGGCCGGTGGCGGCACCCGCATTCCCCTGGCCGCCGTTTCGGCGAGTGTAACCAGCGGGATAACCGGAAGGTGATCGCTTCCGCCGTCGCAGCGGCGCCGATCTCCGCCACCAGAACCCGCCTGTTCGACGAACGTCGCCGGTCGCTGCTGCAAGCACGGCTGCGCGTGTTGCTCGTGTGCGGCGGTTTTGTGCTGGTGGCGGTGATCGCGCTGTTGCGGCTGGCCTATATCGGCGTGGTCCAGCCTGCCCCGCAGGCGCGTTCGATGGCGGAGGCACTGCTGCCTTCGCGCGGTGAGATTACCGATCGCAACGGCGTGCCGCTGGCGCGTGCCTTCCCCGCCTATGCCCTGTGGTTCAATCCGCACGCGCTGGGTGACAAGGGCGCGCCGCTGGTCAAGTCGGCAAGCCGGGTCGCCGCTGAACTGAAGGCAATTTTCCCCGATCTGGATCAGTATGCGGTGTCCCGCCAGCTGGCCGCGGGCAAGGCCGGATACCTCCGCCGCCGGGTGCTGCCTGAAGATGCCAACAAGGTCATGCAGATCGGCGAACTGGGGCTGGAACTGCCGCGTGAAACCGATCGCCACTATCCGCAGGGGATGCTGGCCGCCCACGTGCTCGGCTATGTCGAAGACGGCAAAGGCTATGTCGGCATGGAATCCGCGCTGAACGACCGGTTGTCGGACCCGTCGCGCCGGATGGAACCGGTCGCGCTGTCGATCGATGCGCGGGTGCAGGGTGCGCTGGAAGATGAACTGAACCGCGGCATGCGGCTGGTCGATGCCGTGGGTGCAGCTGGCATCGTGCTGGATGTCGATACCGGTGAAGTGATGGCGCTGGCATCGTTGCCCGAATTCGATCCCAACAAGCTGGACGCGGCGGGCATGGCCAACGTGTTCAACAAGGTGACCAACCAGGTTTACGAACTGGGTTCCACCTTCAAGCCGCTGACCGTGGCCGCCGCCATCGATGCGGGCGTGGTAACCGATCTTTCGCGCCGGTATCCTTCGGGCCATCCGCTGGTGATCGGCAATGCGCGCATTCACGACAGCCACAATTACGGCGCCAGCCTGAACGTGCCGGAAGCGCTGATCCATTCCTCCAACATCGTCACTGCGCAGGTGGCCGATCAACTGGGTTCGGCCCGGTTGCAGGCTGTCATGCGGGATCTGGGGATGAGCGAGCGCCCCTATATCGAACTGCCCGCGCGCGGCCACCCGCTATGGACCAACGGCCCTTGGCCGCGGTTGACAGCGATGACGGTCAGTTATGGCCACGGCATCGCGGTGACGCCGCTGCACTTGGCATCGGCCTATGCGGCGATGGTCAACGGCGGGATATGGCGTCCGTCGACGCTGAAGAAGGTGGAACCCGGTCATGCGGAACGCGGGCGGCGGGTGTTCAAGGCCAGCACCAGCGCCCGCATGAACCAGTTGTTGCGGATGATCGTGACGCTCGGCACTGGCAAGACGGCGAATGCTCCGGGTTTCCGCGTGGGTGGTAAGACCGGCAGCGCGGAAAAACCGGGGGCAGGCGGGTATCGCCGTACATCTCTAATTTCGACCTTCGCTGCCGCTTTTCCGATGGACAAGCCGCGGTACGTTGTCGTCATCATGCTCGATGAACCCAAGGGTACGGCGGCCAGTTCGTATCAGCGCACCGCTGCCTTCACTGCGGCGCCAATCGTCGGGCGGCTGGTCCCCCGGATTGGCCCGATGCTGGGTGTGATGCCCGATGCCACCCGCGATATCGACCTCAGCGACCTGAAATCGTTGGTTGCCAATGGGGAAGGCGAATGAAGCTGGCCCTGCTTGCCGCAGAGGCGGGCCTCACCCTTCCTGCCGGGGCAGATGGCGATGTGGCGGGTTTCGCCATCGATCATCGCAAGGTCGCGCCCGGCACGGTGTTCGGCGCGTTTCAGGGTGCGACCGTCAACGGCGAGGATTTCATTCCTGCCGCCATCGCCGCCGGGGCCGTGGCCGTGGTGGCGCGGGCCGGGGTGGCGGTGGACGGGGCGGTGCATATCGCCGCTGACGAACCGCGCCGCGCCTTTGCCTTGCTTGCCGCGCGCTATTTCCGTCCGGTGCCGGAAACCGTCGTCGCGGTGACGGGGACCAACGGCAAGACCTCCACCGTGGAAATGGTCCGCCAGATCTGGCGCATGTGCGGCCACAGCGCGGCATCGATCGGCACGCTGGGGGTGACCACGCCCGATGGCAGCGTATCGACCGGGCTGACCACGCCAGATGTCGTCACTTTCCTTGCCAACATGACCGGGCTGGCGCGCGAAGGCGTGACCCACGTGGCTTACGAGGCATCGAGCCACGGGCTGTCGCAGTTTCGCAACGAAGGGCTGCACGTGGCGGCCGGGGCTTTCACCAACCTCAGCCGCGACCACCTCGATTATCACGCCACGATGGATGACTATTTCGCCGCCAAGATGCGGCTGTTCGGCGAAGTGGTGGCCGATGGCGGCGCGGCGGTGATCTGGGCGGATGACGCGTGGAGCGCGCGCGCCATCGACGCTGCCCGTGCGCGCGGGTTGCGCCTGTTCACGGTTGGCGAACAGGGTGATGGGCTGAAGCTGTTGTCGCGCATTCCCGGCCAATTGGGGCAGGAACTTCGTATTGCCTGTGAAGGTGTGGAACGCAGCGTCATGTTGCCGCTGATCGGCGGTTATCAGGCGGCCAACGCCTTGGTTGCTGCCGGGCTGGCGCTGTCGACGGGGACTGCGGCGGCGCAAGTGTTCGATGCGCTGGGCCGGTTGCAGCCCGTGCGGGGGCGACTGGAACGCGCGGCGATCACCGGCACCGGCGCGCCGGTCTATGTCGATTACGCCCACACGCCGGACGCGTTGGGTGCCGCGATCGACGCCTTGCGTCCGCACGTGGCCGGTCGGCTGATCACGGTATTCGGTGCAGGCGGGGATCGTGATCGCGGCAAGCGTGAACCGATGGGCCGCATCGCCGCGCAGAAATCGGACATGGTGATCGTGACCGATGACAATCCCCGCGGCGAAGATGCCGCCACGATCCGCGCCGCGGTGCTGCAAGGCGCCACGGGCGCACAGGAAATCGGTGATCGGCGCGCGGCAATCCGCGCCGCCATCGCCGCCGCGACGCGCGACGATATCGTGCTGGTGGCGGGCAAGGGGCATGAACAGGGGCAGATCGTCGGCGCTGGAGAAGCGTTGCGCGTGCTGCCTTTCGATGATGTTGCGGTGGCACGCGAATGTGCCGCCGAAGTGGCAGGAGCCAGGCAGTGAGCGCGCTACGCAAGACCATGATCCGTTGGCCCCGCAGCGCGGCCGATGTCGCGCCGCTGGCGCTGTGGACCTCTGCCGAAATCGCGGCGGCAACCGGCGGCACGGCCAGCGCGCCGTTCCAGGTTTCCGGCGTGGAAATGGATTCGCGCGATGTGCGCTGCGGCGATCTGTTCGTGGCCTTGCGCGGCGAAAACAGCGACGGCCACCTGTTCCTGGAAAAAGCTTTCGCCAATGGCGCGGTGGCGGCCATCGTGGATCGCCCGATCGATCAGCCGCACGTGCTGGTTTCGGATACCTCAAGTGCACTTGAGTTGTTGGCGCAAGCCGCACGAAACCGGGCTTCCGGCATGGTGATCGGGGTTACC
>JBDLVD010000097.1:0-6829 GCA_039804965.1 Pseudomonadota bacterium
GCGTGACCGGGGACGGGGCCATCGGCAACGTGAAGGGGACGTTCTTCAACAACGGCCGCTTCAGCACCTCGGGCATCGATTTGCAGCTGGATTGGGGCATCGATGTGGGACCGGGTCGTCTGTCGATCAATTCCAACACCAACTATCTGCTGTCGCTGAAGTCTTCGGAACTGCCGAACAATCCGCTGGTCGAATATGCGGGCACGTTCGGTCCCAACGGCAACGGTCTGAACCGTGGTTCGTACCGCTGGCGGATGCTGAACACCTTCACTTATGGTGTTGGCCCGGCCACCGTTTCGCTGATGTGGCGTCACCTGCCGTCGATCAAGTCGGTCACGGCGGCGACCAACCCGGCGACCACGGCGACGGGGGCGAAGTCCTACGACATGTTCAGCCTGTCGGGCACGTTTGAAGCAACCAAGAACGTGACCGTGCGTCTGGGCATCGACAACCTGCTCAACCAGGCCCCGCCGCTGGAAGAAGAAAACACCGGCCTGCGCCAGTTCGGTCTGCTTTCGGGCGGGTCTTACTCCAACCAGTACGATCTGGTCGGCCGCCGGTTCTATGTCGGCGCCAACATGAAGTTCTAATCCAGGACTTCAGTATGTGCGGGGTTCCCGGCCTCCCTTCGGGAACCCCGCATTTTTTTGCACACCGGCGTGTATCCTGCCGTCCAAGTGCTAGAAGGGGTGCTATTGGCACCGTCATCGATACGGGTTTGAACAGGCCGATCCTGACGACAAGGGCGGGACGGCAGCGGGAGTAGGCACGGGTGAAGAAAATTGCGTTCGCGGCAGCGGCCATGCTGCTGGTTCAGGGTTGCGGCAACACCGGGAACGGTTCTGGCAACGGCCCGGGAAATGTGACTGAAGCGCGGCTGCTGTCCAAGGACGACAACGGCGACAACTGGCTCAGCCACGGGCGCACTTATGCCGAACAACGCTATAGCCCGCTGGAAGACGTGAACGACGGGAACGTGGGGCAATTGAGCCTGGCGTGGTCGGTCGATTTCGACACCAATCGCGGCCAGGAGGCGACCCCCGTGGTCGTCGACGGCATCATGTATCTCAGCACCGCATGGTCCAAGGTGATGGCGGTGGAAGCGGCGACCGGCAAGGTGTTGTGGAAGTTCGATCCGCAAGTGATCGGCGCGAAAGGCGCGCACGCCTGCTGCGACGTGGTCAACCGCGGCGTGGCCGTGTGGGAAGGCAAGGTTTTCGTCGCCACCATCGACGGCCGCCTGATCGGCCTTGATGCCGGCACCGGCAAGAAACTGTGGGACGTGCTGACCATCGACCAGAGCAAGCCCTATACCATCACCAGCGCCCCGCGCGTGGTGCGCGGCAAGGTGTTGATCGGCAATTCCGGCGCGGAACTGGGCGTGCGCGGTTACATTTCGGCCTATGACGCCAACAGCGGCAAGATGGTCTGGCGGTTCTACACCGTGCCCGGCAACCCGGCCGATGGCCCCGATCACGCCGCATCCGATGAAGCCTTTGCCAAGTTCGCGGGCAAGACGTGGAACGGTAACTGGTGGGAAATGGGCGGCGGCGGCACCGTGTGGGACGCCATCGTTTATGACGCCGATTTCAACCAGCTGCTGATCGGTGTGGGCAACGGCAGCCCGTGGAATTTCCGTGCGCGCTCGGCCGGGAAGGGGGACAACCTGTTCCTCAGTTCCATCCTCGCGCTCGATCCCGATACCGGCAAGTACAAGTGGCATTATCAGGTCAACCCCAGCGAAACGTGGGATTTCACCGCCACCCAGCAGATCACGCTGGCCGATCTCAAAATCGACGGGAAAATCCGCAAGGTCGCCATGCAGGCGCCCAAGAACGGCTTTTTCTACCTGATCGATCGTAGCACGGGCAAACTGATCAGCGCCGAACCTTACGCCCCGCAGAACTGGGCGGAACGGATCGACAAGGTGACCGGCCGCCCGGTGGAAAAGCCGGAGGCCCGTTATGCCGACAAGCCATACCTGATCTGGCCGGCGGGCATCGGTGCCCATGCGTGGCACCCGATGAGCTATTCGCCGAAGACCGGTCTCGTCTATATCCCGGCGATGCACGTGCCGCTCGCCTATGCGGATGACGTGCATTACGAACGGCACATCGGCCGCTGGAACACCGGCGTCAGCTTCCTTGCCCCGCCGGAAGGATCCGTGCCGGGCAAGACCGCGATGGAACGCCGCGCCGCGTTGACCAAGCTGAGCAAGGGCATGCTGGTGGCATGGGATCCGGTGGCGCAGAAGGCCCGCTGGACCATCGACATGCCGTGGCCGTGGAACGGCGGCACTTTGGCGACCGCCGGCAATCTGGTGTTCCAGGGTGATCCTTACGGCGTGTTCCGCGCCCGTGCCGCCGATACCGGCAAGGAACTGTGGCACTTCAACGCCGAACGCGGGATCATGGCCGGCCCGGTCACCTTCCGCGCCAATGGCGAACAGTATGTCGCCGTGCTGGCCGGATATGGCGGGTCCATGGGCATGGCCACGCAAAGCGACTGGATGCGCCGCCCGCCCGCCAACGGCGTGCTGCTGGCGTTCAAGATCGGCGGGAAGGGCAAGCTGGCCAAGCTGCCGCCCGAACAGCTGCGCCCCTTTGCCGCGTCGACCGAAAAGTTCACCCCGGCGCAACTGGCTGAAGGTGAAAAGCAGTTCTTCGCCTATTGCACCATCTGCCACAACGGCCCGGTCAATCCGAACCTGCTGCGCAGCCCCTTGGCGACTGACCGTAACGCATGGCGCAGCGTGGTGATCGACGGCGCGCTGAAGGACAACGGCATGATCAGCTTCAAGCCATGGATCAATGCCGATCAGGCCGAAGCAATCCGCGGCTATGTCCTGTCTCTGGCCAGCAAGCAGCCGAAGCCTGAAAAGTGATCCCAACGGTGAAAGGTGACCACGCATGTTGCTGAAATCGCGCACAGTCGAGCGGCACCGACTGATGTCTGTCACCATGGCCGCAGCCCTGCCGCTCAGCTTGGCGGCGGTGTTGCCCGTAGGCAGCGCGATGGCGCAGGGGGCTGACATCACCTCCTGCCTTGGCATTGCCGGGGTGGAGGCGCGGGTCGCCTGTTACGATGCCATCGCGCGGGCGCAGCAGGCGGCGCAAGTACCTGCCGCGCCGGTTGGGGTGCGCCCGGTGGCATCCGCTCCTGCACAGGCACAGGCACAGGCTCCGGCAGCGGCAACGCCGCAAGCTGATTTCGGGTTCAACGCGGCGGAACGGGAAAGCCGCCGCCCGGATCTGCCGCGCCAGCTGGAGGAAATTTCCCCCGTGGTCGCATCGGTCCGCGTGGTCGGGGCCAATTACCTGCTGTTCACCATGCGCGATGGATCCGTCTGGCAGGCCGAAGAATCCCGCCGGGCGTTCCGTTCGCCCAAAGCGGGCGATGCGGTGCTGGTCGAACGCGGATCGCTCGGCGCCTATTACCTCACCGCGGGCAAGCAACCGCGCATCCGGGTGAAGCGCACCAATTGATCGGCGATCAGCGGATGATGCCCTGCATGATGCCCGCGACGGTGACGGGTTTGACCGCGCGCATTTCCAGATAGGCGAATATGCGCCGCCACCAGTCATACAACTGGTCCAGTTCGCTTTCCGTCCGCACATAGGGCGTGTGGCCGGGGCTGATCGACGGGCTGTGGAATGACAGCACCAGCACCGGCAGGCCATCGTCCAGCGCCATGTCGATGCCCCGGATGGCCTCTTCCACGGCCACGCCTTCCGGCGTCAGCGGAATGCGTTCCAGCATTCCCATGCGGGACAGGAGGCCGCGCAGCCGGGGCACACGCCACATCGCCGGATAGAGAAAATCGCCCTGCCGCCGCAGCATCCCCCAGAACGTGGTGGTCAGCGGTAATTCCAGCAACGTGTGGGCATCGTCGTGCCAGTAAGGCACCAGCGGATGTTTGCGATAATTGGGGCCGCCCGCCGCGCTGTAATCGAACTTGGCCCGCACCGACGTGTCGATGGCGATGCCGGCTTCCGCCAGCAGGTCCGCCGTATTCGGTCCGGTGCCATAACGGCCGGCGCGGTAAATGATCGGTGCGACGCCGAAATTCCGTTCGATCGCATCGCGCAACGCAAACAGTTTGGCCCGTTCCAGCGCGCGCGGCAGATTGCCGGCAAAGGAATTGCGTTCCGTCACCTCTTCGTCAAACGGCGGGTTGACCCACGGGTGCAACTGCACGCCGATTTCCGCCCGGCCATCGGCCAGCGGGCCACGCAGCACTTCTGCCGCCTGCGCCGATTGGGCAATTGGCCAGTCGACCAGATAGACCGGCACGACACCCTGACTTTCACAGAACTGCTGGAATTTGGCGAGCCGGGGGACGTGGGCCAGCCCGTGGCCTTCGCGGCCCAGTGGCTGGTTCCAGTCGAATTCTTCCTCGGTATCCACCGTCAGGATGAATCGCTGGCCAAATCCGGGGCGGAACCCGGCGCGGGCAGAAAGGGGGGGCAGGCTGGTGATTGGACGCATCATTGCCCCTGTCGCGATAGTCCTGCCGCGTCAGGCGGCCGCAATGCCCCCGTTCGCCTGGTTGATCTGATAGTCGTTGGCGCCCTTATGCCGCAACACTGGTAGCCAAAGCGTCAACGCCTCCTCTCGATGTTCCAGACCGCCGCCCGCTGCCTCGGCCTCGGCGCGGGCCAGCCGCAGGGTGAAACCGCTGCCGAACATACCGGCCGATATGGCGCGCGCCTGTTGCGGGGCGGTTCCGGCGAACAGGTCGTCGGTGCCGCACAGCGACAGCGGCAGTTCCAGGTCCAGTTGCAGCCGTTCGCCCGGCTGTGACAGGGTCAGCGCGATGCTTTCGCCCGGCGCAAGCGCCCCGGCGAGGCTGGCGAGCAATCGCCACGCCAGTTGCGCGCAATCATCGCCCTGCAAGGCCACCAGCGTGATGGCAGCGGCGGATTGCAGATGTATCTGCGCGCTGCGCGGCCGCAGCACCCCTTCCAGCCGCCGAACCTGCGCGGAAAGGACGCGTTCGAAATCGCTGATTCCGTCCGTCAGATCGATCGCGCCGCTTTCCAGCATGGCCAGCCGATCCAGTTCCTCGAACCCGCCCAGCAGCCGCGCCGCATCCACCGCAATGGCCGCGGACAAGGCGCGGTATTCATTGGGCACGGGGCCGAACAGTTGCTGCTGAATGATTTCGGCAAAGCCCTGAATCGCGTTCACCGGCGTGCGCAATTCGTGCAGCACCTGCCGCATCCGGTCACCATCGGGGCTGCGGGATCGCAACGGGGCGGCAGTGGATGGCGCAAGTCGCGGGGCGGGGCGACGGAGACGGCCACGATATCCGGCAAAGCTGCCGCTATTTGCAGTGAAGTGCGGAGCGGCGTCGATTTGCCACGCACCCGCGATGGCCTGCGGCCCGGCCAGCGCCAGCCGAACGCCGCGCAGCACCTGCCGCCGCGCCAGCGCGCGCCGGGCGGAAGGTTCGACCAGCGCCGAAAACTGCGAGCCGGGCGCAAGCAGCGTCATGCCCACGGCCATCGAAGCCATCACCGGGCTGGCCCAGCGGACAACGCCAGCGCTGTCGGTAGCGAAATCGAACGTGCGCGCAGGGTTTGCGGCGTCAGCGTCCTGCAGGCCCGCCAACGGCAGGCGAGGCGATGCGCTGCCCTGTTCGCGGCGTCGACGAAACTGTTCGATCCGGCGCAGCAGTTCGGCAATGCCCTGATCGGCGTTGCTGCGGTCGGCGTCGTTGGGGGTGGCATCAGTTGCCGGGGATGCGGCAGAGGCAGCTTGCGGCGCCACTGTTTCGGGGCGCGCCGCTACCAGTGGGGGCAACACCAGATCCTGCACGCCCAGTTGCTGCAATATGCGGCGCGCACCGGGCGGCAGATCGCGGCGATGGCGCAGGAAGCCACGGGCGATCAGCGGCAGTCGGGGGATCAGGTCCAGCCATTCACGTTCGTTCAGCCGTGCGGTGGCCATCGCGGCGGCGGCGGCCTGCGGCTCGCTCTGCGCCAACCGGGCGAGCAAGGCGGGGTTGCGCTGGCGCAGGCCGGGTTCGCGGATGATTGCGGATTGTACCGTGCCGGGAAGCCGGTCTGCCAGTTCATCCAGCCGGGCGTAGGCCGCCAGTTGTGTGTCGGATGCAGGGCTTGCGGGCGCGCTGCCCAGTAAGTCCAGCAGTTGGCGGAACTGGGTGCGCGCCGCCGCATCGCTTTCGGCGCTGGCGCGCAGGACAGTGGCAAGGCGATCATCGAACTGCATCCGGGCTCCGCACGCATGGTGAACGCCATGGCGACGCACCTGCGGCTTAGCCCTTCCGCAGTCCCGGTTCAGCTACGCCCTGTGCAGCGTTGCAAAGCGGGACAAGTGCCGCCATACACAACTATATTACTCATCTGTCCGTTATGGACTGATATATTACAAACTTCCGGAACAACCGGAACCTTTCTTGGGCTGATACAGGGGTTGCCATGGCCACGCTCGATTCCATCGATCGCCGCTTGCTTGCCGAATTGCAGGCGGAAGGGCGCGTCACCAACGTCGATCTGGCCCGCCGCGTGGGGCTGACGGCGCCGCCGTGCCTGCGCCGCGTACGCTCGCTGGAGGAAGACGGCGTGATCCGCGGCTATCACGCCGATCTCGATCCGTCGAAACTGGGCTTCGCCATCACGGTGTTCGCGATGGTCAGCCTGAAAAGCCAGGCGGAAGAAGACCTGCGCGCATTCGAAGATCACATTCGCACCCTGCCTGAAGTGCGCGAATGTCACATGCTTAACGGCGAAATCGACTTCATCCTGAAGATCGTCAGCAAGGATCTTCAGAGCTTTCAGGAATTCCTGACCAGCAAGAGATCGGA
>JBDLVD010000098.1:0-6814 GCA_039804965.1 Pseudomonadota bacterium
GGAAATCACGATCGGTTCGCGGAAAACCACGCCGCCCAGAATGTTGCGGATCGTGCCGTTCGGGCTCTTCCACATCGACTTCAGGTCGAATTCTTCCACCCGCGCTTCGTCCGGGGTGATGGTGGCGCACTTCACGCCCACGCCATACTGCTTGATCGCATTGGCGGAATCGATGGTGATCTGATCGTTCGTTTCATCGCGCTTCTGCACGGAAAGATCGTAATATTTCAGATTGATATCGAGATAGGGGAGGATCAGCCGTTCGCGGATCCACTGCCAGATGATCCGCGTCATTTCGTCGCCATCGATCTCCACGACCGGGTTTGCGACCTTGATCTTCTGCATGGGGTGAGCCTGCCTTCGCCGTTGCAATATGCGGGCGTCCTTACGGGCGGGCAGGCGGCTGCGCAAGGGACGCAGGCACTTCCATCCGCGTGGCGTGCAGCAACAGGTGCATTATCCGGGGGACATGCGCCACCGCGCGCAACGCCAGCCCGGCGGCGAGGCCGTTTTCGGCCAGCAGTTTGGTCATCCCGGCTATCCGCACCGGAACCGTGGCATGGCGGGCGAAACTGCGCTGGTACTGCTGCGCCGCTGCGGCACCGCCGGTCAACCAGTGGGCGGCGGCCATCTGCCCGCTGGCGAGCGCAATGGCCATGCCTTCCCCCGCCAGCGAAGGAATCACCGCCGCCTGATCGCCCAGCCGGAACAGGCCCGGCGCAGTGCTGCGGGCGATCCAGCCATAGGGCACCGCGCCGATGGAATCGCAATGCACCTGTTGCCAACCCGGCTCCAGCCGCGATGCGAACGCGGGATGATGCTGCGCCAGATCGGCCAGCAACGCGTGCGGATCGCCAGCAGCGGCGGCCAACCGTGACTTGCGCACGGCGAGGCAGAGATTGGCGCTGCCATCTTCCTGTATCACGATTCCGGCATATCCGCCCGTAAACAGGTGCAGTTCGATCCGGCCTGCCAGCAGGCGGTGCAGCGCAGGGGATGCGGGCAGGCGCAGGCGCAGGCCCAGCGCCGGATCATGTCCCCGGCGCGGGCGCACCATGCCGCGCAGGTCATGTTTGCCCGTGGCGAGGAACAGGCCATCGCCGCGCCAATCGCGCCGCTTGCCCAGCACGGTTGTGCCATCCAGCCCGCGCGCGCTGTCGATTTCCAGCTGTGCGCCCAGCGCCAGCGCCTGTGCGCGCAAGGCCCCGTCCATCGTCCGGCGCGACAGGCCGAACGCGGGGGCGGGCAGGGCGGCGACGGTTTCGCCGGTGCGGGTAAAGATCACAACCTGCTCCACCTTGTGCGCGCCCAGCGCCGGGGCATCGACACCCAGCGTGGCAAGCCGTGCGGCGGTGCGCCAGCTGATGAACCCGCCGCATAGCGCGTCCGCTGCTTGCGGTAGCCGATCCAGCAGCACGGGGCGCACCCCCGCTTGCGCCAGCGTGATCGCGGCGGCGCAGCCGGCAGGCCCGGCGCCCAGAATCAGCGGAGATGTTCGACGCACAACCGGAACGGAAACTGGCGGAACACCCGCGCATCGGGTGTCCCTGCCTCGCGCAGCAGGCTGCGCCATTCCTCCGTGCGGAAACTGCGGGCGATGGAGGTGTGGCCATCTGCCTGCACGATCGGATGCCAGCGCATCGCCCGTGCCAGCAGCGGCCAGCCGAGCCACGACACCGCATGGCGATGCAGATCGTTCACCAGCCAGCCGGCGTGCGCCTCTGCCTGCATGAAGCGCAGGAAGCCGATCAACTGATCATGCGTCATGTGATGGGCGACGAGGCTGGATACGACGCAATCCCAATCCTGCCCGGCAAGATCGGCATAATCGCCTGTCAGGTAACGGATCGGCGGACCGGGGCAGGGCTTCACCCCGGCGGCATCGACGCTGCGCGGATTTAGATCGATCCCGGTCAGGTCCGCCGCAATGCCGCGCTTGTCCGCCCAGCGGGCGATGGCGCGCAACATGTCGCCATCGCCAAAGCCGACGTCCAGCAGGCGGAAGCTCTTGCGGCGGCCGACGGCACGTTCAAGGAAGGCAAGGGTGGGGCGGTGCGCCAGCGTCCAGCGGTTGACCCGCGCCAGATCGGCCAGCACGGCGTGATAGGTGCCCGCATCCAGCGCGGGATCATCCATCAGTTCATCTGCTTGCAGCCGGTCAGCCAGCATCGTCCGAACTTTCGCCGGAAGTCCAGCCGAACCGCAGCCCTTCCATTGCCAGCCCCGGCCCGAAAGCCAGCGCAATGCCGCTGGCAGGGCGCTGTGGGATGATCTGCTGCAGCACGAACAGCACCGTGGCCGACGACATGTTGCCGCAGCTCTGCAACACCGCGCGGGATGGGGCCAGCCGGTCTTCGGGTAGGTGCAGCGTCCGTTCCACGGCATCGAGGATCGAACGTCCGCCCGGATGGACTGCCCATGCAGCGATCTGCGCGGGCGTGCCGATCCGCGCGGCTACGGCATCGTCAGCCAGCGTTTCGGCCAGCCGGGCCGGAACCTCGCCTGAAAGTTCCATCGCGAAGCCGGTATCGCCGATGGTCCAGGTAATCAGGTCTTCGCTGTCCGCCAGTGTCAGCGACAGGCCGTCGCCCAATGCCAGCCCCGGCCCGGAAGCCGTAACCAGCGCCGCCGCCGCGCCATCGGCAAATTGCGCCATGGCCATCAGCCGGTCCAGCCGTCCGGTCTGCTGCATATGCAGCGTGCACAGTTCCACCGAGAGTACCAGCACCCGCGCCGCCGGATCGGACCGCACGATATGCGCGGCACTGCGCAAGGCGGTGACCCCGGCATAACAGCCCATGAAGCCGATCAGTGTCCGTTCCACCGTCGGCGGCAGCCCCAGCCGCCGGGCGATGATCTGATCGATTCCGGGCGCGATGAAACCGGTGCAGCTGGCCACCACAAGATGGGTGATGCCGGAAATATCGGGCAGGGCGGCGATGGCGCTCAGGGCCAGTTCCGGCGCTTCACGCGCATAGACCGCCATGCGTTCGCCCGTGCCCGGATCGTGCCCGCGATTGTAGAAGCTGCCGCTGCCCAGCGCCGTGTCGAAACCCGTCAGCACGCTATAACGGGTGTCGATGCCCGATCGGTGCAGCATGCGTTCCAGCAGCCGTGCCTCACGCGGGTCGGTCAGCTGCCCGCGCGCCCATTCGGCATACCCGCCATTGCACTCCGCCGCAGGGGTCGCCGTGGCAATGGCATTGATGCGCGGAATGGCTGCACTCATGCCCAAGGGATAGGCCAATGGCGCAATAAGGGAAGCGCCGGCTCCGGCAGGATGAAAAACGGGGATATGGACAGCACGACCATCAACGGCCGGACCGCACCCGCTGTTCCCTAAGGGCAAAGGTGCGACGGTTGGGCGCGGTTCAGAAACTGCCGCCGCAACCACGAAAAAGCCCGCCAGGTCAGCGACCGGCGGGCTTTTCAGATGGTGGGCGTAGCAAGGATTGAACTTGCGACCCCTACGATGTCAACATAGTGCTCTACCACTGAGCTATACGCCCGCACCATCTGTCCTGACGGGCCCTCGGGCTTGCGTCAGGCGCGCCAACTAGCGCCCAATGCAGCGCATATCAAGCGTCAAAGGCTGGCTGTGGCGGCGTTTTCGAAAATCCGTTCAACTTCCAGCACCAGGTCCTTCAGGTGGAAGGGTTTCGACAGCGTTTTCGCCTTGGGGGTTTCGCGGTTGGCCTTCAGCGTGACCGCTGCGAAACCGGTGATGAACATCACGCGGGTGGCGGGGCTGATTTCGGCGCAGCGTTGCGCCAGTTCGATGCCGTCCATTTCCGGCATGACGATGTCCGACAGCAGCAGGTCGAAATCCTGCGATTCCAGCAGGGGCAGGGCGGCGGTCCCGCGATCCACGGCAGCGACGGCATAGCCTGCGTTTTCCAGCGCGCGCGCCAGATAGGTGCGCATTGCCTGATCATCTTCGGCCAGCAGGATGCGGATCATCGGGTTCCCCTGTCGTGTGCGTCGTTCGGCGCTTGGTTGATCATGCCCATAAGCCGCGAGAGTTTACAATTCTCCCTGAAATTCCGGCCTGACCTGCTTTGATACACGCCAGCTTTGACTCCTGACGCCGCGCGGGCCAGCCTGCGCCGATGGTGGATGAAGCCCGCGCAGCCGCTGATTCGATACCGTCGGGCGGCGGCAGCGTGCCGGGCTGCGCCGATCAACCCGCTTTCAGCCTGTTCTACCGCGCCGATCCGCCTTTGCCTGTGCTGATCAGCGTGCCGCACGCGGGGCGCAGTTACCCGGCCACGCTGGTCGCGCGGATGCGGCACCCGGCCGCGGCGAGCCTGCGGCTGGAGGATCGTTATGTCGATCTGGTGGCGCAGGCCGTGGCGCGGGCCACCGGCGCCGCGCTGCTGGTGGCCCATGCGCCGCGGGCGATGATCGATCTCAACCGGGCGCCCGAAGATGTCGACTGGGAAATGGTGGCAGGCGGTGCGCCGGCTGGTGCGATGGCCTTTTCCGCCGGCAGGCGTGCGCGCAGCGGGCTGGGGCTGGTGCCACGCCGGTTATCTGGCATGGGCGAGGTGTGGCGGCGGCGCCTGAGCGCGTCCGAACTCGCGGAACGGGTGGAGCATGTCCATCGCCCTTATCACGCCGCGCTGGCGGAACGGCTGGAAAGCCTTCGCGACCGGTGGGGGGGCGCGCTGCTGCTGGACCTGCATTCGATGCCGCCGCTGGGGGCCAAGCGCGGGGCTGACCCGGCGCCGGATTTCGTCATCGGTGATCGGTTCGGGGCCAGTTGCGGTTCCGGGCTGGCGGCGCTTGCCTGCGATCACCTTGCCGCCGCCGGGCATACCGTGGCGCACAACCGGCCCTATGCCGGTGGCTACGTGCTGGACCGGCATGGCGCGCCCGCGCGCGGGGTTCATGCGGTGCAGGTGGAGGTATGCCGCAGCACTTACCTCGATTCGCACTTGCGCGAACCGGACGCGGGGCTGGCAGGGGTGGCCGCGGCGCTTGCCGGGCTTGTGCAGCGGCTTGCGGCGGAACTCGCGGACCAGCACCGCCTGCCGCAAGCTGCGGAATAGACACCGCTTTTACCCAAGAAAAAACCACCTCGTGCACGAAGCACGAGGTGGCCAAGGTTCAGGGAGGAAGCACGCCGAAGCGTGCTTATCCAGCCGGGCCATGAGGGAAGCGCCAGCCGGACTGTTCCAATCTAGGATATTGATCGATCAGTTCAAGAGGGGCGGCGTCGTGCGCGGCGAGCCGTGCGGGATTTACCCCGGACTGCCCCCGCGCACGCGCAATCCCTGTTGGTCAGTTCGCCTGTTCTGCGTCGGCGATCTGCGGACCCTTGCCCTGCGTGATCTGGCGGGCGAAAATCATCCGCATCAGATCGAGCGAGAACAGGTGGGCATAGATCAGCGGCAGCAGGCCGTTTTCGGCCCACTTGCGCAGCTGATCACCGCGCAGTTCGCGCAGCTTGTCCTGGCTGACCATCTGGAAACCGCGATAGATGAACGGCTGGTCCGGACGGTCGTTGTGGTGGATGGCGATTTCGCCGTCCATCAGCAGATCCGCCTTCTTCAGTTCATCCATGAATGCCTGGGTGCGGGCGCCGGCTTCTTCGAAGCGTTCGCAGAATTCCAGCAGGCCCTTGGTGTTGTCCGAAGGCTGGCCGTCCACGAACAGCGGGCTGCCTTCGCTGAATTCGCCGACGATGTCGCTGGTCGGGTCGAAGCACATCGACATTTCTTCGGCCTTGGGATCCAGCCGTGCGAGCAGGAACGGATAACGGCGGACGTAAGCGGGCAGATAGCAATCTTCCAGCATCTTGCCGTCATCGTCGAAGAACACGTTCACGTTTTCGTTCAGGCCCATCAGCGCCAGCGGCACCGGGTTTTCACCGGAAGAGAACACGATCGGATAATTGCGCTGTGCCTGGGTGAATTCATCCACAGTCAGCGGAATGGCATGCTGCCCGGCGAGCCACGGGGCGTGATCGACGGTGCGCGAATTCCAGGTGGAATGATCGCGGCTGTTGAGCGGCATCAGGTCCTTGTAGAACAAGGGAAGTTGGGCTTGCGGCGCGCTGGCCATCGTGACTCTCCGATAGACGTGTCAAAAAATCTGCTGTCGCGCCCAGGTGTCCCCCATCGCGCAATCGGCGCGCTGTATAGGGGCCGGTCGTCAACCGCAAGGAGGCACGAGTTTCCCCGGATTGAGCAGTCCAAGCGGATCGAGCGCCAGTTTGACGCTGCGCATCATGGCCAGTTGCACCGGATCGCCCAGCCGGCCGAGTTCCGACACCTTCATCTGGCCGATGCCGTGTTCGGCGCTGATCGATCCGCCCCAGCGGGTGACCAGATCGTGGACGAACATGCTGATTGCCTTGCCATCGCCCGCTTCCCACGCACCGCGTTGCGCGCCGGTGGGGGCCAGCACGTGGAAGTGGACATTACCATCGCCCAGATGGCCGAAAGCGACCGCGGTCGTGCCCGGAAAGCGTGCCTCCACTTGCGGCACCGCGTCGGTGACAAAATCGGCCATCGTGGCCACCGGCACGGAAATATCGTGCTGCATAGCCGGGCCGATCGCCCGTTCCGCCGGGGCGATTTCATCGCGCAGGGTCCAGAACTGTTCGGCCTGCGTTTCGTTCGCGGCGATCGTGGCATCTTCGACCAGCCCGGCTTCGAAAGCCGTGGCCAGCAGCTCTTCCGCCAGCGCGGGCAGGGCCGGGGCGCTGGCGGCATCGGCGGCCAGTTCGATCAGTGCGTGCCATTCGTGTTCGCCCGCCAGCGGGCTGCGCGCGCCCGGAAGGTGCGCCAGCACCGCGTGCAGGCTGTGG
>JBDLVD010000099.1:0-6645 GCA_039804965.1 Pseudomonadota bacterium
GAACATTTTAACGCTTGCGGCATTTGCACTGCGGCCATGCCGGGCGTAGGTTGGGATCACGGAATACGGAATTCGGCTGACAATTCCTTGTCATAAGAAGCGGGCAAGGGGGGGGAGGCCAGAATGCGATGCGCCGGTTTGCGCATCGCCAACAAACAGGAGTCAGATAAATGACCAAGGGTACCCTCACTGCACGCCCCCGCGCCAAGGCCGAACCCGCCCCTGTGGAAGCGGCCACTGCGCCAGCCAATGGCAAGCAGACCAATCTGCAGGACATGTTCCTCAATCACCTGCGCCGGGAAAAGGCACCGGTGACGATGTTTCTGGTCAAAGGCGTGAAATTGCAGGGAATTGTCACCTGGTTCGACAATTTCTCCATCCTTTTGCGCCGCGATGGCCAGTCGCAGCTGGTGTACAAGCACGCCATTTCGACGATCATGCCCGGGCAGCCGGTTGACGCCGACATCTTCGGCAACAGCGGCGATGGCGGGAAGAAGCAGCGCGTATTGCAGGACATCTTCCTGTCGCGCGTGCGCGATGCGGTGGTTCAGGTGACGATGTTCCTGGTCAACGGCGTGATGCTGCAAGGGCGGATCGCGGCCTATGACCAGTTCTGCATGTTGCTGGAACGGGAAGGGTTTGTGCAGCTTGCATACAAACATGCGGTGTCCACCATCCAGCCCGCATCCCCCGTCGATCTGACGACCGAATTTGACGAAGAAGGCGAACTTTCCTGATCGTAGATGATGATTTCGCCGGCGAGGTGACGCGCGGTGCGCGCGCCATCGTCGTGTGCCCCGATATTCGCAGCCGCCGTTCCGGCACCAGCACGGACCCGGAATCGCGGCTGGAAGAAGCCAAGGGCCTCGCTCTCGCAATCGGGCTGGAAGTGGCGGAAGCCTTCATCCTGCCCGTGCGTGAAGTGCGTCCCGGCACGCTGTTCGGCGAAGGGCAGATCCAGCGCATTTCCAGTGATTGCGAAATGGCGCAGGCTGAACTGGTGATCGTGGATGGTGCGCTGTCCGCTATCCAGCAGCGCAATCTGGAAGAAAAGCTCAAGCGCAAGGTGATCGATCGCACCGGCCTGATCCTTGAAATTTTCGGGGAACGGGCGGTCACGGCGGAAGGCCGCCTGCAGGTCGAACTCGCGCATCTCGATTACCAGCAGAGCCGTCTGGTCCGCAGTTGGACCCACCTTGAACGGCAGCGCGGCGGTTTCGGCTTTCTTGGCGGTCCGGGCGAAACGCAGATCGAAGCCGACCGCCGGATGATCCGGGCGCGCATGGGCCGCCTTCGGCGCGATCTGGAACAGGTGCGCAAGACCCGCGCGCTGCATCGCGGCCGGCGCGAACGCGCGCCGTGGCCGGTTGTGGCGCTGGTCGGTTATACCAACGCCGGCAAGTCGACCCTGTTCAATCGCCTGACCGGGGCTGACGTCATGGCGGAAGACCTGCTGTTTGCCACGCTTGATCCCACGATGCGGGCCGTTTCCCTGCCGGGCGTCGAAAAGGCGATCCTGTCCGACACCGTGGGCTTCATTTCCGATCTGCCGACACAGTTGGTCGCGGCGTTCCGCGCCACGCTGGAAGAAGTGAATTCGGCCGACCTGATCCTGCACGTGCGCGATATCGCGAACCCCGACAGTGCCGCCCAGAAGCGGCAAGTGCTTGAAGTGCTTGCTGATCTTGGCGTCATTGCAGGGGAGGGGGGTGATCCGCAGATCCCTATCCTGGAACTGTGGAACAAGTGGGATCTGCTTGATGACGAGCAGCGCGAAGAACTGGCCGGGCTGGCCGAACACGATGATGACGTGCTGACCATCAGCGCCGAAACCGGGTTCGGGGTAGACAAGTTGCTGACGCGGCTGGGGCGGCAATTGACTTCAGGGGCGCAGCTTTATCACTTCGCGCTCAGCGCCGCCGACGGTGCCAAGATCGCGTGGCTGCACGCTCACGGCGAAGTTCTGGCTGATGAGGCCGGCATCGACGATGGGGACAACGGCCCGATGCGGCGCGTGTCAGTGCGCCTTACGGGCAAGGAACGCGGGCGCTTCGAAGCCCTGTTGCACTAAGCCCTGCTGCAATAAGGCTGCGTCAGGCTTCGTTGCGCTTCACCTGCTGCCACAGTTGTTCCTGCGCTTCGAGATCGAGGTTGCCGAACTCACCGGCTGCCAAGACTTCCATCGCCCGATAACGCCGTTCGAACTTGGTGTTTGCCGCGCGCAAGGCGTCTTCCGGGGCGATGCCGTATGCTCGGACAAGATTGACCGCGGCGAACAGCAAGTCTCCCGCTTCTTCCAAGCGCTTATCAGCAGGAGCTTCGGCCAGTTCGAGCATTTCTTCGGCCACTTTTGCCGTCGGCCCGGCCGTGTCCGGCCAGTTGAAACCGTCGCGCACGGCCCGTTTTTGCAGCTTTTCGGCCCGCATCAGCGCTGGCAGTGCCTGCGCCACGCCGTCCATGGCGCTTGTCGCACCTTGGCTGGCGCGTTCCGCAGCCTTCAATTCTTCCCAGCGACGTTCATGGCCAGATTGGCCTGCATTGCCGAAGACATGCGGATGGCGTGCTTCCATCTTGTCCGAAATGGCGCGCGCAACGTCGTCAAAGCCGAAGTGTCCAAGCTCTTCTGCCATACGAGCATGGAAGACCACTTGTAGCAACAGGTCACCCAATTCGCCACGCAGGTCCGCCATGTCGTCTCGCGCGATTGCGTCGGCCACTTCATACGCTTCTTCAATGGTATAGGGCGCAATGCTGGTGAAGTTCTGAGCAATGTCCCAGTCGCAGCCACGCTCCGGATCGCGGAGGCGGGCCATGATGGACAGGAGGCGGTTGATTTGTTCGGACATATCAGGTTGATAATATATATTATGTTAAATAGGATTGTTCGAGCGACGGAAAGGCATGGCCCCTCTCACCGGTGGATTGCCGCAAACAGCTCTGCCACCAGCGTGAAGATCGCGGCCCAGACGGCTGCCATCTTCAACGTTTTCCCTACCGGAACGCGCCGCGAGTGATAGGCACCCAGTGCCAGCATCAGCCACGCTGCCAGCGAGATAATCGAGACAGCCTGCCATGCCATCAGGCGGTGAGTTCCAGTCCGTCATAGCCGACCAGCACATTGTCCGGCACTTCGGCCATCAAGCTGGCGTAATCCATGCTCTTGTCGAGATGCGTCAGCACCAGGGTGCGCGCCTTCGTCTTTTCCGCGAGTTCGAGCGCCATGGCCAGATGACAATGCGTTGGATGCGGTTCGCGCCGAAGGCAATCGCACACCAGCACGTCGACCTTGTAAAATAGGTCAATCATGTCTTCGGTTATTTCACAAAAATCAGTGGCATAACCGATGGACTTGCCATCTGCTTCAAAGCGATATCCGGTCGATTCCAGATGTCCGTGCGGCATTTCGCAGCTGTCCACGGCGAACCCGGCGTGGATTTTCAGCAAGTCCAGCGTCTGCAATTCGACAATGGTCGGATAGCCGAACTGCCCAGCAAAGACATAGCTGAACCGCTGCCGCAACCGCCGTGCCGTTTCCACGCTAGCAAAGCCGGGGATCGGCGCGGCGCGGCCATACCGCATCGGCCGCAGATCATCGATCCCATGGCAATGATCGGCATGGTCATGCGTCCAGAACACGCCATCCACCTTGCCAATATTGGCGGCCAGCATCTGGTGACGCAGATCGGGGGACGTATCGACCAGCAACCTTGCGCCCTCGTCGCTTTCGACCACGATCGAAACCCGCGTCCGCCGGTTCTTCGGTTCGTTGGGATCGCATTCGCCCCAATCGTTGCCGATCCGTGGCACCCCGGTGGACGTGCCAGACCCGAGCATGATCAGCTTCACGCGACAGTGGCCTTGCTGAACAGGACATAGAAATTGCGGGTCGTGGTGGCGGCCAGTTCATCCAGCCCTTCCCCGCGAAGATTGGCGACGAATGCCGCAGTATCGCGGACGAAAGCCGGTTCACACACACGCCCGCGATGCGGGACAGGCGCAAGAAACGGGCTGTCAGTTTCCACCAACAGCCTGTCAGCCGGAATTTCGCGAGCAAATTCCTGCAGTTCGTTGGCGTTCTTGAACGTCACAATACCAGAAAGCGATATCGTCAGGCCCAGTTCCAGAACCTTGCGGCCAAATCCGGCGGATGCGGTGAAGCAATGGATCAGTGCCGGAAACGCCCCCTGCGCCAGTTCACTGGCGAGAATGTCCAGCGTGTCCTGCTCCGCATCGCGAGTATGCACGATCAGCGGCAGACCGGTCTGGCGAGAAACCGCGCAATGGATGCGGAACAGGTCGCGCTGCACGGCCCGGTCGGACTTGTCGTAGAAATAATCGAGGCCGCTTTCACCTATTGCGATCACGCGGGGATGGTCAGCAGCGGCAATCAGGGCTGCGGCACCGAGGTCCGCATGCTGGTCAGCTTCGTGCGGGTGGATACCGATACTGGCCCAGACATCGCTTTCCCGATCCGCCGTGGCGACCACATCAGCCCATTCGCGCTGGCGGGTGGAGATGTTCAGAAAGGCCCCCACCCCGCTTGCCCGCGCGGCGGCCAGCACTTCAGCCTGCCGTTCGGCCAGCCCGGCATAATTGAGGTGGCAGTGGCTGTCGACCAGCATCAGGCCCCCGCTTCCTGCGGCAGTTCAAGACGGGGGAATGCAGGCGTCGGCGTGTCGACACGGATGGTTCCCAATGCCGGGTCAACCGCCAGGGCGGCATAGTCCCGCGCATCGGCCGGAACGCACAATGCATCGAGAATCTTGGCTGAAGCGCTTGGAATAACAGGTGAAATCGCAATCGCCAGATCGCGGATCGAAGCGCACAGGGTTGCCAGTACGCGCTCCATCCGGGCCGGATCGGTCTTGCGCAAGGACCAAGGCGCTTGCACGTCGACATAGGCATTACAGGCATAGACCGCCTGCATCCATTCCTCGATCCCGGCCGAAAAGGCCAGGCTTTCGAACGCATCAGGCAGCGCCACGGCGCAGGCGCGCTGGACAGTTGCCCGCAGTGCGGCATCGGCGTCTTCAACGGGCGCCGTTGCGGTGATTTCGCCCGCGCAATTCTTGGCGATGAAGCTCATCACCCGCTGCGCCAGATTGCCGAAGCTGTTGGCCAGTTCCGCGTTGGCGCGGCCGACGATGGCTTCCGCCGACCAACTGCCATCCTGCCCGAAGCTGAATTCGCGCAGTAGGAAATACCGCAGCACATCCACGCCAAAACGATCGGCCAGTTCGCCCGGATCGGTGACATTGCCGACCGATTTGGATTCCTTCTGCCCTCGATTGAGCAGGAAGCCGTGCGCGTAGATACCTTTGGGCAAGGCGATGCCCGCGCTCAGCAGGAAGGCCGGCCAGTAGACCGCGTGAAACCGGACAATGTCCTTGCCGATCAGGTGGATATCGGCCGGCCAGAACCGGGCGAAATCGCCGGTCGTGTCGGGATATCCGACGCCCGTGAGGTAGTTGGTCAGCGCATCGACCCAGACATACATCACATGGTCTTCGGCGCCCGGAACCTTCACGCCCCAGTCAAAACTGGTGCGGCTGACGGACAGATCGCGCAGCCCCCCTTCGACGAAGCTGCGCACTTCGTTCAGCCGCGTTTGCGGACGAACGAAATCGGGCTGCTGTGCATAGAGTGCCAGCAACGGTTCCTGATATTTCGAAAGGCGGAAGAACCAGCTTTCCTCCACCGTCCATTCCACCGGAGTGCCTTGCGGGGAAAGCTTTTCCCCGCCCTCGCCCGTCGTCAGTTCGCTTTCATCGTAATAGGCCTCGTCCCGGATGGAATACCAACCTTCGTAGCGATCGAGGTACAGGTCGCCATTGGCTTCCATCGCTGCCCACAGCGCCTGGCTGGCGCGGTGGTGCGCATCTTCGCTGGTGCGGAAGAAACGATCGTACGTGATGCCAAGTTTGTCGAACAAGGTGCGGAAGTGGCCGGACATTTCATCCGCCAACTGGCGCGGGGTGATGTTCAGGTCACGCGCCTTCTGGGCCATTTTCAGGCCATGTTCGTCGGTCCCGGTCTGGAAGCGGACATCGCGCCCGCGCAGCCGCTGGAACCGGGCGAGGACGTCTGCCGCAATCGTTTCATAGGCATGGCCAAGGTGCGGCTTGCCATTGGGATAGTGGATTGCGGTCGTCAGATAGAAAGGATCAGCCATTGCCGGCATCCCTAGGGGCGGCGACCGAGGCGAGCAACCCGCCGATTTCCATCACCAGTAACCCCGCGTCGAAATTGTAGGTCGGCGCCTGCGCGGTAAGTCGCGCCAGTTCCGCGTTCGCCTGGGTTAGCGCGCCAATCTGGCCGCGGGTGATCTGTGCCATCTGCCCGGCGATAACGGCGCGGGCGAGATCGATCGCGGCCAGTTGCCGCTTGCGATCTGGCCGCGCCCCCATGGCTTCGGCCAATTTGCCCCGACGGCTGAAATCCGCATCTCCGGATCGCGCGATTTCGCCCATCAGCTGGTGCATCGCGCCCAGATCCAGTTCGAGGAAATCGAGCGCAGCGCCGGGCGATCCGCCGCCAGCCGCGATGGCCGCGGCGCGGTGTGCGGCATCGGCCTGCGGCGCTTCACGGAGCAGGATCGCATCGATATCGGCAGGCGCGAGTTCCGGAAAGCGCAGCATCCGGCAG
>JBDLVD010000100.1:0-6642 GCA_039804965.1 Pseudomonadota bacterium
GACCAAGGTAGGCAATGCCGTGCCGCCCGCACCAGAAGCGTGCAATGTCCTCGGCCTCGGCCCCGAACGGGCGGTCGTTTTCCGGCACGTCGCTGACCCGCCCCAGCCGCAGCCCGGCAATGCCGCGCAAGTGCTGGGTAACATGGAAGAACAGGCGGTCGATGGCATAGAGATGTTCGGCCACTTCTTCCACCATCACCACGTGCCCGGTCAGATCGGGCATCAGGTCCGTGCCGCACAGCATGGCCAGTGTCATCAGGTTGAATGCGACTGTAGGGCGCGCATCAAGAGATGGTTCCAACCCGTTGTTATCACCCGACAGGAAGCCAAGCACCCGGCGCACCGCAGCGTCCCCGCCATCGCGGCGCAGGTCCACCGGCATGGGGGCATGATACTGCCGCCCGATGCCAGCGCGATGGAGCGCGCCGAGCAGGAAACCGATGTCCGAATAGCCAAGGAAAGCCTTGTTTTTGGCCGCAGAATTCATGACCGCCACAGCCTGTGCGGCGATACGGTTGGCACCGTAGCCGCCCTTGGCGCACCAGACGGCATCGAAAGCCAGATCGTTCGCGCAATCCAGCAACGCCGCCAGCCGCACCGCATCAGGGCCGGCAAAGTGCCCTTCTTCGACAAAGCATTGATCGTGAAAGGAAAGCTGCACCTGCGGATAATCGCCCGCGATCGCCTGCACCCCCGCTGCCACTTCGCGGGTGATCGGCGTCGACGGGGCGCAGATGGCTATGCGGATCATGCCCGCTTCCTAGCCGCAGCCCCGCCCCGCGTCACCCCTGCCGCCTGAATTTGCAACAGCACTGCAAAGGCACTGCAACGCGATCGCACCGGCGTTGAATCCCGCGCCGGAACCGCATAGTCAGCCTGCATGAACGATTTGGCCCAAAATCTCGCCGCCCGTCCGTGGTTCTTTTGCGGCATCGGCGGATCAGGCATGCTGCCGCTGGCAATGATCCTGCACGGCAAGGGGGCGCAAGTCGCCGGGTCCGACCGTTCGTACGATCAGGGCCGCACCCCGGAAAAGTTCGCGTGGCTGCAGCGCGCAGGCTTCACCCTGTTCCCGCAGGACGGCAGCGGCATCACCGATCCGCGCCAAGTGCTGGTCGCTTCCTCCGCGATCGAGGATACGGTGCCCGAAGTGGCGCGCGCCCACGAACTGGGCTGCGAGCGGATGACCCGGGCGGAACTGCTGGCCACGCTGTTCAACGCCGCCCCCGTGGGCGTGGCGATCGGCGGGACGAGCGGCAAGTCTACCGTCACCGGCATGCTTGGCTGGATCATGCAGGACACCGGCCGCGCGCCGACCATCATGAACGGCGCGGTGATGAAGAACTTCGTTTCCGAAGACGTGCCTTTTGCCAGCGCGAAAGTTGGCACTGGCGACGTGTTCGTTTCGGAAGTGGACGAAAGCGACGGCTCCATCGCCCTCTATCGCCCGCAGGTGGCGGTGCTGCTGAATGTCAGCCTTGATCACAAGAGCATGGAAGAACTGCGCGTGCTGTTCCGCGATTTCGTGGCGCCGGCGGCCTGCGCAGCGATCAATTTCGACGATCTGGAAGCGCGCGAGATCGCCAGCGCAGCAGGCAAGGTGGTGTCCTTTGCCATCGACCATCCAGCGGCCACGCTGGGGGTGGAACCCGATACCATCATCGACACCCCCACCGGCATTTCGGCGCTGGTGGTGGACCGGCGGGACGATACGGGCCACGAATTGCGTTTGAAGATGCCCGGGCGGCACAATCTGGCCAATGCCATGGCAGCGATTGCCGGGGCGGTGGCGGCGGGCGTCACCGTTCAGGAAGCGGTCGTGGCGCTGGGGCAATTCGCCGGGCTAGCCCGCCGGTTTGACGTGATCGGCACCAGTCCGGCCGGGATTACCGTAATCGACGATTTCGGCCACAACCCGGAAAAATGCCGGGCCACCCTGCGCACGCTGAAAGCGCACCCCGGCAGAGTGATCGCGTTCTTCCAGCCGCACGGGTATGGCCCCTTGCGGCAGATGGGGCACGAACTGGCGCAGACCTTCGCCCATGAACTCGGCGCGGACGATCTGACAATCCTGTGCGATCCGGTCTATTTCGGCGGCACGGTGGACCGCAGCGTGGGCAGCGAACGCATCGTCGGCCTGATCCGCGATGCGGGCGGCCATGCAGAACACTTGCCCACGCGCGAAGAATGCGCAGCCCATATCGCCCATATCGCCCGCCCGGGCGACCGGATCGTGGTAATGGGTGCGCGCGACGACACCCTGACGCTGTTCGCGCGCGACCTGTTGGCCAGCCTGACCTGACCGGCCTCGCTTAACGCGCGCGGTAAAAACGGATCCGCACAGCGGGCACGGGTGAATTAGGCGCCATTTCCAGCGTGCCGATGAAGGCGGACTGGTTCATCCATTCGTATTTGCCGCGCGGTGCTTCGAACACCGGTTGCGTGCGCACCGGCTGTCCGGGGCAAAGCGCGCCAGTGTTGACCACGTTGATGACCACGCCATCGTCAGTTTTCAGGAAGTAATCGGCCTTCACATCGGTGCAGCCATCGGCGCGGCGCAATTGCCAGTCCCATCCGCCGGGCATGACCTGCCCACGCATGGCCGGGCCTTCGAAACGCCCGCCCAGGATCGGAATGATGTTGCGTCCCCCGCGCATGGTATCACCGGGAGCAACCGCCTGCCCCAGTTCCACCGTTTCTTCGAACACGAATTCCAGTGTCGGCGCAGCAGGCGCGGCGGGTGCGGCTTGCGCGGCAGCGGGCGCGGCCGCAGGCAGAACGGCAAGGCCCAGCAGGGCGGCGGCGAATGTCTTCATGATCTCTCCCCTTTATGCGCGGGAGACTATCGAAGCGTCATTCGCCGCGCAAATCCCGCATCAATACGTCAGCTGATAGCCTTGCAGCGTGCGCGCCACGATGCGAACGCCGGGGACCAGCTTGCGCCGCAGCAGGCAAACGATCACCTTGAGGTAATCAAGACCGATTTCTTCGTAATAGTCGCTGATTTCACGGCGAATGGTGTTGTAACTGACGAAGCTGTCCTTGCTTTTCATCAGCATCAGCAGCAGCCGCTTTTCCCGATCGGTCAACTTGTGCGGGTTGCAGATGCGCGAAAGCAGCGTTTCGTTCTGCGATTCCTGCCGTTCCTTTTCGAACCGCAAAGTATAGCGCCGCCAGATCGCCGCAACGCGAGCCTGTGCTTCCAGCATATGCGTCTTTTCAGGATCGAACACATCGTCGAACCCGGCAGAAATCAACTGCGCGCGACGCTGGGCATTGGCCCCCGATACCAGCGCAATCTTCATCCGACGTGACAGCATGGTGCTGCCACCACGGATGATCTTGACCATCCGGCGCACATCATTGCCGCCAATGAACAGTGCATCGAAATTGCTGGTGGCAACCGAAAGATAACTGGTCGCGCCATCAACAAAGGCGTGCTGTTCGAAATCAGCGAAGGTGCAAGTCATCCACGCATCGCGCATCGCGCGCGATGGATCGTTCAGCGTTACATAGCGGCAACGCGGCGCACTGATATGGCTGAACGAATAGCCATCAATGTCTTCACAATCCCAGATACCTACGACTGTGTCCTCGCGCTCGGCAAGCGCCACCCTGTCTGCTAACATCTTTGTTAATCCCAACCCGCTCCGTGGCCGAGGTTACGCCGAAAAACCTTGCACTAGACCGGTACCATTACGTTAACGAATTTTAGAGCTAAACGCCGGGAAAATTGCCATATAACGGGGGCATATAACCCTGATTGTTAAAAAGGACGCAAAATTAAATGAATACGAATATATACAGATTGTAATATGCATTCAGACGTAATAAGATTAGTTTACTGGTAAACCACCAGTTGCGTCCGCTTCGCGTTCGCGCTGCGTCAAATAGGCTTCGTTAGTTCTATTTCAGCACTATTTATAATCCAACGGAATTATGACTCATGACGCTTTGACGTCAATAGGTCAGCTTATAGCCTTTCAGCGGAACCGACACGATGCGCACTCCCGGAGCCATCTTCCGGCGAACCAGGCAGACGATGACCTTCAGGTATTCGACGCTGATTTCTTCATGATAGGTGCAGATGTCGCGGCGCAGGCTGCTGTAGGATGCGAAGTTATCCCGCGCGTTCAGCAACAGCAGCAGCAGGCGGCGTTCACGCCGGGTCAGCGTGTGGGGCGAACAGATGCGCGCCAGCAAGGTTTCCTGCTGTTCATCCACCCGTTCCTGCTCGAACCGCATCTGGTAACGCCGCCAGATCGCCATGATCCGCGCCGCGGCTTCGGCCGGGTGCATGCGTTCCACATCGAACACATCATCGAACCCTGCCGATATCAGCTGTGCGCGGCGCTGGGCATTGCCGCCCGCGACCAGCGCCACTTTCACGCGCCGGTTCAGGATCGCCTCGCCCGTGCGGATCGTGCGGATCATGCGCCGCACGTCATTGCCGCCCACCACCAGCGCATCGAACTCCGTCAGCGCCACGGACAGGTGGCTGGTGACCCCATCGACAAAAGCGTGCGGCTCATGATCGCCGAAAGTCAGCGTCATCCACGCATCGCGCAGGTGCTTGGACGTGTCGTTGAGGCTGAGATATCGCACCGCAGGCTTCGCCTGCTCGCTCGCCAGCGCAGAAGGTTCTGGCCGCGCGACCAACGGAACAGCGCGCAGCACCGTGGGTTCTTCCGTGTCGACTGCTTGCGTTGCGATGAGCACCATGACCTGCATTTCCGAATGGGTGAACAGGTCTTATTTATAGCATCACCTTTTGGCGGATTTTGGCGGTCGAAAAGTTAATGTCTGCGGTCTGTTAATTTCCGCTCTTAACACGCCGAAATGCGAAAATCCGGGGTTTGAAGCGGGTTTAGTTAAACATGTAACCGATGCATGTTAACTTTTCGGCTACAGCCAGTGTCGTGCGGATGCTGACCAACTGGATGGAGATGTAAACGGTCCGCAACAGCCGATAACGGGCCATATCGATCTGCCCGGCACGCAGCGCCCGGTTGGCCAACGACACGCCTTGCAATCGCGGCAGGCTGCTGTATGGGCCGCGCTCCTTCCCGTGCATCGCGCAGGGGGGAATCAGGAAAGAAAGCCGGAGGGGTGCCTTGCGATCCGCGCAGGGTGCCAGCGATCGGCACAGAGTGAAAGGACGCGAACATGCCGCAGTACGAGCATGTCTTTCTCGCGCGCCAGGATCTGAGCCAGGCTCAGGTCGACGCGCTTGCCGCTGCCACCACGGAAATCGTGGAAGCAAATGGCGGCAAGGTCACCAAGACCGAGACCTGGGGCCTCAAGAGCCTCGCCTACAAGATTGACCGCAACCGCAAGGCGCACTTTATCCTGCTCAACATCGAAGGCCCCGGCGCCTTGGTGGCCGAGTTGGAACGCCAGAATGGTATCAACGAAGATATCATTCGCTGGTTGACCATCGGCGTTGAAGAGCACGAGGAAGGCCCCTCTGTGCAGATGCGCAAGAACGAGCGCGATCGCAAGCGCCGCGGAGGAGAAGCCTGATGGCCCGCCCGTTTTTCCGTCGTCGCAAGTCCTGCCCGTTTTCGGCCAAGGACGCGCCGCAGATCGATTACAAGGACATCCGCCTGCTTCAGGGGTTCATGTCCGAACGTGGCAAGATCGTGCCCAGCCGCATCACTGCCGTTTCTGGAAAGAAGCAGCGTGAACTGGCCCGCGCCATCAAGCGCGCCCGCCACCTGGGCCTGCTGCCCTACATCGTGAAGTAAGGAGCAGACACCATGCAGATCATCCTGCTTGAACGCGTCGAAAAGCTCGGTTCCATCGGTGACGTTGTCTCCGTGAAGGACGGCTTCGCGCGCAACTACCTGCTGCCGCAGAAGAAGGCGCTGCGCGCCAACGATGCGAACCGCAAGGTTTTCGAAGCCAACCGCGAACGTCTGGAAAGTGAAAACGCCAGCCGCCGCAGCGCCGCCGAAGTGGCGGGCGAAAAGGTCGCCGGCGCCGAAGTGGTGCTGATCCGGTCTTCGTCCAACTCCGGCCAGCTCTACGGTTCGGTCAGCGTCCGCGATCTCGCCGATGCGCTGAAGGCGCTGGGCCATGACGTGAACAAGGGCCAGATCGTTCTGGAACGCCCGATCAAGACGCTCGGCATTTTCGACGTCAAGGTCGCGCTGCACCCGGAAGTTGCGGTTGTGGTCAAGGCCAACATCGCCCGTTCGGACGACGAAGCTGCGCTGCAGAGCCAGGGCGTCGACGTGATGGCACAGATCTTCGAAGATGATCGCAGCGAGAGCGAAGGCTTCACCGAAGCCCACGATCCCGATCGCGAACCGGGCGACCTGCCCCCTTCGGAAGACGAAGAAGAAACCGCCGAAGGCTGATCCAGCCACGGCGTTTCGAAACAGGGGCGCGGACCAGCCGGTTCGCGCCCCTTTTTCTTTGTGCGCGCCCCCTGTTTCCTCATGCCGGGGTCGTGATAGGTCTTGGCGATGGACTCAGCGAACCTGATCGAAGACCTCATCACCCTGCACGATGCCGCAGTGGACCGGCTGCGCGCCGACATCGCCACTTTCGTCCGCACCGGCGCACCGCCCCCGATCGAACGGCGGCAGGATGGCAGCTATTGCTACCCTGAATTGCAGGTGCATTTTTCCGGCAAGG
>JBDLVD010000101.1:0-6634 GCA_039804965.1 Pseudomonadota bacterium
CCAACAAACGCGGCGGCGTGCTCTATATCGACGTCACGGCCGACCTGCCCGCGCGCATCCACCAGCATCGCACCGGGGCCGGATCGGCGTTCTGCAAACGGTATGGCCTGAAGCGACTGGTATTGGCCGAACATTATCCGGACATCCACACCGCGATCACGCGCGAAAAGGCAATGAAGGCATGGAAACGGGCGTGGAAGGTTGACCTGATCGAGCAGGCCAATCCCGCTTGGGACGACCTGTTCGATCATGTTCTTTGATGGTGGTGTTGCGGCTTGCGGCCCGGGATCTCCCTCGCCCCACGAAGATCAGGCAGCCTTGCGGAGTTTTTCCAGCTTCTTCAGCGCCATGCCGCGCTTCAGGCGGCTGAGGTGGTCGATGAACAGCACGCCTTCGAGGTGGTCCATCTCGTGCTGGATGGCGATGGCCATCAGGCCTTCCATCTCTTCTTCGTGGGCATTGCCATCGGTATCCTGCCAGCGCACGCGGCAGCGGCTCGGGCGTTCGACATCGGCGTAGATGTCCGGCACCGACAGGCAGCCTTCCTGATAGCTGGTATGTTCCGCGCTGGGATCGAGGATTTCCGGGTTCACGAACACGCGCGGTTCGCGCTTGGTCGGCTGGTGGTGATGATGGTGGCCGTCATGGTTGCACGGTTCCGGCTCGGCATCTTCGTCTTCGGGTTGCAGATCGATCACCAGCAGACGCTTGGCAACGCCGATCTGAATCGCGGCGAGGCCGATGCCGTTGGCATCGTACATCGTTTCGAACATGTCATCGACCAGCAGGCGCAGGTCGGCATCGAACGCGGTGACCGGCGTGGAGACGGTCTTCAGCCGGGGATCCGGCACTTCCAGGATTTCATGAATAGCCATGCGGCCCACATAGGGGACAATCGCCGGACCTTCAACGGCGCGGTTTTGCTGGAGAAACCCGCACGCGCCAGCCCGCCTTGTCTCAATAACCTACCCCACCGGCCGCCGCGCGCGCAGGGCCTGCGCCAGAGTGCCTTCGTCAAGGTAATCGAGTTCACCGCCGACAGGCAGCCCGTGGGCCAGCTGGGTGATGCGGACCGGGAACTGTTCCAGCCGTTCGGCCAGATAATGCGCCGTGGTCTGCCCTTCCAGCGTGGCGTTCATCGCCAGCACCACTTCATCCACACCGCCTGCCTCCACCCGGCCCAGCAACGCGGCGATGTTGAGATCTTCGGGCCGTACGCCGTCAAGCGCAGACAACTTGCCCCCCAGCACGTGGTATAACCCGGTGAACAGCCGCGCACGGTCCAGCGCCCACAGGTCGGCCACTTCTTCCACCACGCATACCTGCCGCCGCTCGCGGCGCGGATCGGTGCAGATGCCGCAGGGGTTGCTGGTATCGACATTGCCGCAGGTGGCGCATTCCACCAGCGTTTCGCGCACGGCGGACAGGGCTTCCAGCAATTGCGGCAGTGCCGTTTCGCGCCGCTTCACCAGCCACAGCACGGCCCGGCGCGCGGAACGCGGCCCCAGACCGGGCAGACGGGCCAATGCGCCAGCGAGCGCCTCGATCTCTTGCGATGCCATGGGCAGCCAGATAGGGCACTGCGCGCAAGTTAGGAAGGGCAGCCAATGCGCATTATCTTCATGGGCACGCCCGAATTTTCCGTGGCGACGCTGGATGCCCTGCACGAAGCGGGGCACGAAATCGTTGCCGCTTACAGCCAGCCGCCCCGCCCCGCCGGACGTGGCAAGCAGTTGCAGACCGGCCCGGTGCATCGCCGCGCGCTGGAACTGGGCATCGAAGTGCGCCACCCGCTGACGTTGAAGGACGAAGCGGCGCAGGCCGATTTCCTTGCCCTGAAGGCCGATGTCGCGGTGGTGGTGGCCTATGGCCTGATCCTGCCGCAAGCGGTGCTGGATGCGCCCGCGCATGGCTGCATCAATGTCCACGCCAGTCTGTTGCCGCGCTGGCGCGGCGCGGCGCCGATCCAGCGGGCGATTCTGGCGGGCGATCTGATGACCGGCGTCACCATCATGCAGATGCAGGCCGGGCTGGATACCGGGCCGATGCTGGCGATCGCGCGGGTGCCGGTGGAAGACAAGACCAGCGGGCAATTGCACGCCGAACTGGCCGAAGTGGGGGCAAGGTTACTGGTCGACACTCTGCCGATGCTGGGCGAACTGCGCCCGCAGCCGCAGGTGGAGCGCGAGGCAAATTACGCCGCCAAGATCGACAAGGCCGAAGCGCGGATCGATTTCACCCGCAGCGCCGAACTGATCGAACGCGAAGTGCGCGCCTTTGCGCCCTTCCCCGGCTGCTGGCTGCAACTGGATGGTGAACGGATCAAGGTGCTGGAAGCCCGCGTGATCGGCGTCAACGGCGCGCCCGGCACGGTGCTGGACGATCAGTTCACGATTGCCTGCGGTGATGCGGCGATCCGCCCGCTGGTGGTGCAGCGCGCGGGCAAGCCGGCCATGCCCACCGCCGATTTCCTGCGCGGCAAGGCCGTGGCAACAGGCACGGTGCTGCATTGACCCGCTTTGCCCTGACACTGGAATTCGACGGCGGCCCCTTCATGGGCCTGCAACGGCAGAACCATGGCCCCAGCGTGCAGCAGGCGGTGGAAGATGCGCTGCTGACCATCACCGGCGAACAGTGCGTGCTGCACAGCGCCGGGCGCACCGACAGCGGCGTCCATGCGCTGGCCATGCGCAGCCATGTCGACGTGGCCAAGGACATCACCCCGTTCCGCCTGATGGAAGCGCTGAACGCGCTGATGCGGCCCGATCCGATTGCCGTGCTGGCCTGCGAGGTGAAGCCGGACGACTGGCACGCGCGCTTTTCCTGCACCGGGCGCAGTTACATCTATCGCATCCGCAACCGCCGCGCGCCGCTGACGCTGGAACGCGGGCGGGCGTGGCAATTGGCCCGCCCTTTGGACGAAACCGCGATGCACCACGCGGCGCAGATGCTGGTGGGGCACCACGATTTCACCACCTTCCGATCAGTCCATTGCCAGTCGGCCAGCCCGGTCAAGACGCTGGACCGGCTGGACGTGCGCCGTGAAGGCGATTGGGTGCTGGTGGAAGCGGCAGCGCGCAGTTTCCTGCACCATCAGGTGCGTTCGATGGTCGGTTGCCTGTCGCTGGTCGGCACCGGGCAATGGAGCGAAGCGCAGCTGGCGCAAGCGCTGGCAGCGCGCGATCGCGGCGCACTGGGGCTGAACGCGCCGCCTGACGGGCTGTATTTCCGCGCCGCGACCTATCCGGACGATTAAGGAGCTGGCGGGGCCGCTGGCGGCACGGGTTGCGGTTCTGCCACCCGGCGGTTGTGATCGCGCGCGGCGGGTTCCACCCGCAAGCCGTTGCCATCCACCGAAATGCCAAGATCGGTGCCATTGATGGTGCCGGAAATGGTTGCACCGTTCGGCCCCACGTTCAGCGTCGCACCGCTATCACCCAGCGGAATCCCGTCCACCTGCGGCAGGTCAAGCGGCTGCACCGGCCCTTGCGGATCGGGGCTTTGCGTGGCCTGCGGACGGCGCGGCGGCGTGCGTTCCCCCAGCGCCTCGGCCATGAAGGCGCGCCAGATACGCGCGGGCAGCCCGCCACCGGCGATGCCGTTCAGCGGGGTGTTGTCGTCATTGCCGATCCACACCCCGGTGACGATGCCGCCGGCATAGCCGACGAACAGCGCATCGCGGTTGTCCTGCGTGGTGCCGGTCTTGCCGAAATTGGCGCGCGACAGCATCGCCGCCTTGCCCGTCCCCTGGTTGATCGCCTGCCGCAACATCGATTCGATCGCGGCGTGTTCGCTGGCCGAAAGGCTGTCCTTGCCGTTCCACAGGCTGGCGAACCATCCCTGCGGCGCCTGTTTGAACGCGGTGGCACGCACCGGGAAACTGTTGCCTGCCACCCCGGCATAGGCGGATGTCAGTTCCATCAGCGTCATCGTGCCGGTGCCCAGCGCCATGCTCGGATCGCCCGAAGCCAATGGCGATGTAACGCCCAGCGCGCGGGCGGTGGCGATCACCTTGTCATCACCGACCTGCTGCAACAGCCGCACCGCCGCGACGTTGCTGGACCGGGCAAAACCATCGGCCAGCGTGATCGTATCGGAATAGGCGCCGCTGGCATTGCGCGGGCGGTACGAACCGGTTTCGAACGGCAGGTTGGAAATCGTATCGTCCGGTCGCATCCCCTGCTGCAAAGCTGCGAGATAGACGAACAGCTTGAAGGTGGAACCCGGTTGCCGCCGCGCCTGCGTGGCGCGGTTGAACGGGGACCGCGCGTAATCGCGCCCGCCGATCATCGCCAGCACTTCCCCATTCGGGCGCATCGCCACCAGCGCGACCTGCGCCCGGCCCAGCCCCGCAGCGTCAACCGCCCGCCGCGCCGCTGCCTGCATCCGCGAATCCAGCGTGGTGCGGATGGTCTGCACGGCATAGCCGGTTTCTGCAGATGCCCGCGCCTGCGGCAGCGCCCAGTCGGCAAAGAAGGTGCCGGTGGGCAGGTTGTCACGCGGGCGAACGTCCACGCGCGGCGCGCGCACCGCCAGCGCCTGCGCCTTGGTCAGATACCCTGCCTCCACCATCGCGCCCAGCACCAGCCGCATCCGCCGCTCCGCCCGCTCGGGATTATTGGTGGGCGCCAGTTTTGACGGGGCCTGCAACATCCCCATCAGCATGGCCGCCTGCGCCAGCGTCAGGTTTTCCGGCTTGCGGTAGAAATAATGCAGCGACGCCGCGCGCAGGCCATAGGTGTTGTCGCCGAAATAGGCGTTGGAGAGGTAGCGTTCGAGGATTTCATCCTTCGTCAACCACGCCTCCAGCCAGAAGGCGATCAATGCCTCGCGCGCCTTGCGCGTCAGGTTCTGATCGGCACTGAGGAACGTGAATTTCGCCAGCTGCTGGGTGATAGTGCTGCCGCCTTGCGTGCGGTCGCTGGTGATGTTGGTCCACAGCGCACGGGCAAGGCCATAGGGGTCGATACCCCAATGCTGGTAGAACCGCCGATCCTCGATCGCCATCAGCGCCTGCACAACATGCGGCGGCAGGTCAGCCACTTTCACCGGCTGGTCCACATTCGCCCCGCTGCGGGCGATCGGCGTGCCATCTGCCGCCAGCAGCGTCATCTGCGGCGGCACGATCGGTTGCAGCGATTTGGACAAGGGCGCGGTAATGGCCAGCCAGCCGACCAGCAGGATGAACACCAGCAGCACGCCCAGCGCCCCGCGCCTGATCCACCACCAGCGGCTGTGCCCGCCCGGGGCAACCCGCGCGGCTTCGGCAGGGGGCGCATGGTTGTCGATGAAATCATCATCATCGTCATCCGCGCCATACAGCGGCGACCACGGCAGGTTTTCGGCATAGGGGCGATGCCGCGCAGAAGGTTCCCCATCCAGCGGCGAACGCCCGCCGCGCCACCGCCCGATCAATCCACCCAGCAACGAAGTCCGCGACGCCATGGCGGCTGTATTAAGCGGTCAACACAGCACTGGCGAGCAATTTCAACGGTGTGCGTCCTTGATGTGACCGATTGCATTTTATGCTTAGCTTGCTAATTAATGCTGATTATCGAATCGCACGGGACGGGAACATGACGGACGTTCGCACACTGCATCCGATCTTCGCCGCAGAATTGACTGGGGTGGACTGCGCCCGGCCAACGCCGGAACTTGTGCAACAGGTGGAAAGCCTGATGGCCGAACACGCAGTGCTGTGCATCCGCGGCCAAGGGCATCTCACGGATGAACAGCACCTCGCTTGCGGCCGTGCTTTCGGTCCGCTCGAACTGCCGGGGCCGCCGCGCGACATCCCGCGCCGCATCGCCTATGGCCTCTACGATGCGTCCAATCTGGGCATCGATGGTGAAATCATCCGCACCGATTCCCAGCGCGCCAAGGTATCCAAGGGCAACGAACTGTTTCACGCCGACAGTTCGTTCAACGATCTCCCCAGCAAATGGTCGATGCTGCGCGGCGTGATCGTGACGCCCGAAAAGGGCGAAACCGAACTGATCGACATGCGCGCCGTGTATGACGCGCTGCCGCAAGCGATGAAGGACCGGCTGGAAGGGCTGGAGGCGGAACACAATTACTTCCACAGCCGCCGCAAGGCCGGTGCAGTGATCGAAGACAGCCCCGCCGCGCCTTACATGCGCGCGGTGCAGCCGATGGTGCGTACCAGCGCCAATGGCCGCAAGACGCTGTTCGTGGGGGCACACGCCGCGCACGTGATCGGGATGGCAGAGGACGAAAGCCGCGCCCTGATCGAAGAGCTGCTGGCTTTCGCCGCGCAGCCGCACTTCATCTATGCCCACACATGGCAGCAGGGCGACCTGCTGATCTGGGACAACCGCTGCACCCTGCATCGCGGCACGGAATTCGATTACGAAAAATACCGGCGCGACATGCGCCGCTGCAACGTGAACGAAAGCGGGCCGGAATGCAGCGCCATCCCGTTCCATGTCGAATACGGCAAGGTGGCCGAACCGGAAGGCACGCCCACGGCGCAAAGCAACTGACCGCGTGTTTGACAAATCACGGATGACGGCGCGCCTCATCCGTGCAACAACCCGCGTTCGAGGCCGGAAAATGGCCCGTTCGGGAGTTTAATCGGATGCACGTCAAGAATGCCCGCGCCTGGGCAGCCGCT
>JBDLVD010000102.1:0-6290 GCA_039804965.1 Pseudomonadota bacterium
GCGTGGTTCCTGGTTGCGCGCATCCGGTCAGCCGGATGGCGCTTTGCCTGGACCACGCGCGGCCAGCCGATCGGCGGCATTTCGCTGATCGAAGCAGCGCTGTGGCTTGGGCTGCTGCCGATGGCCGTCTATGTCGCCAGCTACTGGCCCTACCTGTTCTATGCCGAGGGATCGGTTCCGGCCACCCCGGCTGCTTTCATCGAAATCCAGCAGCACGCCCTGCAATTGCAGCACAAGTTGCTGAAAAAGCATCCCTATCAAACCCACTGGTGGCAGTGGGTGAGCGACACGCGAGGGATCTGGTACCTGTTCGAAAAGGTCGACGGCGCACAGCGCGGGATCGTGCTGATCGGCAACCCCCTGACATTCCTGATCGGGCTGCCTGCCTTGGTGTGGTGCGCTTTCGCCGCGCTGTTCCGCAAGCGGCTGGATGCAGGCGCGATGGTTGCCTGCTATGCGGCCAGCCTTGGCCTGTGGATCGTGGCGGCCAAGAACGTGCAGTTCTTCTATCATTACATGCTGGCCAGCTGCTTCATGCTGGGCGCACTGGCGCTGGCGCTGGATGCGCTGTGGCGGCGCGGCGGGCGCTGGTCATGGCTGCCGCTGGGCGTGCTGGCGGCATCGACCGCGCTGTTCGTCTATTTCTGGCCGATCCTGTCCGCCGCACCGCTGCACAGCGCCGGCGAATACAGCCAATGGATGTGGCTGCGCAGCTGGCGCTGACTTACTTGAACCGGCCCCATACGAAGCGGCTGGACAAGGCAAAGTTCCATACCGAACCGATGGCGATACCGCTGAGCGCGGCAGGATATTCGTGCATCCCGAACCGCACCAGCAAGGCCGCAGCGCCAACATTGGCCAACAGCCCGACCGAACAGGTCAGCGCAAAACGCAGCCAGCCTTGCAGCATCGCGGAAAAGCCCGCCAGCCGCTTGTCGGCATAAGTCAGCCAGTTGTTCAGCACGAAGTTGAACGTCATCGCCACCAGCGCGGCAATGGTCTGTCCGGCTTCGAAATCGGTCACCACCCCATCGCGCAGCGAACCGCCGAATACCGCCAGGAACGAGCTGAGCACCGCCATGTGCACCACCACGCCGATGGCACCGATGGTGCCGAACAGCGCGAAGCGCGTGGGGATGATCCGGCCCAGCCATTTGTCATACAGGCCGACAAGGAATTCGAACACCACGGTGCGGTCCAGCTTGCTTTCGCCTTCCGCGCGGGCGGCGAAGTTGAGGGGGAATTCCTTGATCCGCATCGGGCTGTCGACCGTGGCAAGGATATCGAGCAGAATCTTGAAACCGATACCCGACAGGCGGTGGGCATCGCGCCGCAGCACTTCTGCCGGCAACATGAAAAAGCCGCTCATCGGATCGGACAGGGTCACCCCTGTCACCTTGCGGGCCAGAGCGTTGGCAAAGCCACTGGCCTTTTCGCGGTCCGGGCGGTTCCATTCAGCCATGCTGGCGCCTTCGGCAAAGCGGCTGGCGCAAGCGAGATCGTAGTGGCCGGACTGGATCGCCGCCAGCATCTGCGGCAGCAATTGCGGATCGTGCTGGTGGTCTGCGTCCATCACCGCCACCACCGGGGCAGCGGTGGCGCACATCCCTTCGATCGCCGCGCTGGCCAGCCCGCGCCGGCCAATGCGCTGGATCACGCGGATGCGCGGATCGGTGCGTCCGATTTCGCGCGCGACCTCGGCCGTGCCATCGTGGCTGTTATCGTCAACGAAGATGGCTTCCCAGCCACGCGGCCCCAGCACCGGGTCCAGCGCCGCTTCCAGCCGCGCCACCATCGGCGCGATATTGGCGCGTTCGTTCAGCGTGGGCAGGACCACCGCCAGTTGCAGGGAAGGCGTCATTTCCATGCGCCGGACAGATAGATGGTAAACATCACCAGAAGATTGACGGTTTACAGCCGGTCAACGACTGCGTCGCCGATCGCCGCCGTCCCGGCACTGCCGCCCAGATCGGCGCCCTTCACCCCATCCGCCAAAGTGCGCGACACGGCGGCTTCAACGCGCGCGGCCTGCTCTTCCAGCCCGAAGCTGTGGCGCAGCATCATGGCGAGCGACAGGATCATGGCCATCGGGTTGGCCTTGCCCTGCCCGGCAATGTCAGGGGCGCTGCCGTGGATCGGTTCGTACAGCCCCTTGGTGCCATATGCGGTCTGATGTTCGCCCAGCGATGCGCTGGCCAGCAGGCCGATGGACCCGACGCACATACTGGCCTGATCGGACAGGATGTCGCCAAACAGGTTGCCGGTCACTACCACGTCGAACTGGCCCGGGTTGCGCACCAGCTGCATCGCGGCGTTATCGACATACATGTGGCTCAGCGTGACGTCGGGATATTCCTTCGCCACTTCCACCACCACGTCGCGCCACAACTGGCTGGTTTCCAGCACGTTGGCCTTGTCCACGCTGCACAGCGTCTTGCCGCGGCCTTGCGCTGCGCGGAAAGCGACATGGGCGATGCGCCGCACCTCGTCTTCCGCATAGGACATCAGGTCGAAACCCTGCCGCCGGCCGTCGGGCAGCGTGCGAATGGCCTTTTCACCGAAATAGACGTCGCCGTTCAATTCGCGCACGATCAGCAGGTCGATGGTGCGGGCCACTTCCGGGCGCAGGGCCGACATGTCTTCCAGACCAGGGAACATCGTGGCCGGGCGCAGATTGGCAAACAGGCCCAGCGCTTGTCGCAGGCCCAGAATCGCCTGTTCCGGGCGCAGATGGCGTTCCAGCGCATCGCAGGTGGGATCACCCACAGCGCCAAACAGCACGGCATCGGCGGACTTGGCCAGTTCCAGCGTTGCCGGCGGCAACGGGTGGCCGTGGCGGTGATAGGCAATGCCGCCCACATCCGCTTCGCCCAGTTCCACACCCGGCAAATCCAGCACGTCCAGCACCCGGCGCGCCTGCGCCATGATTTCCGGACCAATGCCGTCACCGGCAAGACACGCGATCTTCATTCGACAATCCGTCCCAACATTTCCCGCAAGCGGTGCCGCGCGCCCATAACATCGCCGCGCCTGTCGGCAAGCAGGTAGTGATCAAGCGGGGCGGCCAGCGCATCCATCGCCGCCAGCACATCGGGCAATTCGCCGGTCGGCCGCTGCCCCCCGCCAAAGCCCAGTTCGCGCAGCAGCAGCATTTCAAAACCCACCAGCGCCCCCGCCCAGCCCCGCGCCGACGGGGCGTGGCAGATGGCGGCAAGCGTCCCCTGCAAGGCATCGAACAGCGCTGGATAAGGCTGACGTTCGGGCAAGGCGGTGGCGGCCAACGCACAGACCCAGCCGATCGCGGCGGCAGCCAGCGGTTCGGTCAGGTATTGGCCGCGGCTTTCCAGCAGTTCCAGCTTGCCAAACGGCAACTGGCTGTCGCTGCGCGCGGACAATTGCAGGTCCACCAAGTTCCCCGGGATCGCCACTGGCCGCAACACCCGCCCACGCCCACCGGCGACATAGGCGGCAACCATGCCGTGATCCGCGGTCAGCAACCGTGCGATAATCGCCGTTTCGCCATGCGCCCGGGCGGCAATCAGGATAGCGGGCGCGCGAAAGTGCATGGCGGGGCCTTAGCGCGCTTGGCCGGCTGCGGACAGCCGGCCGGCGAAAGGATTACTTCCCGGCCAGCTTCGCTTCCAGCGCGGCCACGCGGGCTTCCAGTGCGGCACTGTCTTCGCGGGCCTTGGTGGCCATCTGCTTCACCGCGTCGAATTCTTCGCGGCTGACGAAGTCGAGCCCGCCAAAGGCTTCCTTCATCCGTTCGCGCGCACCGTCGCGTGCTTCGCGGGTCATGCCCGCAAGGGTTCCAGCGGCGCTGTTGGCCAGCTTGACGAAGTCGGCGATGATCGGGTTTTCGCTTTGCATGGCGGCTATGTGGTCCTGCAATCGGGCTGCGACAAGGGGTTCAAAGCTCTATGCGTTGAACGGCGTTGGAAGGGCTGGTGCCATCGAGTTCGGGGTTCAGTTGCAACAGCTGCCATGTCAGCAGCGTGGCAAACAGGATCCACGCCAGATAAGGCAGCAGCAGCAGGCCCGCCGTGCGCCGCACCTTGAAGAACAGCACGATCGTCAGGATTACCGCCACGTCCATCGCCACGATCAGCACCAGCGCCGTGGTGATTTCGTGCGCGGCAAAAAACACCGGCGACCATGCGAGATTAAGCAGCAGTTGCAGCACAAAAGCCATGATCGCCGGCAACTGGAAGCGCGCGCCCCATGCCGCGCAGACCAGCGCGAAAGCCAACCCCATCATGAAATAGAGTGCCCCCCACACAATCGGGAACACGATTGGCGGCGGGTAGATGCCGGGTTTGTCCAGCGCGGCGAACCACGGATTGTCCGCTGCGCTGCCCGCCACCATTCCCGAAAGATAGCCCAGCAGCATGATCGCAGGGATGCAGAACAAGGCCCAGCGCAGCAGGCTGGCGCGTAGCTGCATGGGAGATGCGAGGCGGTTCATCCGTGGTCCTTGCCCATAATCCGAATCAGCCGCGATCTTGGCGGTGGCGGCCCACCCACGCAATCAAAACGGGCTGCGCACCGCGTTGACCAGGAATTCCACATTGCCTTCGGTGCCGGTGATCGGGCTTTCGGTCAGCCCTTCGATCTGCCAGCCGGTCGATTCCAGCCAGCCGGTCACTTCATCGCAGACTCGCTGGTGGATGGCGGCGTCGCGGATGATACCGCCCTTGCCCACTTCTTCCCGTCGCGCTTCGAACTGCGGCTTGATCAGCGCCACCAGCCGGCAATGCGGCGCGGCGATGGACAGTGGCACTTCCAGCACCTTGGCCAGCGAGATGAAGCTGGCATCGCACACCACCCAGTCGCACATCCGGTCGATCTGGTGCGTGGTCAGCGCGCGGGCGTTGGTCTGTTCCAGCACGGTGACTCGCGGATCCTGCCGCAGCTTCCAATCCAGTTGGTTGGTGCCGACGTCCACCGCGAACACATGGGCCGCGCCGTGATGCAGCAGCACTTGGGTGAAACCGCCGGTGGAACTGCCAATGTCCATCGCCGTGATGCCTTTGGGATCAAGCCCAAAATGCTTGATGGCATGGTCCAGCTTCACCCCGCCGCGCCCCACCCACGGGTGATCGCGGCCGCGCACATCCAGTTCCACGTCTTCCTTGACCTGCTGGCCCGGCTTGTCGACCTTGGCCCCGCCGGCAAAGACCAGCCCGGCCATGACCAGTGCTTGCGCACGGGTCCGGGTTTCGGCAAGCCCACGTTCCACGAGCAACTGGTCGATGCGTCTCTTGGCATTCATGCCTGCCCGATAGGGCGCGCAAGCGATGCAGGCCAGCGCTTGTTGCAACAGCGCCGATCACCCGGACAGGAGCCACGCCTTTGCCTTTCACCTGCCGCCGTTCGATTGCCGCACCGGTTTTGCTGGCCCCCGCCTTGCTCGCTCTGGCCTTGCCGGCTCTGACCGCCTGTGTCCCTGCACCGCAGGCCGCCCCGCCCGCCCCCGCGCCAACAAAGGCGCCGCCAGCCCCGCCGCCGCCCGTTGTGCAAAGCTATGCCCACTGGATCGATGCGCCGCAGACGGTCGGGGACTGGCACTGGCAGAAACTGCAAGGGGCAAGCACGGCGATCTTTTCGGATTCCGCAGCACAGCCGCTGATGGCCTTCCGCTGCGATTCGGTGGCGCGGGCGGTGGAAGTGGTGCGGTATGGCCGGGTGCCGGGCGGGCAGGTGCAGATCCGCACCGAAACGCAGGACCGCCTGTTGCCTGCCCCCGCCGCTAGCACTGGCACTGGCGGCGCGCTGGCCATCGCACGGCTGCCGGCCAACGACCCGCTGCTGGATGCGATGGCCTTTTCCCGCGGGCGTTTCGCGGTGGAGGCCGCGGGTCTGCCAACACTGTACCTGCCCAGCTGGCCGGAAATTTCCAGAGTGGTGGAAGACTGCCGCTGATCGGTTCAGCCCGACGCGGCACGAAGGCATAATTCTGACGGGTAAAAAGAATAAAACAAGGCTTGTTTCTTGGCGCTGCAGCCTCAAATATCAGCACAGGCCAGCGGTACACGCGGCCGGGCCCGCCGGTGAAACGGCAGGCATGGCTCTCAGCAGCGAAAGGAGGTGATCCGATGTCTCATGGTTCAGCAGGGAGGTCGGTTTTTTCCCGAGCGGAGCATTATCGGTCCTGACATTCGCCGATAGAGGCTTCGTTTGCGGCACTTCCGGCCGCTGACCATGCGAAGGGCGGTTCTCGGGATACCGGGGCCGCCCTTCTCATTTGCGGGCGAGGTCTTTTGAGGCGTGATTCATCTGCCTTGGACGGC
>JBDLVD010000103.1:0-6264 GCA_039804965.1 Pseudomonadota bacterium
GTCGAGGGTAGAGAATCAAAAATCGCGGGTGATCTGCTCGGCTTTTACGATGTCCATGCGCGACGGCTGCCTTGGCGCGCGCCACCGGGCGCCAATGCGGCCGATCCCTATCGGGTGTGGCTGTCCGAAGTGATGCTGCAACAGACCACGGTGGCCGCCGTGATCCCCTATTTCGCCAAATTCACCGCACGCTGGCCGACCGTGCAGGATCTGGCCGCCGCGCCGGAAGCGGATGTGATGGCCGCATGGGCGGGGCTGGGATATTATTCCCGCGCCCGCAATCTGGTGGCCGCCGCACGTGAAGCGGCGCGGCTGGGCGGGTTTCCTGACAGCGAGGAAGCCTTGCGCAAATTGCCGGGCCTTGGTGCCTATACCGCGGCGGCGGTGGCGGCGATTGCCTTTGGCCGCCGCGCGGTGGTGGTGGACGCCAATGTCGAACGGGTGGTGGCGCGGCTGTTCGCCATCGATACCCCGCTGCCTGCTGCAAGGGCCGCGATACGCGACGCGGCGGATCGGATCACGCCGCAGCAGCGCGCGGGCGATTTTGCCCAAGGCATGATGGATCTGGGCGCGACGATCTGCACCGTGCGTCAACCGCGCTGCCTGTTGTGCCCGCTGGCCGATCCGTGCGCCGCGCGGGCGGAAGGGCGGCAGGCGGACCTGCCGGTGAAAGCGCCGAAAAAGGCCAAGCCCACCCGGCGCGGGCGCGCGTTCTGGATCGAGCGTGACGGGCAGGTGCTGCTCGTCACCCGCCCGCCGAAGGGGATGCTGGGCGGGATGCGCGCGCTGCCCGATGACGGGTGGAACGCACGCGGCGATGGCGCGGGGCAGGCGGCCTTGCCGGGCGAAGCGCAAATGCTGGGCACGGTTTCCCACGTGTTCACCCACTTTGCCTTGGAGCTGGACGTTGTCGCGTGGACGGGGGCAAACCTTCCGCCGGGTGAATGGCACCCGGTGACAGAGATTGAAAATGCCGGCCTGCCGACGCTGTTCGCCAAGGCGGCGCGGCTGGCGCGCGCGCACGTCTGACCGCTTCACCTGCGCCGCGAAAGGCCCTAGGCTGCGGCAAAACAGGAAGATTGCGGAGAGAGCTTGCCATGATCGAAACCCTTATCGACCGCCGCACGATGTTGCGGACTTCCGCCTTGGCGGGTGCCGGTGCCGCGCTGGCCGCGTTGCCGGGATCGCAGGCTTTCGCGCAAGCCGTGCCGGGCGGATGGTATTCGGTCGACGGGCTGATCCGGGATTATGTTTCCGGTCGCAAGGTGGCCAACATGGTCGCCGCGCTGGGCTGGCGGCAGGAAGCGCCGTCATTCGTGGCCCACGGCACCGACAGCCTGACCGGCACGCGCGCGTCCGATGCGGACAGCCTCTATCGCCTTTATTCGATGACCAAGCCTGTCACCGGGATGGCGGCGATGATGCTGGTGGATGAAGGCAAGATCACGCTGGATCAGCCGATCGCGGATTTCCTGCCTGCTTATGCCAAGATGCAGGTGCAGAAGGTCTATGACGGCGCGATCACGGCCGACAACCTGGAACCGGCAAAACGCCCGATCACGCTGCGGCATCTGGTCACGCACACATCCGGCATTGGCTACGGCGTCATCCAGAAGGGGCCGTTGCGGGATGAAATGATCAAGCGCGGGCTGGTGCCGGGGCAGGTGACACGGTTGCCGATCCCGGAAGTGGAACGCGGCAAGGCCATTGCCGGGCTGGACCATTTTGCCGACGGGCTGGCGCAGATGCCGCTCGTTTATCAACCGGGCACGCGCTGGTCCTATTCCGCCGGGCTGGACCTGACCGGGCGCCTTATCGAAGTGGTCAGTGGGCAAAGCTTCGACAGCTTCCTGCAACAACGCATCTTCGATCCCTGCGGCATGACCAGCACGTGGTTCAAGGTTCCGCAGGACCAGAAGCATCGTCTGACGGACAGCTATTTCCTGCTCGGCGGCACTCTGCTGCCGATCGATCAGGCGGCGGATTCGATCTATCTGGACAAGCCTTCGTTCCCGTTCGGCGGGGCAGGGCTGGTATCGTCGCCGCGCGATTATGACCGGTTCCTGCAAATGCTGGCCGGGCATGGCGTGCTGGATGGCAAACGGGTGATGAGCGAGGCGGCAGTGCGGATGGGCACGTCCGACTTGCTGCCAGATACCATGTCGCCGGATGACGTGTTCACCAAGGATTATGCCTTTGGCGCAGGCGGCCGCGTGGGGCGCGGGGCGGAAGCAGGCATTTACGGCTGGTTCGGCGCGGCAGGCACGGCGGGGCTGGTGGATATGAAGAACGCCCTGCGCCATTCGCTCTACACCCAGTACATGCCCAGCATGGCCTATCCGGTGGACAAGGAATTTCCCGCTGCCGTGGCGCGGGACAAGGCGGCGCAGATGGCTGCATGACGATGCCGCCGATTGCCTTTGCCGGCGCGCCGCTGGACCGCGACGATCATCTGCGCGGCGATCCGGCGCGGCTGGAAGCCCTGCGCCGGGGCGATGCCGTGCTGTTGCGGCTCGACGGGCTCGCACCGGAAGTGGCGGAAGGCGGCCCACTCGAATGGCTGCCGATCACATCCGCCGCGCCCGATGCGGAACTGGTGTTCCTCGGCCTGCTGCAAGGCGGGCCGCTGGATGGGCGCGGGGCGTTTGCGCAAGTGCCGCTGGCCGGTGATCCTGATCCGGCCTTCACCCATCGCAAGACATGGGGCGCCGTGGCGACCTTGCCCGCGTCTGATCTGGCGATTTACGGCACGGCCCGCAGCGTGCTGGACTGGCATGCGCGCCACCGTTTCTGCGCCCGCTGCGGCCAGCCGACCATCCCTGCGAAAGGGGGCTGGCAACGCGATTGCAGTGCCGATGCATGCAAGGCGCAGCACTTCCCCCGCGTCGATCCGGTGGCGATCATGCTGGTGGAATGTGAAGGGCAATTGTTGCTGGGGCGGCAGGCACGCTTCCCCGAACGCAGCTATTCCGCGCTGGCCGGTTTCATCGAACCGGGGGAAACGATCGAGGAAGCCGTTGTTCGCGAAGTGTTTGAAGAAGCGGGCGTAAGGGTCGGAAATATCGGCTATATTGCCAGCCAGTCATGGCCGTTCCCGTCACAATTGATGATCGGCTGCATCGCCCGCGCCGACAGTCTTGCCCTGAATATCGACCTGTCGGAAATCGAAGACGCGCGCTGGTTCACCCGCGCACAAGTGGCCGAAGCGATGGCCTTGGGCAAGGACAGCACTACCTTCGTCCCACCGCCCACGCAGGCCGTCGCACATCACCTGCTGGCATGGTGGCTGGAGCAACTACAATGAAGACCCTCTCCGTCGAAATATGGTCGGACATCATGTGCCCGTGGTGCGCCATCGGTTACAGTCAGTTCCGCAAGGCGGTGGACCTGCTGGCAGGCGAAATCGCCGTTGAAACGCGTTTCATGCCGTTCGAACTGAACCCCGACATGGGGCCGGAAGGTAGGGAACAGGACAAGCATCTGGCGCAGGTTTACGGCCGCAGTCTGGACGAAGTTGCGGCCATGCGGGCGAACCTGCTGTAGGCGGCGGACAAGGCAGGCGTGGCCATGCAATTCGGTGATCCGGCGATGATGTGGAACACCTTCGATGCCCATTGCCTGCTGCGGTGGGCCTTGGCCGATGCCGGCTGGGAAGCGCAGGCGCGGCTGAAGCAGGCGCTGTTGCAGGCCCATTTCGAACAGGCGCGGAATGTGGGCGCCCGCGAAGTTCTGCTGGATATCGCCGCGGAGGCCGGGTTTGACCGCGCCCGCGCGGCAGAAGCTCTGGCGGACGAGGCGCTGTCCATCGCCACCCGCATGGAAGAACAGCGCGGCCTGGACTCAGGCATCAATTCGGTGCCGAGCTTCGTGTTTGAAGGCAAATACCTCGTCCCCGGCGCGCGCGACCCGGCGGACTTTGCGGCCATGTTGCGGCAAGTGGCGGCGATGGCCGCATAGGCGGTTCAGGCCAGTCCCAGCCGCCCCAGTTCGCGCACCAGTTTGCCCGGCAGGGTATCGCCGCCTTCGTCGCCCGCCGCCAGATCATGCGGGGCGTTCTTGTCTTCGAGATAACGCCAGCCCTGATGGGCGCGCTTGGCCCGTGGTTCCACACGGATCAGGGTATTTTCCAGCACGATGTCCCACCGGCCGGTGTCGTTCTGTTCAAACCGCAGGATCGGGCTGCGGGCGATGATGGCGTGTTGGAATACCCAGTACAGCGATCCCCCCACCATCTCCTCGTGCCGTTTGGGCAGATAGCGGGTGGAGGTGCGCTTTTCCGGTTCGTCGCCTGCAAACCATGCGCGAACGTCTTCGAAGCTGGTCGCCCCAAAGGCGATCTTGGTCATGTGCAGCGGCATGGCCGGGAAATAGGGGCAACGACGGCGAAGGCAAGCGCCGCCGATGGCGTTATCCGGCGAGGCCCGTCGCAGCAGCGAGGCCGAGGAAGGAGAAGAAGCCCATCACGTCGGTGGCGGTGGTCACGAATACGGCGGATGATACCGCGGGATCGATCCGCAAGCGTTCAAGCGATACCGGCACCAGAATGCCCGACAGGCCGGCCGTCAGGTTGTTGATGACCATCGCCGCGCCGATGACGAGCCCGAGGTGGACATTGCCGAACAGCAGCGCGCAGGCGCAGCCGATCAGCGCGCCCAGCGTCGCGCCGTTCACGATGGCGATCTGCAATTCACGCCGGATCATGCGCACGGTGTTGGAACTGGTCAGCTGGTTGGTCGCCAGCGCGCGCACGGTCACGGCCAGCGTCTGCGTGCCGGCATTGCCGCCCATTCCCGAAACGATCGGCATCAGCACCGCCAGCAGGGCAAAGCGGGATATGGCACCCTGAAAAATGCCGACCACCGAAGATGCGAGGATGGCGGTACCAAGATTGACCACCAGCCAGGTCAGCCGCGTGCGGACGGTCAGGGTGATCGGTTCGTTGATGTCGCCATCGCCGGCACCGGCCAGCAACAGGGCGTCCTCACCCGCTTCTTCCTGAATGATGTGGACGATATCGTCGACGGTCAGCTGGCCCACCAGCCGCCCGCTTTCATCGACCACGGCGGCGCTGATCAGGGCGTACTTCTGGAACCGCAGCGCCACTTCTTCCTGATCCATCAGCACCGGGATCAGCGTCTGGTTGCGCTTCATCACATCGCTCAGCGCGATGTTGCGCGGGGTTCGCAGCACCCAGCTCAGCTGGCACGAACCGACCGGGCGATGGCGATGATCGACCACGAACACTTCCCAGAATTCGGTGGGAAGATCATCGTTGTCGCGCATGTAATCGATCAGGTCGCCGACGCTCATATGCTCCGGCACGGCGACCAGTTCGCGCTGCATCAGGCGCCCGGCGGATTCTTCCGGGTAAGACAGCGCGCTTTCGATCGCGGCGCGATCTTCCGGCTCCATTTCCGCCAGAATTGCGCGCTGCTCCGCCGGCTCCAGATCTTCGATCATCTGGACGGCGTCGTCGGTGTCGAGCTGTTCCGCGATGTCTGCCACCACTTCGGGCGGCAGTTCCTCGATCATGTCTTCGCGGACGTAATCGTTGAGTTCGGCGATCACGTCGCCCGTCATCAGGTCGGTGATGGCGGCGACCAGCTTGCGCCGCCGATCGGACGAAAGCAGTTCGAGCAGATCGGCGATGTCGGCCGGGTGCAGCGGTTCGACCAGTTCGTAAGCGCGGGCTTCATCGCCATCATCGAGCGATTCGATGACCGAGCTGACGAAGTGCGGCTTCAGACGGTTATCTTCGTCGAGCTGTTCGCCCTCCTCGCGGGGGAGCTCTTGCTGCAGCTCGTGAAGATCCTGTTCGACCATGGGCGCTGCCTATCCCCGTGCGCGGCAAAAGGCAAAGCGGGCGGGTGACAATTGCCCCGCCGGCCCTATATCGGCGCGAACCGATTGCAGGAGACTATACAGATGGCCGACGAAAAGCTCACTTTCACGCTCGACACGGGCAATGGCGAAACCGGCGATGTCGTCATCAAGCTGCGTCCGGACGTGGCGCCGGGCCATGTCGCCCGTATCGTGGAACTCGCCCGTGAAGGCTTTTATGATGGCGTCGTGTTCCACCGCGTGATCCCCGGCTTCATGGCGCAGGGCGGCGATCCGACCGGCACCGGCATGGGCGGCAGTGAAAAGCCTGATCTGACGGCAGAATTCAACACCGTGCCGCACGTGCGCGGCGTCTGCTCCATGGCCCGCAGCCAGAACCCGAACAGCGCGAACAGCCAGTTCTTCATCTGCTTCGACGACGCG
>JBDLVD010000104.1:0-6216 GCA_039804965.1 Pseudomonadota bacterium
AGTCGCGCCACGCAGGCGCAAGGCGGCGGTGGCCGCGCCGATGCCCCGGCTGGAACCGGTGATCAGGGTGATCGGGTTTTTCATTGGCAGAACCTAGCGTTGCGGCGGCTTGCGGCCAAGCCGGGAGCTTGCCCTGACGCCATGATCCGCTAAGGGAGAGGCCGTTTCAAGCAACCGGGGTATGCAATGGCCAACCGCCCGCTTTCACCGCATCTGCAAATCTGGCGCTGGGGCCCGGCAATGCTGGTGTCCATCCTGCACCGCGTGTCCGGCAACGGCCTTGCGCTGGTCGGCCTGCCGGTGCTGCTGTGGTGGCTGGGATCGCTCGCCAGCGGTGCCCACGCCTATGACACGTTCACTTTCTTCGCCACGTCGCCGGTCGGTTATCTGGTGCTGGTCGGCCTGACGTGGGCTTTCTTCAATCACCTGTGTTCGGGCATCCGCCATTTCGTGATGGATATGGGCGCCGGGTATGAAGTCGATTCCAACCGGCGCTGGTCTGTCGGCACACTTGCTGGCGGCGTTGCGCTGACCGCGGCCTTCTGGGCCGCCCTGCTGCTGGTCTGAGGAATTGCATGATGGGCAGTGATTTTTCCAAATCTTCGCGCGGGACCGAACTGGGCCGCGTCCGTGGCCTCGGTTCCGCCCATGGCGGCACGCACCACTGGTTGCTGCAACGCTTCACGGCGGCGGGCAACCTGATTGCGGTGGCCTACCTGCTGATTTCCTTCCTGCTGTTGCCGACGCTGGATTTCGCGACCGCGAGCCGCTGGGCGGCGCAGCCGGTTGCCGCCACGGCGCTGGCGCTGCTGGTCATTTCGACCTTCTGGCATGCCCGGCTGGGGATGCAGGTGATGATCGAGGATTACGTCCACACCGCCGGCAACAAGTTTGCCGCCGTGCTGGCGCTTAACCTGGCGGCCTTCACCGGCGCCGGTTTCGGCCTTGTTTCGATGTTGCGCATCGCGCTTGGTGGAGCCGCCTGATGGCTGATACGATGGGCGCTGCGCCCGCATACAAGATCATCGACCACACCTATGACGTGGTTGTTGTGGGTGCTGGCGGTTCCGGCTTGCGCGCCACCATGGGTGCGGCGGAAGCGGGCCTGCGCACGGCCTGCATCACCAAGGTGTTTCCCACCCGCAGCCACACCGTGGCGGCACAGGGCGGCATCGCGGCCAGCCTTGGCAACAATTCGCCTGATCACTGGACGTGGCACATGTTCGACACCGTGAAGGGGTCTGACTGGCTGGGCGATCAGGACGCGATCGAATACATGGTGCGCGAAGCGCCGCAGGCGGTTTACGAACTGGAACACGCCGGCGTTCCGTTCAGCCGCAACAACGATGGCACGATCTATCAGCGCCCGTTCGGCGGCCACATGCAGAACATGGGCGAAGGCCCGCCGGTGCAGCGCACCTGCGCCGCGGCGGACCGGACCGGCCACGCGATGCTGCACGCGCTGTATCAGCAGAGCCTGAAGTACAACGCGGACTTCTTCATCGAATATTTCGCCATCGATCTGATCATGGACGGCGGCAAGTGCGTGGGCGTGATCGCGCTGTGCATGGATGATGGATCGATCCATCGCTTCCGTTCGCAGTCGGTGGTGCTGGCGACCGGCGGTTACGGCCGCAGCTATTACACCGCCACCAGCGCCCATACCTGCACCGGGGACGGCGGCGGCATGGTGCTGCGCGCGGGCCTGCCGTTGCAGGACATGGAATTCGTGCAGTTCCACCCGACCGGCATTTACGGCGCGGGCGTGCTGATTACCGAAGGCGCGCGCGGCGAAGGCGGCTACCTGACCAATTCCGAAGGGGAGCGGTTCATGGAACGCTATGCCCCGTCGGCCAAGGATCTGGCCAGCCGCGACGTGGTTTCGCGCAGCATGGCGCTGGAAATCCGCGAAGGGCGCGGCGTAGGTCCGAACAAGGACCACATCTTCCTCCACCTCGATCACATCGATCCCAAGGTGCTGGCGGAACGGCTGCCCGGCATTACCGAAAGCGGCAAGATCTTTGCCGGCGTGGATCTGACCCGCCAGCCGCTGCCAGTGGTGCCGACCGTGCATTACAACATGGGTGGCATCCCCTGTAACTATCACGGCGAAGTGGTGACCATCGGGGCGGACGGCAATCCGGAAACCGTGGTGCCGGGCCTGTTCGCAGTGGGCGAAGCGGCCTGCGTTTCGGTCCACGGCGCAAACCGCCTTGGTTCCAATTCGCTGATCGATCTCGTGGTGTTCGGCCGTGCGACCGGCCACCGCCTGAAGGAACTGCTGCAGCCGGGTGCGGCGCAGCCGGAACTGAAGAAGGACAGCGCCGATCTGGCGCTTGGCCGTCTCGACCATTTCCGCAACGCCAAGGGCAGCCGTTCGACCGCGGCGATCCGCATGGATATGCAGCGCACCATGTCGGCCCACGCGGCTGTGTTCCGCACCGACGAACTGATGCAGGAAGGCAAGGCCAAGCTGGCCGACATCTATTCCAGCATGCAGGACATTTCCGTGACCGACCGTTCGCTGATCTGGAACAGCGATCTGGTGGAAACGCTGGAACTGGACAACCTGATCAGTCAGGCGACGGTGACGATGCATTCCGCCGCCAACCGCAAGGAAAGCCGCGGCGCCCACGCGCACGAAGATTTCCCGGAACGCAACGATGCGGAATGGATGAAGCACACGGCCAGCTGGTTCGATGGCTGGGGCGGCAAGGGCGGCGAAGTGCGGCTGGACTATCGTCCGGTGCACGAATTCACGCTGACCGACGATGTGGACTACATCAAGCCCAAGAAGCGGGTGTACTGACGCCGCGTCATAGGCAGTTGTCCTGAGGGGGCGCTTACCGCTCGCTTAGCATGATCTGGCGCAATCTGGCGCGATGGACAGGCCACTGCCCCGTGACCAGCGCAAGATCACTTTCACCAAGGCTTTCATGGCCGTGGGCGAAGGGTGGTCTGACGTGACCATCGGCAACATGTCCGCCCACGGCATGATGGTGAAATGTGCGGATCCGCCGGCTGTTGGTGCCAGCGTTACCATCCGGCGGCGCGGTGCTGCGGCCACTGGCATCGTGCAGTGGGTCAACGGGCGGCGGTTCGGCCTGCATTCGCACGATCCGATCGACATTGCCGGTTTCAACGCGGAGTCCGCCGCCGAAGCCAGCCAGCGTGAGGCTTCCACCATGGCCGCGCCGCGCCTTGTCGAACGCGTGTGGCACTGGCGGTCGCGCGACTGACGCCCAACCGATTGCCAGGACGTGCCGGAAGCCCGGGGCGTTCAGGGGGCCGGAACTGCCGGTGGTGCCAAGGGCTGCCGCCGCACTGTCAGGATACGGACCGGCTTGGCCAGCATCTGGCCCTTCATCCAGCCTTCGCCCTTGTCAGGATCGGTCGGCTGGTCAAAAATCGCGCGTGCCACTTCCATGCCTGAAACCACGTGGCCGAACGCGGCATAGCCGAGCCGGGAATCCTCGCTGGTGCCGTCAGGATTAGCGTCCAGCCCGGGCTGTGCCGAGACCATGATCGAAAAGTCGGCAGTGGCGGTCCCGGGGGCATAGCGCGCCATGCTGATCGCACCGATGACATGCTTCACCCCGGTCTGGCTGGTCGCTTCGTGAACAGCCGGGCCGGATCGTTCTGCAACCCGCCTTGGACCAGCCCGTTCGGCTGATCGCCCCAGTCGAGCCGCATCGCGCGATAGAACCGCGTCCCGTCCAGCCGTTTTGCATCGACGTAGCGCAGGAAGTTGGCGGCAGTGATCGGCGCACGCTGCACTTCCAGCGCGATGACGATATCGCCCAGCTCGGTCTGCATCACCACGTTCGTCAGCGCTGGGGACACAGGGGCGTCCTGCGCCAGCGAAGGCGCGGCAACACATGCAAGTGCAATGGCGGCGATCAGTCGACGAATCATGGACGATATCCTAGATTGGGGGCCGTAGATGGAAAGGCCCCCGATGGAACAGCCAGCCGCAGACCATGCCCCTTCGGCGCAAGAACGCGCGGAACACATGGCAGCCCTGCGCGCGCGCAAGCTGGCGGAAGCCGAGGCGATGGGCGTGGACGCGGCCTATATCTCCGCCTTGGTCGATCGGTTTTACGGCAAGATCCGGGGCGACGAACTGCTCGGCCCGATATTCGCCGGAAAGATCACCAACTGGGACGTGCATCTGGGGCGGATGAAGGAATTCTGGCGTTCCGTCCTGCACGGGACAGGCGAATTTTCCGGCAACCCGATGCGCAAGCACGTGGCGATGCCGGAGCTGGAGGAGCGCCACTTCGCCCACTGGCTGGAGCTGTTTTACGCAACCTTGCGCGAAATGGAGCCTTCAGCCGACGCCACCGCCACTGTCGGCAGCCGCGCGCGCATGATCGCGGACAGCCTGCTGACGGGGATCGCGATGCACCACCACGGCCTTGTCGGCAGCCGCGCCGGGGCAAACCTGCCGCAGGTGTGATTACCGGAAACGCAGGTTGTCGCGCGTCAGTTCGGCCACGGAATGCTTGCCCATCAGCTTCATTCCGCGCGTAATTTCCGCTTCCAGCAGCGCCAGTGCGCGTTCCACACCGGGCAGGCCGGCAGCGGCGAGGGCGTAGAGGTACAGGCGCCCGCCTGAAACCGCCGTGGCGCCAAGGCTGAGCGCCTTCAGCACATGGCTGCCCCGGCGAACGCCCCCGTCGAGGATGACTTCCAGCTTGTCGCCCACGGCGTCGACGATTTCGGCCAACTGGTCGAACGGGGCGCGGCCACCGTCCAACTGGCGGCCGCCGTGGTTGGAAATCATGATCGCGTCGGCCCCCATTGCGGCAGCGCGGCGCGCATCGCCGACCGACATGATGCCTTTCAGGCAGAACTTGCCGCCCCAGTCGTTCCGCAGCTTTTCCGCCGCCGCCCAGTCCATCGACTGGTCCAGCATGGTGTTGAAGTAATCCTGCACCGAAAGCGCGAAATTGCTGCCTTCGGCCACGTGGTCCTTCAGGTTCGAAAGTTCGAACTTTTCGCGGAAAAGGTAATCCAGCGCCCAGCGCGGGCGGGTGGCATAGGATAGGAAACTGGCCGGCGTGATGCGGGGCGGGGTGGTGAAACCGGTGCGCTTGCAGCGTTCGCGGTTGCCGGAAACGATCGTGTCCACTGTCAGCGTGATCGCATCGAACTTCGCCAGACGCGCCTTTTCCAGCAGCGCCGCGTTCAACCCGCGATCCTTGTGGTAGTAATATTGCAGCATCTTGGGGCCGGTGTAGTTGGCACCGATTTCCTCGATCCCGACACTGGCGAGGCTGGAAATGCCGAACCATAGCCCCGCCTTCTCCGCCGCCGCCGCCACCGCGCGTTCGCCCTGCCAGTGGAACAGCCGTTGCAGCGCAGTGGGCGACAGCATCAGCGGCAGCGGGGTCTTCTTGCCCAGCACGGTGACGCTGGTGTCCACCTGCGCCACCCCGGCCAGCACATCAGGCACCAGATCGACATCGTCGAACGCGGTGGAATTGCGGTCTTTCGTGCGTTCATCGTCCGCCGCGCCATCGATGTAATGGAACACCGGGAAGGGCAGCTTGCGAAACGCGAGTTCGCGGAAATCTTCGATCCGGTGGCAATCAGCCAGCGATGTGACGCGGGTGCGCAGAGTAGTCATGGGCTGCGTGCTTAGCCGACTGTGCGCAGACCGCAAAATCGGTGGCGCTCACCCCAGTGGGACAATTCCGTCGCACTGCCTGTCATCACCCGATTCCAGCCCCAGCCGCAACGCCTGCATCCGCTGGGCGCTGGAACCGTGGGTGAAGCTTTCGGGGTTCACCCGCTGCCCGGCGTTCTTCATCAGGGTATCGTCACCGATGGCGCTGGCTGCGGTCATCCCTTCTTCGAAATCACCCGGATCGATCTGGTCGCGGTTGTGCGCGGCCCATACTCCGGCATAGCAATCGGCCTGCAATTCCATCCGCACCTGCCACTGGTTTTCCTGTCGCGGGTCGGCCTGTTGCCGCTGGCGCACGGCATTTTCGATGCCGGTCTGCTGCTGGATATGGTGGCCGTATTCGTGCGCAATCACGTAAGCGCGGGCAAAATCGCCGCCGGCGCCCAGTTGCTGCGCCATCTGGTCATAGAAGGTGGTGTCGAGATAGATGCCCTGATCGGCCGGGCAATAGAACGGCCCCATCGCGCTTTGCGCCGCGCCGCAACCGCTGCGCCCGGATTGCGAATAGAACACCAGCTTGGGCT
>JBDLVD010000105.1:0-6193 GCA_039804965.1 Pseudomonadota bacterium
GGCGTCAGGATTACCAGCGGCAGGGTGAAACTGCGGAACTGCCCGACTACCAGCACATAGATCGCCAGCAGTGCCACCATGAAGGCAGCGCCCATGTCGCGGAAAGTCACCCACGTGATTTCCCATTCGCCATCCCACAGCAGGGAAGGGCGGCTTTCATCAGCGGGCTGGCCGTTCAGCAGCACTTGCGGGCGGGAGAGGCCAGCCTTTGCCCAATCGAACTGGGCGACGGCATCGTCCACTGCCAACATGCCGTAGATCGGTGCTTCGTACCTGCCGGCTAGTTCCGCCGTCACCATCGCCGCGCCGCGTCCGTCGCGGCGGAAGATTGCCGGGCTGCCCTGTTCCATCCGGGCGCTGACCAGTTCGCCCAACTGGATCAGCTGGCCACCGGGGGCCACGGCGACCGGGGTGGCGGCCAGCGCGGCGGACCACTGCCGCTGCGCCTGATCCAGCCCGATCACGATCGGCAAGGGATCGCGGTCAGTGCCGCCAAGCTGCGCGTTGCGCGGGGCATAGCCGACAACCTGCCCGCCCATCAGCGCGCCGATGCTGTCTAACAGCTGGCGTTCGGACAGGCCATAATGATCCAGCTTTGCCCTGTCAGGCACCAGCCGCAGCGTCGGACGCGGCTGGCCGAAGCTGTTGTCCACATCCACAATGAAGGGCACGGAACGGAAGATCTTTTCCAGTTGCACGGCGGTGCGCTGGCGGGTTGCTTCGTCCGGGCCATAGATTTCCGCCAGCAGCGTTGCCAGCACCGGCGGGCCGGGCGGGGTTTCCACCACTTTCAGCGATCCGCCGGCAGGCAGGGGGACGCGCTTCAGCCTGCCGCGCAGATCGACGGCAATGGCGTGGCTGGACCGGCTGCGGTCGGCCTTGGGCAGCAGGGTGATCATCAGATCGCCCATCTCCGGCTGGCTGCGCAGGAAATAATGCCGCACCAGCCCGTTGAAATTGAACGGGGCAGACGTGCCGGCATAGGCTTCCAGTGCGGCCACTTCCGGAACGGAGCGCGTGGCGGCGGCGGCCTGTTCCAGAACCCGCCCGGTTTCTTCAAGGCTGGCACCTTCGGGCAGATCGACCACCAGCTGCACTTCCGACTTGTTGTCGAACGGCAGCAGCTTCACGGTCACCGCCTTGAAGTAGAACATCGAACAGGCAACCAGCGTGGCCACGCCGACTGCGATCAGGAACCGCTTTGCGCTGGTTCTGGTGGCGATCACCCGCCCGGCATAGCGGGCATAGAGCAGCCCCAGCTTGCCGCCATGCTGGTGGTCGCCATGGGCCAGTGCCTGCCGCGCGAACCGCACCATCAGCCACGGGGCGATGATAACGGCCACGAAGAAGCTGAACACCATCGCCGCGCTGGCGTTGATCGGGATCGGCGCCATGTACGGGCCCATCAGGCCGGACACGAACAGCATCGGCAGCAGTGCGGCGACGACCGTCAGCGTGGCGACAATGGTGGGGTTGCCCACTTCCGCCACGGCTTCGATCGCGGCAGTGGTACGGTCGCGGCCATCGTTCATCGCCCAATGGCGGGCGATGTTTTCGATCATCACGATGGCATCGTCCACCAGAATTCCGATGGAAAAGATCAGCGCGAACAGGCTGACGCGGTTGATCGTGAAGCCCATGATGTTGGAAGCGAACATCGTCAACATGATGGTGGTGGGGATGACGATGGCCGTCACCGCGGCTTCACGCCAGCCGATGGCAAAGCCGATCAGCACCACGATCGACACCGTTGCCAACGCGAGGTGGAAGATCAGTTCGTTCGCCTTTTCATTGGCGCTTTCGCCGTAATTGCGGGTGACGGTCACATCGACGCCGGCGGGGACAAGGCTGCCGCGCAACTGTTCAACGCGGGCCACAACCTGTTCCGAAACGGTAACGGCGTTGGCGCCCGCCCGCTTGGCAATCGCGATGCTGACGGCGGGGGCCATGTGCCATGCGCCGTTGCCGTCCTTCGCCCAGCGCCACGCGCGCGCCTGATCCTGCGTCGGGGCCTGTTCCACCCGCGCGATATCGGCCAGCAGCACGGGCGCACCGGACACGGACCGGACGGTCAGCGCGGACAGTTCCTGCGCGTCCTTCAGCGTCTGCCCGGCGACAACCAGCGCCGCCTGTCCACCTTCGCGCACGCTTCCTGCCGGGAAAGCGCGGTTGGCCTGCGAGACGGCGTCGATCAGATTGGCCAGCGGCACGCGATACAATGCCAGTTTTGCCGGATCTGGCACCACCCGCAGGGCCATGTGCTGGCCGCCGGTGATGAAGGTCAGGCCGACATCGTCCACCTTCGCCACTTCGCCGCGCAGCTTGCCGGCCAGCTCTGCCAGTGCCGCATCGTTCCACTTTCCCGCCGCGCCATTGCCGCTCTGCGGTTTGGGCGTCAGGGTCAGCACCACGATCGGCACGTCGTTGATTCCGCGCACCGTCACTTGCGGGGCAGGGATGCCCACCGGGATGCGAGCGATGTTGGCGTTGATTTTTTCGTCGATGCGGGTGGCGGCGTCTTCGGGGTCGGATCCGACCTTGAAGCGCGCGGTCACCATCACCGCGTGGTCCTGCACCTGGGCATAGGTGTGTTCGACGCCATCCACGCTGCGGACGATGGTTTCCAGCGGCTTGGCCAGCAGTTCAACCGCATCGGGCGCGGAAAGTCCGGGGGCAGACACCATGATGTCCACCATCGGCACCTTGATCTGCGGTTCTTCCTCGCGCGGGATCGTGATGGTGGCGATCAGCCCGACGATCATCGCCGCCAGCAGCAGCAGCGGCGTGAGCGGGGATTTGATCGTGGCGCGGGTCAGTGCGCCCGACAGGCCCAGATTGGCGGTGGGGCCGTTCGTGGCGACGTTCATCGCCCGCCCACCAGCGTATCGCCCGCTGCCACGCCAGACAGCACTTCCACCTTGTCTGATGCGGGGGCAGGGGCGGTCTGCACCGGCACTTGCGTGGCGGTGCCATCACGCGCCAGCAGCGATACGTAATCGATGCCGTAAGCGGTGGTTACGAACTGGCGCGGCACCAGCAGTGCCGGGCGCGTGCCGGTTTCCACCCGCGCGGCAACGCGGCGGCCGATCAGGCGGTTGTCCAGCCCGGCCATGGCGACATCGGCGGTGATCTGGCCCGCCGTGATCGACGGATACAGCTTGATGACGGTGCCGCTGGCATCGCTTTCGCCAATGCGGGCAGTGACGCGTGATCCGGCGTGGACGTGATCGGCCAGCGATTCCGGCATTTCCAGACGCAGCACTGTCGGCCCGGCAGTGATGACGGCAATCGCCATGCCTGGCGCCACCGGCGATCCGGCCGGAACATCGGCGCGCAGCACCCGCCCGCTGGCAGGCGCGATCACCGTCCCTTGGCCGGATACCGCGCCAACCGCGGCCTGTTGTGCCTGCGCCGCCCGCACTTGCGCAGCCGCAGCGCTGGTGGCGGCTTGCGCTTGTTCCAGCCGGGCATCGGCATAGACGCCATTATCGTGCAGGTATTTGACCCGCGCCAGTTCCGCCCGTGCCTGCGCCGCCTGTGCCTGCGCGGCGGCGGCCTGTGCGCCATAAGCCCCGGCCTGATAACCCAGTTGCGAATCGACGATACGGCCGATCGCCTGCCCGCGTGTCACCATGTCGCCTTCGCGCACGGTCAGGGTGGTCAGGATGCCGGGGATACGGGCCAGCACTTGCGCCTGATCGACCGTGGCCACTTCGGCACTGACATCCTGCCATTGCACCGTTTCGGACGCGGCCAGCACCAGCCGCGCTCCGGTGGCTTTGCTGGCAGCCACAGGCGCATCATCACCCGCACCGCAAGCGACCAGGGGCAGGCTGGCGATAGCCAGTACCAGTGTCCGGGCAAAAATAGACGCGCGCATGGCCCCGTTCCTTCCGTTCAGCTTTCGACCGGCAGACCGGCTTGCGCCCAGGCGTTGAAGCCGCCCGCCAGATGCGTGTCGATCGCTGCCTGAGCGGCGACGCACTGGTCCAGCGCCATGCCCGACCGTTTGCCGCCAAGGCAGTTGAGCACCACGGTCTTGCCATCCGCCACCGGGATTGCGGCGGGATCGAAAGCGGACAAGGGCAGGTTCATTGCACCGGGAACATGTCCGGCGGCAAATTCATCGGCTTCGCGCACGTCGACCACGATGGCGGAGCCTGCCTCCACCAGTGCGGCCAGCTGGGTCGCTTCGATTTCCCGGTGATGCCTTTTGCCCAAGCCGAACATTTCCCTGCACTCCTGTCATTTTGGCCGCGTGGCCTTGTCATATTGTCACTTGCTTATATCGAAACATTCGAATATTAGTCAAGCGCGATTGAAGTGGGAGGCCGACATGACGTTACCCCGGATCATCATTCTTGGCGCAGGGCTTGGCGGCACCATCGCGGCTTACGAAGTGCGCGACGCGGTCAAGGGCAAGGCCGAAGTCATGGTGGTGAACGATCAGGACGATTACTGGTTCGTGCCATCCAATCCCTGGGTTGCCGTGCGTTGGCGCGAACCCGAAGCGATCAAGGTCCACCTGCCGCCGATCATGGCCAAGAAGGGCATCGGTTTCACCTCTGTCGGGGCGAAGCGGGTCCATCCGGCGGAAAACCGCGTGGAACTCAACGATGGCACCTCGGTGGCTTACGATTACCTCGTCATCGCCACCGGCCCCGATCTGGCGTTTGACGAAATCGAAGGGCTGGGGCCGCAGGGTTTCACCCAGTCGGTCTGCCGCACGGATCATGCTGCCGTTGCCGCAGAGGCGTTCGACAGGTTCTGCGAAAATCCCGGCCCGATCGTGGTCGGCGCGGCGCAGGGGGCCAGCTGTTATGGCCCGGCTTACGAATTCGCGCTGATCCTCGACACCGAACTCAAGCGTCGCAAGATCCGTGATCGCGTGCCGATGACGTTCGTGACTGCGGAGCCTTATATCGGCCACCTTGGTCTTGATGGCGTGGGCGATACCAAGGGGCTGCTGGAAAGCGAACTGCGCCAGCGGCACATCAAGTGGATCACCAATGCCAAAATCGGCAAGGTCGAAGCCGGTGCGATGCATGTCGACGAAATCGCACAGGATGGCTCGGTCGCTTCCAGCCACGATCTGCCGTTTGGCTTTTCGATGATCCTGCCCGCCTTCCGCGGCATTCCGGCGGTTTACGGGGTGGAAGGGCTGACCAATCCGCGCGGCTTCATTCTGGCGGACAAGCACCAGCGCAATCCCAATTTCCCCAATGTCTATTCACTGGGCGTCTGTGTGGCGATCCCCCCTGTCGGCCCCACGCCGGTGCCGGTGGGCGTGCCAAAGACCGGCTTCATGATCGAAAGCATGGTCACCGCCATTGCCGCCAACATCAAGCTGGTGCTGGCAGGCAAGGAAGCGACCGAAGAAGCGACGTGGAATGCCGTATGCCTTGCCGATTTTGGCGATGGCGGCGTTGCTTTTGTGGCCCAGCCGCAGATTCCGCCGCGCAACCTCAACTGGTCCAGCAGTGGCAAATGGGTGCATCTGGCCAAGGTCGGGTTCGAAAAATACTTCATCCACAAGGTCCGTCGCGGGACCAGCGAACCGTTTTACGAACGGCTGGCCATGCACGCGCTGGGCATTCGCAAATTGCGCTTCAAGCAGGGAAACTGAACGATGTGTCTTGATCGGGCTGTCATGCGCTTTGCCGGGGTGGTCGTGCTGCTGAGCGCGATCCTTTCGGTTACCGTCCACCCGGGCTGGATTGCCCTGACGATCTTTGCCGGGCTGAACCTGTTGCAGGCAAGCTTCACCGGGTTTTGCCCGGCTGCGATTGTCTTCCGCAAGCTGGGCGTGAAGCCCGGCAGCCTGTTCCGCTGAGGTTTCAGGCCGTGATGCGTCGCCTGCCCGGATACCTGTTTGCCGCATCCTGTGCCGTTGCATCCCCCAATGCGGCGGCGCAGGACTTGGCCGATACCATCGCCAGCGCCGTGGCCCGGTCACCCGCGCTGGAAGAAGCGCAAGCCGGTGAAGCGGCAGCGCAGGCGCGGCTGGATCAGGCGCGGGCGGAACGCAATCCGCTGCTGCGGGTGGAAGGATCGGCCGGGGCGGGGCGGATCGATAATGGCGGGTTTTTCGGCATCGCGCCCGCCAATACCTATCCGCTGTCCATTCAGGCGACTGCGGAAATGCCGCTTTACGCCGGTGGCCGCATCGGCAGCGCGATCGATCAGGCTGGCG
>JBDLVD010000106.1:0-6160 GCA_039804965.1 Pseudomonadota bacterium
GCTGGTGTCCGCCGGCAACTGGTCGGCATCGCCCGCCCGGCATATGTCCCGATCTACGCCGAAGCGATGGCAAGGCTGGGAACCGACCATTCGTTCGTCATTTCGGGGGACGAAGGGCTGGACGAACTGAGCTTGGCCGGTGGCAACGAAGTGGCCGAAGTGATCGGCGCCGAAGTGCGGATGAAGCGGGTGACGGCGGCCGATGCCGGCGTGCCTGCCGCGCCGGTCGATGCGATTCGCGGTGGTGATCCCGCGCACAACGCCGCCGCCCTGCGCGCCCTGCTGCAAGGCGCGCACGGCCCTTACCGCGATGCCGTGCTGTTCAACGCCGCCGGGGCGCTACTGGTGGCAGGCGAAGCGCAAAGCTGGGCCGAAGGGGCGGAAGAAGCCGCCGAAGCCATCGACAAGGGCCTCGCCAATGCGTTGCTCGACTGCTGGATCGACACACTGAAATGACCGACAAGCTAGCCGAAATCTGCGCCACCAAGCGCCAGGAAGTCATCGCGCGGCAGGCCAATGCCACCGTCAGCGATCTGGACCGGCAGGCCCTGTCCGCCAGCGCACCGCGCGGGTTCGAAGCAGCTTTGCGGGCCAAGGCCGCCAGCGGTTATGGCCTGATCGCGGAAATCAAGAAGGCCAGCCCGTCCAAGGGCCTGATCCGCCCCGATTTCCGCCCGGCGGAACATGCGCTGGCCTATGAACATGGCGGCGCGGCCTGCCTCTCCATCCTCACCGACGCGCCCTATTTTCAGGGGCACGAGGATTACCTGATGGATGCGCGCGCGGCCTGCACCCTGCCCTGCCTGCGCAAGGATTTCATGGTCGATCCGTGGCAGGTTGCCGAAGCGCGCGCGATCGGCGCCGACGCGATCCTGATCATCGTTGCCGCGCTGGAAGATGGCGTCATGGCGGAAATCGAAGCCGCCGCGCTGGAACGCGGGATGGACGTGCTGGTGGAAACCCACAACGAACAGGAAATGGAGCGCGCCGCTCGTCTGCGCTCACGCCTGATCGGGGTGAACAACCGCGATCTCAAGACCTTCCGCACCGATCTGGGCAATACCGAACGGCTCGCCCCGCTGGCCCCGGAAGGCTCGCTGCTGGTGGGGGAAAGCGGCATCAACACCCACGCAGATGTCCAACGCCTCGGCGCCGCCGGGGTGCGCTGCATTCTGGTGGGCGAAAGCCTGATGCGCCAACCGGACGTGAAATTGGCCACGCGCACCCTGCTGGGCGGCTGAACCCACGCGCGGTTGTGTTGCGGGCCGCGCGCCCTACACTCCCCGGCAACACACGGGGAGAATTTGCATGGCCAAGGCATTCCACATCATCGGGCAGGTACTGCTCAGCATCATTGGCGTGGCGATGATCGTGATGGGCGGCATCTGGATCCTCCAGGGCTTCGGCATCGCCTTCCTCGACAGCTTCATGGCCAACGATCTGGCATGGGCGCGCAACGGCGCGGTGCTGGCGCTGGTCGGGTTGGTGCAACTTGCGTGGACCAACACCCGCCGCAGATATTACCGCCAACGCTGATTTTGCGGATGAACCCAGTGCCCAAACGCGCCGGATTGGTTTAGCGGAACGCACATGGACAAACTCACGCACCTTGATGAACAGGGCCAGGCCCGCATGGTCGATGTCGGCGGCAAGGCCGAAACCGGACGCAGCGCCACCGCCAGCGGGCGCATCACCATGTCACCCGCCGCGCTGGATGCGATCCGCAACGGCAGCGGTCCGAAGGGCGACGTGCTGGCCGTGGCCCGCGTCGCCGGGATCATGGCCGCCAAGAAAACGGCCGAACTCATCCCGCTGTGCCACCCGCTGGCGCTGGATTCGGTGGTGGTGGACTTCACCTTTGAAGACAACGCCGTGCGCGCCACCGCGCGCGCATCGCTGACCGGGCGCACCGGGGTGGAAATGGAAGCCATGACCGCCGCCTCCATCGCGCTGCTGACCGTCTATGACATGGCCAAGGCCGTGGATAAGGGCATGGTGATCGAACAGGTGCGCCTGCTGGAAAAGACCGGCGGCAAGAGCGGTATCTGGAAAGCGCAGTGACCCGCGCGCCCATTCCGCTGGTCGAGGCATGGGACCGGCTGCTTGGTGCCGTCGCGCCATTGCCGGCCATAGATACGCCCAGCCCGCAAGCAGTAGGCCACCGGCTTGCCGCAGACCTCGCGGCCCGGCGTACCCAGCCCGCAGCAGACCTTTCGGCCATGGATGGTTATGCCATGCCAGCGGACGATGCGGCTGGCCCGTGGAGCATCGTGGGCGAAAGCGCGGCCGGGCATCCCTTTACCGGCAAGCTGGCCACCGGGCAGGCGGTGCGGATTTCCACCGGGGCGCTGATGCCTGTCGGCGCCGGGCTGGTGCTGTTGCAGGAAAACGCCACGCGCGAAGGCGATCAGTTGCGCCTCAATGGCGAAGGCGAACCAAGCGCCCGCCACATCCGCCGCACTGGGTTCGACTTTGCCACCGGGCAGGTAGTCTTGCAGGCCGGAACGCTGGTCCGCCCGCCGCAACTCGCTGTCGCGCTGTCTGCCGGTCATGCTGCCCTGCCCGTTCATCGGCTGCCGAGCGTGGCCGTGATCGACAGCGGCGATGAATTATCCGCCGATCCGGCCAACTGCCTGCCGCACCAGATACCCGCCAGCAACGGCGCGATGATCGAAGCGATGGTGCGCCCCTATGCCGCGCAGGTGCAGCGGATCGGGCCGGTCGCTGACAGCGCGGCGGCACTGGCCCTTGCTCTCGAACAGGCAGCGGGCTGCGATGTCCTTGTCACCAGCGGGGGCGCATCGGTGGGCGATCACGATCTGGTCCGTCCGGCGCTCGAGGCTTGGGGTGCCGAGATCAGCTTCTGGAGAGTGGCGATCAAGCCGGGCAAGCCGCTGATGGTGGCGCGGCGCGACGATCAGTGGATCATCGGCCTGCCGGGCAATCCGGTATCGAGCTACGTCACGGCATTCCTGTTCCTGCTGCCCCTGCTGCGGCGACTTGGGGGTGCCGCAACCGCCGATGCCTTGCCGCGCGCGCTTGCAGCGCGCTTGACCGCACCGGTGCCGCCGACAGAAGCGCGCGAGGAATTCCTGCGCGGACAGTTTGATTTCGACCGGATCGTGCCGCTGGGCCAGCAGGACAGCAGCGCGCTGGCGACGCTGGCACTTGCCAATGCGCTGATCCATCGCCCGGCGCACAGCCCTGAAATCGCCGCCGGAAACATGGTGTCGGTCTACCTGCTCGAAAATGGTGGTATCGCTTGACTGGCCTGCAAAGGTTGCTTAATTGTTCCTCGTTCGTTCCCGAATTGGAACGTTTGAGGAGATCCGACGATGCTCACCGCCAAGCAGCATGAACTGTTGCTGTTCATCCAGCGCAAGCTGGAAGACACCGGCATTTCCCCGAGTTTCGAGGAAATGAAGGAAGCGCTGGATCTGAAGAGCAAGTCGGGCGTCCACCGGCTGATCTCGGCGCTGGAAGAACGTGGCTTCATCCGCCGCCTCGCCAACCGCGCCCGCGCATTGGAAGTCCTGAAGCAGCCGGAAAACGTGTCTGCTGCCAAGGCATCCGCTCCGGCCAACGATGTCGGCGGCCCGGCAATCAAGGCGCCGCGCGCCGCGCCGCAACCGGCCAATGACGTGATCGAAATTCCGCTGCACGGCAAGATCGCCGCCGGTGTCCCGATCGAAGCGATGGAAAGCAGCCAGATGCTGCCCGTGCCTGCCGCCCTGCTCGGCTCTGGCGAACACTATGCACTGGAAGTTTCCGGCGATTCGATGGTCGATGCAGGCATTCTGGATGGCGACTATGCCCTGGTGAAGCGCACCAGCACCGCGCGCGATGGGGAGATCGTCGTGGCGCTGGTTCGGGGCGAAGAAGCGACGCTGAAGTATCTGCACCGCGAAGGCAGCAAGGTGCGGCTCGATCCGGCAAATGCGTCCTACGATCCGCAATTCTACAACGCCGATGAAGTGGAAGTTCAGGGCAAGCTGGCCGGGCTGCTGCGCCGCTACCACTGATTAAAGCGTGGTCAGCGGCGGGCTTCGGGTCCGCCGCGCCACCATCCATGATCCCCCTGGCTATCGGCCACGCGGGTGATCCGTTGCCCATCCAGCACGATGGCCAGCCCGCCGTTTTTCTGCAGGTATCGCCGGTCTGCCTTCAGCCAGCGCGGCAGGCAGGATCGGGGCAGCCATCGGTCCGACACCACGATATCCGCCCGTTCGCAAGCCGCCGCAAGGGCGCGTTCCTCCACCTGTTCGCGGCTGCGGCCCAGCAACAGGTGCCAGTCCTTGCCGCCGCGCCGCAGGGTGATGACGCAAAAGTCGCGGCTGCACTGTGCACCGGGCCAAGTGATCAAGGCCACCGGATCAGCCGCAACACCTGCCAGTTCCATCACGTTTTCACGGGTAAAGTCGCTGCGCATGTCGCGCAGGGCCAGCAGGCGGCCATGATCGATGATGGCAGTCTGCCGTCCGTCGCCGGTTATCAGCACATCGGGCAGCGGGGTGTGCCAAAACAGCGCCGCGCCTGCAGCAACGGGCAGCAGGCCCAACAGCCGCGCCCTCCCCCGCCACAGGCCGATCCACAGCCCGCCGGCAAGGAACAGACCGAAAGCTGACGCGCCCATCTGCGGCATCAGCTGTACCGCGCCAGGTTGCCCGGCGGTGAAATGGGCGATGTCGAGCAGCAGTTGCAGCGACTTGCCTGCCAGCCACCACACAGGCGCGCCGAGCCCGGCAAGATCCAGCACCAGCGCCAGCGCAATCAGCGGCATCGACGCGAACGTCACCAGCGGAATGGCCACCACGTTGGCCAGCGCGCCATAGAGGCCCGCGCGGTGGAAATGGAACAACACGATCGGCATCAGCGCCAGTTCCACCACGAACCCCGCCAGCAGCAACAGCGCCAAATGCCGCGCGACACCCGCCAGCCAGCTTTCTTCCCGCGGGGAAAGGAACCGGCGAACCGGCCCGCTCTGGTGTAGGGCCACGATGGCGGCCACCGCCGCGAAGCTCATCTGAAAGCTCGGCCCGGCCAGCGATTCGGGCCACAGCAGCAAGACCAGAAACGCCGCCACGGCGACCATCCGCAAGGACAATGGCTCGCGCCCCAGCACCAGTGCGAACAGCACCAGCAGTGAACCCACGCAGCTGCGCACGGTCGGCACTTCCGCCCCGGTCAGAAGCGTATAGCCGAGCCCGGCAAATGCCCCGACTGCCGCCGCCACCAGTGGCAGCCGCACGCGCAGCGCCAGCCACGGCCACAGCGCCAGCAGCTTCAGGGCAAGGAAATAGCCTGCCGCGACCACCGCGCTGACGTGCAGACCGCTGATCGACAGCAGATGCGTAAGCCCTGCATCGCGCATCGCGTCTTCATCCGCCGTGGCGATGGAGCCGCGATCCCCGCTGGCGAAAGCGGCGGCGATGGCGCCCGGCGATCCCGCCAGTTGTGCGCGCACGTGGTCCGCCAGATCGCGATGAAGGCGCGCGAGCGACGCGGACTGACGCGCGCCTTGCAACACCACGATGCGGCCTTGCACACTGCCAGTTGCCGCCAGCCCGTCAAACCACGCCGTGCGCGCGAAATCGTACCCGCCGGGCAACATCGGCGATGCCGGCGGCATCAACCGCGCGGTCATGCGGATCACGGCGTTTTCAGCCAGTGCCGCGCTCGCGTCGGCCAGCGGCACGTTCACCCGCACCTTGATCGCTCGGGCTGTGCCGGGTTCCCGCGTGGCAATGACGAGGCGCAGCCGATCTTCTGCCGGCTGTTCGATCCGTTGCAGGATGCGGCCGGTGAAGCTGCCGCTGATCGGCCGTTCGATGGCTACAGCCCCCACCATGGCCGACCGCGCCCAGATCGCGGCGGTGCCCATGCTGACCAGCAGGCCGACCGAGACGCAGGCGAGCAGCAGTTGCGCCCGGTCTTCGCGCCCGCGCCACATGGCAGCGGAACCACTGGCCAGCAGCAGGCCGGCCGCCATCACCGCGATCCAGTGCGCCGCCGTTGGCAGCACAAACCAAGCGGCAATCCCGGCGGCAAAGGCGACCACCAGCCACGGCCCGCGATCGAACCCCGCATTGGTCAGGAATTCCTCGGCCATGTCGCCGACGCTGGACAAGCGCGCCCGGTTTCGCCAAGGCGTCCGCTGCAT
>JBDLVD010000107.1:0-6126 GCA_039804965.1 Pseudomonadota bacterium
GTCGTCACCGACTGGAAGACCATCAACGCCACCCTGTTCGAAGCCTTGCAGGTGGAACGCGTGGCAATGTTCTTCGCGCTGTCGATCATCGTGCTGGTCGCCGCGTTCAACATCCTGTCGTCGCTGGTGATGCTGGTGCGTTCGAAAACGCGCGACATCGCCATCCTGCGGACCATGGGCGCCACCCGCAAAAGCCTGCTGAAGATCTTCGTCACCACCGGTTCCGCGATTGGCGCGGTGGGGACTGTGGCAGGGCTGGTGCTGGGCTTCGTCGTGCTGATCTTCCGTCAGCCGATCGTCCACGGGATCGAAGTGGTGACCGGGCAGAACCTGTGGGATCCGTCGATCCGGTTCCTGACCACGCTGCCTTCGCGCACCGACCCGTTCGAAGTGCTGGCAATCTGCGTGATGTCGATGGGCCTCAGCTTCCTTGCCACTCTCTATCCGGCCTTCCGCGCGGCGAGCACGGACCCTGTGCAGGTGCTGCGTTATGAATGATGCCGTCGTAAGGCTGACCGGCCTGACCCGCAGTTTCGAACAGGGCGGGGTGAAGATCGAAGTGCTGCGCGGGGTGGACCTGACCATCGCGCCGGGCGAAATCGTCGCGCTGCTCGGCCCTTCCGGTTCGGGCAAGTCGACCATGCTGCAAGCCGTCGGCCTGCTGGAAGGCGGCTTTGGCGGCAAGATCGAAATCGCCGGGATCGATTGCACCAGTCTGGACGCGGGCGACCGGACCAAGGTGCGCCGTGAACATCTCGGCTTCGTCTATCAGTTCCACCACCTGTTGGCCGATTTCAACGCCACGGAAAACGTCATCCTGCCGCAGATGGTGGCAGGGGCTACCCGGGCCCAAGCTGAAGTGCGGGCAAGGGAAGTGCTGACTTCGCTTGGCCTGCAACATCGGCTGGACCATCGGCCCAGCCAGCTTTCCGGTGGGGAACAGCAACGCGTGGCCGTGGCCCGCGCGCTGGCCAATCGCCCGCAACTGGTGTTGGCCGATGAACCCACCGGCAACCTTGATGAAGTGACATCGGACAAGGTGCTGGCGGAATTCCTGCAACTGGTGCGCGGCACCGGCAGCGCGGCACTGGTGGCGACCCACAACGAACGGCTGGCGGCGCGGATGGACCGGGTCGTGCGGTTGCACGAAGGGCTGCTCGCCTAAGCGGCGGAAACCAGCGGGCAGGCTGGCGCGTTGATGGTGGAAAGGGAGCATCCCATGTCCGACCATCCGAGCACCTTCCGCGGCGGCAGCACCGACAGCAGCACGCTGGATTGGCATGATCGCGCGTCGATCCACCTCAAGAATGTCGGCGAAGGCATTCTGCACGGGATGGGCGCGCTCCATCGCGGCAGTCTGGCCGAAATGGTCGCGATGGTGGCCGCGATGCCGCCTGAACGGCGCGAAGAGGTGGTGATCGAAAAGGCCGGCGATCACCGGCTCGATACGGCTGAAATCCTCGACCTGTCGCGCCGCGCAGATTTTCCCCGTTGATGGGCGACGGTGGCGGGCAGGGCCGCCACCCAGAACATGCGATCAGTCGCCGTCGGTGGGCTTCACATCCACCGTCACGGTCTGGCCATCGACCGTGACGGTGCCGTTTTCACCGTTCACTTCCACCTTGCCCAGTTTGCCCATGTCGACCGACTGGTTCTTTCCGTCGACGGTCACTTTACCGAGGCCGGGAAGGGATACGGTGGCCTGATCGCCCGACGCGGCAACGTTGGCGCCGGCCATGATCGCCGGGGCGGCAATCGCGCTCAGCACCATGGCGGCCACCACGTTGACGATGATCGCCACCACCACGGTCACCACGGTGTAGAACCCTGCCTTGTCCGCCGGAACGCCCAGCACCGGCGTCGCGCCCTTGTAGAACAGGAACAGGCTGTACAGCCCCAGAATGCTGAGGATGCTGAGCCACGGCACCAAGCCGAAGATCCCGGCCAGCCAGCTTGCCGTCATCGAATAGGCGACCAGGCGGAAGGCTGCCGGAAAATCATCGCGCCCGTTGAATTTGGGGCTGAGGAAATTGGCCGCCCACGAAACGACGTAAAGGCTGATGATTGCCAGCACGAAGCTCATCACCGCCATGGTCAGCAAGGCAGTGATGCCGAGATGGAGGGTGCCGAGCATGGTCGGCATTCCGAATGCCAGCCCGCCGATCAGCGCGGCCACCGGGCCGATCAGCGCCAGCGGCAGGGCGTAGGTCATCAACACCTTGCCCGGCGGGGTCGTTTCCGCAGCCACTTTTGGCCATTCGGTGGAAGGGCTGGTGATGATGGCTTTGGCGCGGGCGGCGATGCCACTGGTATCGGGCCGTTCGAACTGGAAATCGTTCATGCTTTCCCCCTTCGTGCATTCACGTATGAAGGAACCACAGGAGCCGCGGCAAGGAAAGCGAATTTACCTTTTTCCCCAAGCGCCACCACCTGCCGCTTGATCGCGGGCGGCGCAGGCAGCACATCAGGCATATGGCCTTCGCCCCGTTTGTCCCCTTACGCGTCTTGTCGAGCTATTCGCTGCTGGAAGGCGCGATAGAGCCGAAGGCGATGGTCAAGCTGGCCAAGGAACGCGGCTTTCCCGCAATCGCCATCTGCGATCGCAACGGGCTGTATGGCACCACCGCATTCGCCTCTGCCTGCAAGGGCGATGGGGTGCAGCCGATCATCGGCGCGCTGCTGGGCGTGATCCGCGGGGATGGCGGGCCGGTGGACTATCTGCCGCTCTATGCGCAGAATGAAGATGGCTGGAACAACCTGTGCCATCTGGTCAGCCGCGCGCATCTGGATCGGCCGCTGGAACTCGATCCGCACGTGGCCCTTGCCGATCTGGATGGTCACACCGATGGCCTGATCGCGCTGACCGGTGCTGGCGAAGGCGCCGTCACGCGCCTGCTGGCGGCAGGGAAGGCGGAACAGGCGAAGGCGGCACTGGCGCATCTTGCGGGGCTGTTCCCCGACCGGCTCTATGTCGAAGTGGCGCGGCGCGGGAACGAGGCGGAAGAGGCCGCGGAAGATGCGCTGGTCGATCTCGCCTATGCGATGGATCTGCCGCTGGTCGCCACCAACCCGGCCAATTTCGGTGATCCGCACATGCACAGCGCGCATGACGCCATGCTGTGCATCGCCAGTTCCACCCATGTCGACAGCGCCGATCGGCCCCGTTCCAGCCCCGATGCGTTCATCAAGTCCGCGCCGATGATGGAAGAACTGTTCGCCGATCTGCCGGAAGCGACCGCGAACACGCTGGTCGTGGCGCAACGCTGCGCCTTCGCCCCGCCGCGCCGCAAGCCGATCCTGCCCAGTCTTGCCGGCGATCTGGCGGGCGAGGCGCGGATGCTGGGGGAGGATGCGCGCGCTGGCCTCGCCGCGCGGCTGGAACCTTATGGTGAAATGTCGGCGGAAGACCGGCAGACCTATGCCGACCGGCTCGAATTCGAAATCGATGTCATCACCCGCATGGGGTTCCCCGGATACTTCCTGATCGTGGCCGACTTCATCAAGTGGGCCAAGGGGCAGGGCATCCCGGTGGGGCCGGGGCGCGGGTCCGGTGCGGGCAGCCTGGTGGCATGGTCGCTGACCATTACCGATCTCGATCCGATCCGTCTGGGCCTGCTGTTCGAACGCTTCCTGAACCCGGAACGCGTTTCCATGCCCGACTTTGACATCGATTTCTGCGAAACGCGGCGCGGCGAAGTGATCCGTTACGTGCAGGAACGCTATGGCGCGGACAAGGTCGCGCAGATCATCACCTTCGGCAAGCTGAAGGCCCGCGCCGTGCTGCGCGATACGGGCCGCATCCTGCAGATGAGTTACGGCCACGTGGACCGGCTGTGCAAAATGATCCCCAACCACCCGACCGACCCGTGGACCTTGCCGCGCGCGTTGAACGGGGCGGCCGAATTCCGCCGCGAATACGAAAACCACAACGAAGTGAAGCGGCTGGTCGATCTGGCGATGATGCTGGAAGGCTTCCCGCGCAATTCGTCCACCCACGCCGCCGGGGTCGTGATCGGGGACCGGCCGTTAAGCCAGCTTGTCCCGCTGTATCGCGATCCGCGATCGGACATGCCGGTAACGCAGTTCGACATGAAATATGTCGAAGATGCAGGGCTGGTGAAGTTCGATTTCCTCGGCCTGAAAACGCTGTCGGTGCTGCGCAAGGCAACCGATCTGCTGACCCGGCGCGGTATCACGGTGGAATTGGAAACCCTGCCGTGGGACGATTCCCAGGTGTTCGACCTGCTGAAGCGCGGCGACACGGTGGGCGTGTTCCAGCTGGAATCCGAAGGGATGCGGCGCACGCTGGCGGCAGTGAAACCGACCAATTTCGGCGACATCATCGCCCTCGTTTCGCTCTATCGTCCCGGCCCGATGGATAACATCCCGCTGTTCGGCAAACGCAAGAACGGCGAAGCGCCGATCGAATATCCGCATCCCAAGCTGGAAGGGATCCTGTCCGAAACCTACGGCATCTTCGTCTATCAGGAACAGGTGATGCAGGCGGCGCAGATCCTCGCCGGCTATTCGCTGGGCGATGCCGACTTGCTGCGCCGCGCGATGGGCAAGAAGGTGCAGGCGGAAATGGACGCCCAGCGCCAGCGGTTCGTGGATGGGTGCCGCGAAAATTCCGCGATCGACAAGGCCAAGGCCAACGAACTGTTCGACTTGATCGATAAGTTCGCAGGTTACGGCTTCAACAAGAGCCACGCGGCGGCATACGCGCTGCTGTCATACCAGACGGCGTGGCTGAAGACGCATTACCCGGAAGAATTCTACGCCGCGTCGATGTGCTTCGACATGCACCAGTCGGAAAAGCTGGCGGTCTATGTCGACGATCTGCGCCGCAACGGGCGGGTGCTGCTCGGCCCGGACATGAACCATTCGGAAGCGAAATTCTCGGTCGAACAGACCGATGAAGGCTATGCCGTGCGTTATGCGCTGGCGGGTATCCGCAACGTGGGTGAAAAGGCGATGGATGCGCTGGTCGCGGAACGGGAAAGGAATGGCCCGTTCGAAAGCCTGCACGATCTGTTCCGCCGAACCCCGCCCGGCGCGATGAACCGCCGCCAGCTGGAAGGGCTGGCCGGTGCCGGCGCGCTCGACAGTCTGGAGCCCAACCGTGCCAAGGTGCTGGCCAACGCAGACATGCTGATCGCCGTGGCCGATGCCGCCACGCGCGAACGGCAAAGCGGGCAGGCGGCGCTGTTCGGCGGGGACGATCACGCCGAACCGGGCCTGCGGCTGGTCGACACCGCGCCATGGACCCGTGCGGAACAGATGGCTGCGGAACGGGAAAACTTCGGCTTCTATTTCGCGGAACACCCGGTGGGCCAATATCGGGCCATCGCCAGCGCCAACGGCGCGCGGTCCTATGCCTCGCTGATGGAATCGGGCGTGGCCGGCGGGCGGCAACCGGCGGTGCTGGCGGCGATGGTGGAAAGCGTCAGCAAGGGCCGCACGCGCAAGGGCGCGGATTTCGTCCGCGCGGAATTTTCCGACATTTCCGGCCAGTTCAGCGCCGCCTGCTTCGAAGAATCGCTGGTCGAAAGCTTCCAGCGCTGGGCGGCCGATGGCACCTGCATCCTGCTGAACGTGGAACTGGACAGCCCCAGCCCGGACGAACCCCCGCGCGTGACGGTGCGTGGTGCGCGCCCGCTGGCGGAAGTGACCAGCACCGCCCGGATGCAACTGGCCTGCGACGTGCGAACGATCGATGCCTTGCAGGCGCTGCGACAGGCGCTGGCGGATGGCGAACCCGGCAATGGCCGCGGCGAAGTGCTGGTGCGGCTGCTGATCGGCGAAGAAAGCGACCCCGTGCTGCGGCTGGGCCGCGATTTCGTGCTGGATGGCGAACTTGCCGAACGGCTGGCGGCGGTGGACGGGCTGTCCAAGGTCGCGCTCAAGCCCCAGCGGGGCGGCGCCAGCTTGCGGCTGGTCGCCTAGTCCGCTCAGGTTAAGGCCTTAAGGTTCAGGGCGCTTTCGGCACGACCTGCGGCGGCCGACGGATAACAGGATCAGGCGTCGGGATCGGCTTTGGCATCGATCCGGCAACCGCCGGTGCCTGTTGCATGGGGCGCTTTATCGGCAGCGATGTCTGGCCGACTTGCACCGAACGCAGTTCCT
>JBDLVD010000108.1:0-6116 GCA_039804965.1 Pseudomonadota bacterium
GGGGTGGACGCGATGACCGGCACGGTGATTGAAAACCATCACCAGCTCAAAGGCATTTCCTTTGCCGGCAAGGTGCTGGTGTTTCCGGGTGCAAAGGGGTCGTCCGGCTGGTCCGGCGTGTTCCATTCTGCCCGGCTGAAAGGCGTGGCCCCGCTGGCCATGCTGTTCAACGTGATGACCACCAAGGCCGCGCTGGGCAGCGTGGTGATGCGGGTTCCCACGGTCAGCGATTTCGATCGCGATCCACTGGATCTGATCCAGACGGGTGACTGGGTGCGCGTGGCAGCCGACCAGACGACAGGCGCGGGCGTGGTGGAGGTGTGGAAAGGCGGGCGGCCCTGAAGGTTCAGTGCGCGGGTATCACCCGCACCACGAACCGGACGTAACGGGTCAGCGGCGGGGTGCCGCTGTCCGTTGCTTGTGCCACCAGCTGGATATCCGAACCCGCGGGTGCGTCCTGCGGCACCACGATGCCTGACCGCAGCCCTTCCGGGCGGCTGGGGGGTGCCGTTCCGGCATAACTGTCCGCTTCGTCCCATCGCCACCAGCGCACGGATACCTTGTCCCCATCGGGATCACTGGCGGACAGGCGCAGGTTTACCGTTTCCCCCGGTCGCGCTTCGATCGTGGTCGGGCCTTTGGCGGCGATCCGGGGCGGGTGGTTGGCGTCACTGTGGCCGGGCGTGGTCGCCCAGTCCAGCCGCGCGGCAAGATCGTTCTGCGCCGCGGCCAGAAACGGGTGTGTCGCCATTCGCGCAGGGGTGCGCCGCGCCGCTTGTCCGCTGGCGCTGGCCTCCAGCGCAGCGAAGCCTGCACTGAACAATGGAGGCAGCGTGGCCGCCGCGTGTCCACCCCAGCCGCCGAAGCTGCTGTCACGGTAACCGTCCAGCCCGTTGGCAACGAGGTTGAGGAAAGTGGGCGTGTCGCCTTCGCCAAGGAATGAGCCTTGCGGCTGCAGCGGCGACCACACGACATAGCCATCGGCCTTCAACTGATCGGCGGTTTTCCCGGCGATGCCGAAATAGTCGAACCGATCCCCGGCGACCATCTGCCTGCCATCGCCCCAGACCCGGTAAAGCGCGCCGACCGGGCCTTTGCTGGAGATGTGAGCGGCCGTCCAGTCGCGCGAGAAATAGGCCGCATCGCTCTCGCTCACCATGCTTTGCGCACCATAGCTCAAGGGAATGGCGCCTTCCTGCTTGCGATAGCGGATTTCCGGCCAGAACGGCTGGATGTAACGGGCATAGGTATCGTCCTGATCGCCCGACGGATGGATCACCGCCTTGGCGATGACGCGGGCGCGGATCGCGGGCCATTCCGGCGTTTGGCCGTATTGTTCCTCGATCGACTTCAGTGCCCGGGCAATGGTGCTTTGCCCGCCCCATGCGTGGAGATAGACCGGGCTGTCTTCTGCATCGAGCAACAGGCGCTTGATCAGGTCCGAACCTGCCGTGTCATGGTCCATTTCGCCGTCGAACTGGACATTGCCCCAACGGATCACCGATCGCAGCGCGTCAGGCGTGGGGTAGGCCGGATCGTGCTGGTGCAGGTTGGGCCATGCGGCGGCATAGGCATCGACAGCCCTGTCGATGAAACGTTCCTGCGGATCCCACCGCCATGACGTGCAGGGGCACAGTTCCAGCCCGAAGCGGCGGTATTCGCGGCCCGGCACGAACCAGCGGGTGCCCTTGCCATCGCCCTTCCAGTGGAACTGGCTGCTGGCATAGACCAGCCCTTCAGTACGGAAATCGGCGCTGTAGAGGAGATAGCGGATCAGCGAGTTGGCATCGTCCAGTTCCGGGTCTGCGGTGATGACCACGCGGGGTTTCTGCCCGGCAGGAGTTTCCAGATAACGGATCGGCTGCGCGGAAATGGCTGCAGCCACGCTGCCAACCTGTGAGATTGCCGGCGTGCCGGGCAGGGCGGACAGGGCCACCGCCAGCGATACCATCCATCCACGCATTGCCTCTTCCTCCTCGCCCGGCTTTTCCCGTGTTTAGGGCAGGTCTTGTTTAGGGCAGGGCGCAAAAAGAAAAAGGGCGCCCCGCAGGACGCCCTTTTGCTTGTGCCGGAAAAGCGAAGGTTCAGCCTTCGACTTCTTCCGCCAGCACGGTCAGGCCGTTGGCACCGACTTCGGCAAAGCCGCCACGCACGGTGATGGTTTCCGGCGCACTGCCTTCGGTGCGGTAAACCTGCACCGCGCCATCACGGATGGTGGACATGAAGGGCGCGTGCCCTTCCAGCACGCCGAACTCGCCTTCCGCACCGGGGACGACCACCATGTGGACGTCTTCCGAGCGAACGAGCCGTGCCGGCGTGACGAGTTCGAAATGCAGGGCCATTGCCGATTACGCCTCTTCAGCCATCTTCTTGGCCTTGGCCACTGCTTCGTCGATGCCGCCAACCATGTAGAAGGCTGCTTCGGGAAGGTGGTCGTATTCGCCATCCACCACGGCCTTGAACGATGCCACGGTGTCTTCCACCTGCACGAACTTGCCTGGGATGTTGGTGAACACTTCGGCGACGTGGAACGGCTGGCTGAGGAAGCGCTGGATCTTGCGAGCGCGCTGCACGGTCAGCTTATCTTCTTCGCTCAGTTCATCCATGCCCAGAATGGCGATGATGTCCTGCAGGCTCTTGTACTTCTGCAGGGTTTCCTGAACGCGGCGGGCCACGTCGTAGTGTTCCTGGCCGACAACGGCCGGGGTCAGCACGCGGCTGGTGGAATCGAGCGGATCGACGGCCGGGTAGATGCCCAGTTCCGAAATCGCGCGGTTCAGCGTGGTGGTGGCGTCCAAGTGGGCGAACGAAGCGGCAGGAGCCGGATCGGTCAAATCGTCGGCCGGAACGTAAATGGCCTGCACCGAGGTGATCGACCCCTTGTTGGTGGAGGTGATGCGTTCCTGCAGTGCGCCCATGTCGGTCGCCAGCGTCGGCTGGTAACCCACGGCCGAAGGAATACGGCCGAGCAGTGCGGACACTTCCGAACCTGCCTGGGTGAAGCGGAAGATGTTGTCGACGAAGAACAGCACGTCCTGGCCTTCCTGATCGCGGAAATATTCCGCCATGGTCAGGCCCGACAGGGCGACGCGAGCGCGGGCGCCCGGGGGTTCGTTCATCTGGCCGAACACCAGCGCAACCTTGGACCCTTCCGAGGTGGCGTTGCCTTCGGCGTCCTTGGCGATAACGCCGGCGTCGAGGAATTCGTGGTACAGATCGTTACCTTCGCGGGTGCGTTCACCCACGCCGGCGAACACCGACACGCCGCCGTGGCCCTTGGCGATGTTGTTGATCAGTTCCTGAATCAGCACGGTCTTGCCCACGCCGGCGCCGCCGAACAGGCCGATCTTGCCGCCACGCGCATAAGGCGCGAGCAGATCGATCACCTTGATGCCGGTGACAAGGATCGCGGCTTCGGTGGACTGGTCCACGAATTCCGGGGCCTTGGCATGGATCGGTGCAAACATTTCGCTGCCGACCGGGCCGCGTTCGTCGATCGGTTCACCAATGACGTTGAGGATGCGGCCGAGCGTCTTGGGGCCGACCGGCACCGAGATCTGCTGGCCGGTGCTGCGCACCGACTGGCCACGGGTCAGGCCGTCCGTCGCGTCCATGGCGATGGTGCGCACGGTGTTTTCACCGAGGTGCTGCGCCACTTCGAGGACGAGGCGGTTGCCGTTGTTTTCGGTTTCCAGCGCGGTCAGAATCGCCGGCAGCTCGCCTTCGAAGCTGACGTCGACGACGGCGCCGATGACCTGGCTGATGGTGCCGTTGGTCGTCTGGTTAAGCACGGTTTTGGTCTTGGCGGCGGTGGCCATTGTCGTTTCCTTGCCTTCGTAGCTTACAGCGCTTCAGCGCCAGCAATAATTTCGATGAGTTCGGTCGTGATCGCGGCCTGACGGCTGCGGTTGTACTGGATGGTCAGCTTGCTGATCAGATCGCCGGCATTGCGCGTGGCATTGTCCATTGCGGTCATCGATGCACCCTGTTCGGATGCCGACACTTCCAGCAGCGAACCGAACAGCTGCGTCTTCAGGTAACGCGGCAGCAGTTCTTCGAGGATTTCCTCTTCGCCCGGTTCGTATTCGACCACCGCACCGCTTTCGCCAGCCACAGGGGCCGGGGCGGGGACGGGGATGATCTGCTGAACGCGGGGTTCCTGCACCAGTGCCGAACGGAACGTCGGGTAGATCAGGTGCGCCACGTCGAACTGGCCCTTGTCGAACATCGCCAGCAGTTCCGCGGCAATGCCCGCAGCTTCGGTGAAGCCGGGGTTGCGGACTTCCGACGTGTCGAAATGGGCAGCGGCCAGATCGGGGAAAGCGCGCTTCAGCGGCGCGCGGCCCTTGCGACCGACGAGGTAGAACTGCACCGACTTGCCGGCATCGGCCAATTCCCGCGCCTTGGCCATTGCGGCCCGGACGATGTTGGAATTGAGACCGCCGCACAGGCCCTTGTCGGTGTTGACCACCACCAGCAGGTGGCGCTGGTCATTGCCGGTGCCGCGCAGCAGCAGCGGGGCATTGTCCTGCCCGGCCACCTTGCCCGCCACGCTGGCCATCACGTCCGCCAGCCGCTGGGCATAGGGACGCGCGGCTTCCGCCGCTGCCTGCGCCTTGCGGAGCTTGGCAGCAGCGACCATCTGCTTGGCCTTGGTGATCTTCTGGGTCGATTTGACCGAGTTGATCCGACCTTTGAGTTCCTTAAGCGAGGCCACTTGGCTTCCTTACTTACGCGAACTGCTTGGCGAAGGTGTCGAGCGCAGCGACCACCTTGGCCTTGGTGCCGTCTTCGAACTTCTGCGTGTCGCGGATTTCCGCCAGCACGGCAGCATGGTCCGAACGCATGAAGCTGAGCATGGCTTCTTCGTATTCCGTCACGCGGCCGACCGGGATCGAATCCAGGTAACCGTTGGTGCCGGCGAAGATCGTCACGACCTGTTCTTCCATGGCCAGCGGGCTGAACTGGGCCTGCTTGAGCAGTTCCGTCAGGCGCGAACCGCGGTTGAGCAGCTTCTGCGTCGATGCGTCGAGGTCAGACCCGAACTGGGCGAAAGCCGCCATTTCGCGGTACTGTGCCAGTTCCAGCTTGATGGAGCCGGCCACCTTCTTCATCGCCTTGGTCTGCGCTGCACCGCCCACGCGGGACACGGACAGGCCGACGTTGATGGCGGGGCGGATGCCCTGATAGAACAGGCCGGTTTCGAGGAAGATCTGGCCGTCGGTGATCGAGATCACGTTGGTCGGAATGTAGGCCGACACGTCGCCCGCCTGCGTTTCGATAATCGGCAGCGCGGTGAGCGAGCCGCCACCCAGCGAATCGTTCATCTTCGCGGCGCGTTCCAGCAGGCGGCTGTGCAGGTAGAACACGTCGCCCGGGTATGCTTCACGGCCCGGCGGGCGGCGCAGCAGCAGCGACATTTGGCGGTAAGCCACGGCCTGCTTGGACAAATCGTCATACACGATCACGGCGTGCATGCCGTTGTCGCGGAAGAATTCGCCCATGGTCACGCCGGTGTAAGGCGCGAGGTACTGCAGCGGAGCGGGTTCTGAAGCGGTGGCGGCGACGACGATGGAATATTCCATGGCGCCGTTTTCTTCCAGCTGACGCACGATCTGCGCCACGGTCGAACGCTTCTGGCCGACGGCGACATAGATGCAATACAGCTTCTTGCCTTCGTCCGAACCCTGATGCGCGTCCTTCTGGTTGATGAAGGTGTCGATCGCCACGGCGGTCTTGCCGGTCTGGCGGTCACCAATGATCAGTTCGCGCTGGCCACGGCCAACGGGAACGAGCGCGTCGATCGCCTTCAGGCCGGTCTGCACCGGTTCCGAAACCGACTGCCGCGGGATGATGCCCGGAGCCTTCACTTCAACGCGGCTGCGCTTGTCGGCAACGATCGGGCCCTTGCCGTCGATCGGGTTGCCCAGCGCGTCAACCACGCGGCCCAGCAGGCCCTTGCCCACCGGAACGTCCACGATGGTGCCAGTGCGCTTCACGATATCGCCTTCGCGGATTTCCGCGTCGGAACCGAAGATCACGACACCGACGTTGTCGGCTTCCAGGTTGAGGGCCATGCCCTGCACACCGTTGGCAAATTCCACCATCTCGCCGGC
>JBDLVD010000109.1:0-6106 GCA_039804965.1 Pseudomonadota bacterium
TGCCCCAGAATTTGCGCCGGTTGGGCGATCACGTTGGTGGCGCGCTGGGCGATGGCATAGATGCCCGCTGCCGTCGGCCCCAGTATCCAGCCCACCACCAGCGGCACCATCTGCGGCGCCAACTGGCTGAGCGAGGCATCGGCATTGGCCGACAGCATGAAACCGCCAAGACCCGGCAATTCCTTGCGGATATGGCCGATCGGCCCCCAGAACGCATGGCCGACGAACTGTTTGCGGGCGACGATGAAGCCGAACACCCACATCGATACGAATTCCAGCAAGGCGGCAATCAGCCACACCCACAGGAACCCGGCAAGGCCCCAGCCAAATGCGGCGGCAAGGCCGGCGCCGATCAGGCGCACGGCGGGGGAAATCGAATTGTGCCAGCCCAGCAGATCGAACCGGCGGACCGCCTGCAGGTATCCTGCCGGGGTGGAACGGGTGTTGGCCAGCGCGGCAAAGCTGTAGGGAATGGCGAAAGCGAAGGCTTCGGGCGGCCAGTCCAGATTGCGGCCGATGAAACCGGAAAACAACGCAGCGGACAGCACCGCCAGCATTCCCACCGTCAGTTCCACCACGGTAGTAAAGCGCAACAGCCGCAGCAGATCGCCAAAACGCCCTTCGCGCAGCGGGCGATAGCCGTAACGGACAACGGCCTGCCATGCAGGGAAGTTCACCAGCCCGTCCACCGACAGGATATAGGCGTGGATCAGTACCAGCACGCCATATTCGCGCGGCCCCAGCGCCCGCGCGGCGATCACCATGTAGGCAAGGCTGATCACCCCCGCCGCCGCCTTGCCGCCCAGCAGCCAGCCAAGGTTGCCGAAAATCCGGCTGATCAATCCGCGATGGGTATGATGATCGGTATCAGGCAGCGTCTTTTCCCAGCAGTTCGAGCATCCGCCGGGCCGCGCGTTCGCCTGACGGGGTTCCCGTTCCGTCGAAAGTGCCGTCAAACGTTTTGGCGAACAGCATCTGCTGCACCGGCTTGTAGCGCAATTCGTGGTCGCGGCGCGATGCCGCCAGCGCATCGCCCAGATCGCCGGCGGCCGTTATCACCGGCCCGGCCTGCCAGTGGGCGAAGTTGGGATCGGCGGGATCGTATGGCCCGTGGGCATTGACGAATACGCATGGGCGCGGGCGCAGCAGGAATTCGTAAATCTGGCTGCTGGCATCGCCAAGGTAGATGTCGGCCGCGTTGGTATAGGTCATGTCTGTGGATCGCACGCTGCCCAGATCGACATGGATGTTGGGCGCATTGCGATACCGTTCCTGCACCCGGCCCACGCGGGCCACGCGCAGCTTGTCGATGGTCACGGCGATGCGGCGGTGGAACAGCATGATGTGCGGCGCGAAGATCAGGTTGTAATCGGACGAGCGATAGAACCATTCAAGGATCGCTTCACCTTGCCGATACCATGACGAAAGGTGCGGCGATGGATGCGGGTTATACAGCACCGTCGGGCGGCCATTGGCCAGCATCGGCAGGATCGGGGCCGCAGGGGCCGGCGTATCGGTGGCGGCTGCGGCGAAATCGAACTTGGGATATCCGGTGATGGAAATCCTGTCGCCCGCGACACCGGCATCGGCCACCAGCCGGTCGCAAATTTTCGGACCGGCGGCAAGGATGTGATCGAACAGCGCGGTCGACTGGCCAAAGCCGATCGCACGATCGCCCGCGCCGTGATCGGCCAGAAAGATCGGCAGGGTGTCCAACCCGTAAGTTGTCTTCAGCACCAATGATGTGCGTTCGGTGACCACCAGCGCATCGAGACTGCGGAAGAAATCGAGATTGTCGCGATAGAGCAGCAGCTTGTTGGCCGGCACCAGCTTGCCCAGCAGCGCCGCTGTCAGACGGCTGGTGCGGGAATGCAGGTGCAGCCGGGTGATCGGCGCGGGCATGCCGGGGGCCAGCCGCTGCCACAGCCGGGCGACTTCGGCGGCGATCGCCTCGTTCGAAACCGCCAGCACCACCGCAACGTCCGGGGCCAGCCGCGCCAGCGCAGCCGCAATCGGCACGCTGTGGGCGATCTGGTGGATCTGGTCGTGGTTGTAGAGGAAGGCGATTTTCATGAGTTCAGGCGCGTCTTGGCTCAAGCTTTCAAGGCCGCCGGTCGCTCTCGCGGGGGGCATCCATGCCGTAACCCCTCGCTTGGGCAAGGCAAGGGGCCGCGGGCAAAAAGCTGCGATTGGCCGCTGCCCTGCGCCCGTGCGGCGGCGCGGGAGATCATCCGGGCCGTTAATGGCCGCCATCCGTGGGCGGAGGGGCAGTTGCCCAGTGTTGCCCGGCAAAATCGCGCCATTCCAGTCAGTTGCCGGGGTTATGCTGATTTGCGGTCCCTAACGCCACGGTAACAACTGGCGTGTATCGGGGGCGTCTGTTCTGGTCATGGCGGCTTGGGTGATGTTAAGCGACGAAATCGTGGCCGCAGACCAACAGAACCGCAGAGGCAAATCGCCGCCTGCTGGCGCGCACACGACGTTGCGCCGGTGGTTGTGGCGTTCGTTCCTGAAGACCGCGATCTTCCCGCTGCTGTTCATCGAACTGGGTTTTCTTGGCATTTTCCTTGCCAGCAGCGCGGTTGTCTATCGCGAAAACGTCGCCGCACAGCGTGACGTGGCGCGCGATTATCTGGACGATGTGGCGGAACGGGAAGCGGGTAACATCTCGGCCACGCTGGCAGGTGTGGCGCGCAACACCCGCATCTTCACCGAACAGACCGAACGCGCGCTGATCGGCAATTTCCAGCCTTCGGCTTCGGAAAAGGCGCGCCACGCATGGTCGCCCGAAGGGGCGTTCTATTCACGCACCGACAACGGCACGGCGGCCAGTTATTTTTCCGCCTACAAGCCGATTACCCCGGCGCAGCTGGCCACGGTGTGGAAGCTGTCTTCGCTTGATCCGCTGATGATGGACATGAAGAATTCGGACCCGATGGTGGTTTCGATCTATGTCAACACATCGGACAACTACAACCGCATCTACCCCTATTTCGAAGTGCTGGAACAGTATCCGCAAAACATGCGGATATCGGAATACAACTTCTATTATATGGCCGATGCCGCGCATAACCCCCAGCGTCAGGCGGTGTGGACCAATGCCTATGCCGACCCTGCCGGGCATGGCTGGATGATCTCCTCCATCGCGCCGGTGTGGTTGGACAACCAGCTGCGCGCGGTGGTGGGGCAAGATGTGGCGCTGGGCACGATCACCCAGCGGCTGCACGATCTGAACCTGCCGTGGGGTGCCTTTGCCATGCTGGTAGACGCCGATGGCCGCATCATCGCCATGCCGCCGGCGGGTGAAAGGCTGTTCAAGCTGAAGGAACTGACCAGCCTGACCCATGCCGACACGATCACCAGCGACAGGTTCAAGCCGGAAAGCTTCAATCTGGCAAAACGGGCCGATACGCGGGTGCTGGCCGATACCCTGCGCGCGGCGCGTGCGGGGCGCGTGCGGCTGGAGCTGGGCGGTGGGCAACTGGCCAGTTTCGCGCGTATCGCCGGCCCCGAATGGAGCCTGGTGGTGGTGGCCCCGGAACGGCAGATTTTCGCCAATTCCATCCGCATTCGCAACCGCCAGCAGCGCGTGGGCGGGACCATGGCCGGGATGCTGGTGATGTTCTACATCGCCTTCTTCGCGTTCCTCTACGGGCGGGCCAACCGGATGAGCATTTCGATGGCGCGGCCGATCGGCCAGCTCTCGCAACTGCTGCGGCGGATCGGGCAGGGTGAATACCGGCAGCATTTCTCCGGCACTCAGATCAGCGAAATCGATGAACTGGGCCACCAACTGGTGGAAACCGGCAGGCAACTGGGCGCCGCGCACCAGACCATCGTGGAACAGCAAAAGACCGTGGCGAGCGCGTTGCGGCGGCACTTGCTGGCCAACGAGGAACAATCGCGCTTCCTGCGCGTGATGTCGCACGAAATCCGCACCCCGCTGGCGATCATCGACAGCGGCGCGCAGATTCTGGACCGCAAGGCCGATCAGCTGAGGCCCGACGACGTGCGCGACCGGGCATCGCGGATGCGCCGCGCGGTGGAACGGGTTTCGCGATTGTTGCAGAAACTGGGCCAGAGCATCGAGCGCGACGAGACGGGGCAAGTTCCCGCCAGTGGTGGCACCAGCGATGTCGAACAGCTGGTCACCTGCGTGGCGGCTGAAGTGGTTCCGGCGGATCGGCTGCGGCTGGAGGTGGCCGGCAACGGCGCGCAAGTGGCGGAGGGGCCACCGCTGGCCGTGGCGCTGCGGGCGACGCTGGACAATGCCGTCCGCTATTCGATTCCGGACGGGCCGATCACGGTGAAGTTGGAGCTTTACGACAACGAGGCCGCGATCACCGTGTCCGACAGCGGACCGGGTATCCCGGCGGCAGAGCTGGACCACGTGGGCGAACGGTTCTTCCGCGGCAGCAACGCCGCCACCACCGATGGCGCGGGCGTGGGCATCTATGTTGCGCGCAAGTTGATGGAATCGGCCGGTGGCAGCCTGACCGTGGCATCCACCACCAGTGGCACCCAGGCCATTCACCGGCTGCCGCTGGCACCGGAATCGGTAACGGTGTCGGAAGAGGTGAGCGGCTGATGTTTGTGCTGGAAATCCTGTGCGTGGAGGACGAACCCGATCTGCGCGAAGATCTTGTGTCCGAACTGCGCGATCTGGGCCACACTGTCGCCGCCGCCTGCGATGGCGTGGAAGGGCTGGCGCTGGCGCTGTCCCACCGGTTCGACATCATCTTGTGCGACATCCGCATGCCGCGGCTGGGCGGGATCGAGCTGCTGGCCGAATTGCGCCGACTACCCGGCGCCAACGCGCAGACGCCCTGCATCATGCTGACCGCCTATGATGATCGCGCGCTGGATCGGGCCAGCCGCGAGCTGGGCGCAGTGGCGACCCTGCAAAAGCCGGTATCGTACAGCGCGCTGGCCGAATTGCTGGCGGCAACCTGCGCCGCCGGTTCTGGCCCCTGCACCGACCTGTCGGGCAAAAAATGAACGCATACCTGCACGGTGTTTGGTGCCAAAAACCCGTCTTGGGTTTAATCCGGTGTTAGGCACGTTAACGATTTTTCGGTCAAACCCTTGAAAAATATAGGTGCAAAAGGTGGCTACAAGGCAAAGCTTAAGCAACTGACGATATTGCTGGTAAGTGTGTCAGCATGTATCAGAGTGGGGCTGGCCGCGATTTTAAGCCTCCGCCCCACCAGCAGTTTCCGAAAGCTGGATCGCACTTTGGCGACCCAGCGGACACCGGGGCTGGAATGCGCTGAACGAGGTACCCGTGAATAAGGTTTTTGTTCCCGAAAATACGCGTTGGTCGTTGGGCGATGTTACCGGCTGTGGCCAGCAGGGGTACATGCGGCCGTGCCAGCTGGCAGGTTGCGAGCGGGCGGTGGGTGCCAATTATCCGAACGCGGAAATATGCCGGTCCGATCGCGAGATGGTGCTGGTGGTCGAAGACGACGACGATCTGCGCGAAACGCTGGTGGAACTGGTCGAAGCGCTCGGCTTCCCGGCCATCGGCTGTCCGACGGTGGACGAATTGCAGCGCCAGGTTGGCGAATTCAAGACCGGTTGCGTCCTGCTGGACGTGAAGATGCCGGGGCGGGATGGCATTGCCGCGCAGGAATGGCTGAACCAGGCAGGCATCCTGCTGCCGGTGGTGTTCCTGTCCGGCATTCAGGATCTGGGCACTGCGGTGCATTGCATGAAGGCCGGCGCGGTCGAATTCCTGCAGAAGCCGTTTAGTGAAATGGCCTTGCGGCAGGCGGTAACATCCGCAGTCGGCCTTTCGCGGCAGCGCCATTGCCAGTACGAAACCGAAAACATGGTGCAGACCATGGTCGATCTGCTGACGCCGACCGAACTGGTGGTCGCTCAGCTGATTTCACGCGGTTTTTCGACCAAGCTGATTGCCGCGGAACTGGGGCGCAGCGAAAACACGATCAAGATCCACCGCCATCGCGTGTTCAACAAGATGATGGTCAATTCCGCTGCCAGCCTGGCCAACATCTTCCGCATCGTCGACACCGACGACAAGGACTGAGACCCGGCAAGGCCACGCGATGCATGGAATGATTCACCGCGCGGTGCGGCAACTGAT
>JBDLVD010000110.1:0-6103 GCA_039804965.1 Pseudomonadota bacterium
GGCGTTCGGCAGCTTCCTGATCGGCGGCGACTATGCCGTCGGCCTGTTCGTGTTCGGCATCCTGATGATCATCAACCTCGTGGTGATCACCAAGGGCGCGGGCCGCGTGTCCGAAGTGTCGGCGCGGTTCACGCTAGATGCCTTGCCGGGCAAGCAGATGGCGATCGATGCCGATCTGGCCGCCGGGCTGATGACGGCGGATGAAGCCAAGGCCCGCCGCCGCGAAATCGCCACCGAGGCGGATTTCTATGGCTCCATGGATGGTGCCAGCAAGTTCGTGAAAGGCGATGCGGTTGCCGCACTGCTGATCCTTGGCGTCAACATCATCGCCGGGCTGGTGCTGGGCATGGTCAGCCACGGCCTGTCCGCCACCGAAGCCGGGCAGCTTTATGTCACGCTGGCGGTGGGCGATGCACTGGTGGCTTCGGTCCCGGCGTTGCTGCTGTCGATTGCCGCTGCCATCATCGTCACCCGCGTTTCCGATACCCGCGACCTTGCCGGGCAGATCGGTGGCCAGTTTGCCGATCCGCGCATCTGGTTGCCGGTGGCCGGCATTCTTGCCGCCATCGGGGCGATCCCGGCGATGCCGCAAACGGTGTTCCTGCCGCTGGCTGGCGGGGCATTCCTGCTGTGGCGCACCCTGAAGAACCGCAAGGTTGCCGCCGCCCGTTTCGTGGCGGAACCGTTGGAAAAGCCGGACCCTGCGCGCATCCGCATGGAAGACGTGTCCGACCAGTCGCTGGTGACGGTGGAACTGGGGTATGGCCTTGTCCATCTGGCCGACGAACGGCGCGGTGCGCCGCTGGTCACCCGGTTGACCGGGCTGCGCAAGCAATTGTGCCAGGCGTTCGGCTTCATCGTGCCGCAATTCCGCATCCGCGACAGTTTCGACCTGCCGCCCGATCAATACCGCGTCACCCTTGGCGGTGCGCCGCTGGGATCGGGCCGTCTGAAGCCCGACCGGCTGCTGGCAATCGACACCGGCGAAGTGCGCAGCGGCGTGGCCATCGGCGGCGAGCCCACGATGGACCCCAGCTTCGGCTGCCCGGCACTGTGGATCGACGCGGCATCGCGCGATCTGGCCGTGGCCGAAGGATATCTGGTGGTGGACGCGGAAAGCGTGGTGGCCACCCATGTGAACCAGCTGCTGTCTGCCCGCCCGCAGGAACTGCTTGGCCCCGATCAGGTGCGCGAACTGCTGGACATGGTGAAGGATCGCCATGCCCAGCTGATCGAAACGATCACCCCGCAACCGTTGTCGCTGGCGCAGATCACGCGCCTGCTGCGCGCGCTGCTGGCCGATGGCATCACGCTGGCCCATCCGCTGCCGGTGCTCGCCAGTCTCAGCCAGGCGGCGCAGCAGACGGTCGATCACGATCGGCTGGTGGACCTGCTTCGGGCCGATCTTGGCCCCTTGCTGGTGGGCAGTATCTGCCCGCCCAGCGAACGGTTGCCGGTGATCACGCTGGCCGCACAGCTGGAAGAAATGGTGGTGGGCGGGATGCACGATCCGACCACTGGGCAGGTGGTGATCGAACCCGATCTGGCGCGGTCCATCGGTGAACATGTCAGCGCCATTCTGGCCGCGCGTGAACCCGGTGCGCCGATGCCGGCGCTGATCGTGCAGCCGCGCGCGCGCCGTCCGCTGTCGGCCCTGCTGCGCCTGCGCGCACCGGGCTGCACCGTATTGTCCATCAACGAACTGCCCGTGGCCCAGCCGGTCGAAGTGATCGCTGTGGTCGGCGGGGAACAGGAGGCGACTGCTCCGGTGCCCGCCCTGCCTGCAACCCATGAACAAGAGGCTCTTGCCGCATGATCCACGATCATTCCCGGTTTTCCGCCGCCCGCGCCTATGGTGGCGAAGTGGGGGAACGCGTCCAGCGGTTCCTGCCGATGGTGAAGAAGCTTGCCTGGCACCTGTCCGGCAGCACCGGCCCGTCGATGGATATCGACGACTTGATGCAGGCCGGGCTGGTGGCGCTGACCGAATGCGCGCAGCGGCACAAGGGGCCGGGGGAGGACGGCTTTGCCGCCTATGCCAAGATCCGCGTGCGCGGGGCGATGGTGGACCAGTTGCGCAGCGCCAGCGCCGATCCGCGCGGAATGCGCGAACGCCGCCGCCTGCTGGAAAGCGCACACGAAGCCCTGCGCGCAGCCGCAGGGCGCGAACCTACGCTGGCGGAACTGGCCGCAGCCCTTGGCCGCAGTGAAGAGGAAGTGCGCCTGTTGCGCAGCGAAACCACCCCGGTGCGGATGACCAGCATCGACGAATGCTATTCCGACAGCGATCTGGCTTTTGCCCAGTCCGATCCCGATGCCGAACACCAGCTGTTGCAGGTGGAAGACCGCGAAATGCTGGCCGCCGCGATTGCCGACCTGCCCGAACGGCTGGCCATGGTTATCCAGCTGTATTTCGTGGAAGAACTGAACCTGAAGGAAATCGCCATGGCGCTGGATGTCAGCGTGCCGCGCGTCCACCAGCTGAAAGCCGCCGCGCTCGACAAGCTGCGGATATTCCACGAACAGCGGATCGGGGAATAGCTCTACAGCGCGCGCAACCGGCTTTCGAATGTCGCCACCGTGGCGGCCAGCGACCAGCGTTCATCCGCCCGCCGCCGCGCTTCCGCGCCCAGCCGTGCGGCGAGGGCAGGATCGTCCACCAGCCGGACAATTGCATCGGCCAGCGCCTGCGCATCGCCGGGCGGCGTGTTGATGCCGCACCCTTCCACTTCATCGAACAGCCCGGTGCCGGGCGCCGCCGTGGCCACCACCGGCCGGGCGGAGGCCAGCATGTTGGTCAGCTTGGACGGCAGCACCAGATCCGCCGCGCCGACGATTTGCGGCAACAGGTGGACATCGGCAAGCGTCAGGAAATCCGCCATGCGATCGGCAGGTTGCAGATCATGGAACTGGATGTTGCCGATGCCGGTGGCCAGATCCTGCAACCGGGCGCGGTTGGGGCCTTCGCCGCAGATGATGAACGCGATGTCATCCCGTTCGTGCAGGATGCGCGCGGCCTGCACCACCACTTCCAACCCCTGCTTGTTGGCGATGTTGCCAGAATACAGCGCCACCTTGCGCGCGCCCAACTGCCACTGCGCGCGATAGCTGGCGGGATTGGCCGTGGCCGGGTCGATCCGGGCGTTGTTCCAGTTGCGCAATTGCACGATGCGGCCTGCCGCCACGCCCTTGTCCGCCAGCTTCGCGCACATTTGCGGGCTGATCGAACTGGCCACGTCCGCCATCGCCAGAATGCGGTTTTCCACGCCGCGCGCGGCGCGCGCCGCCAGCGATCCGCCCCCGATCAGCCCGGTGGCAAAGGCGGCCTCGACCTCGAAATCCTGCACGTGCAGCCACAACGGTGCCCCGGCCCGCCGCGCTGCCCATTTCGCCACCGGCACCGACATCAGCGAAGGGGCGACAGTGAAGACCAGATCGGGCTTGCGCGCCGCCGCCTGCAAGGCCGGGCGCAGCGCGGCCAGGGCGAAGCTGAGGTGGTGCGCGATGCGCCTTGCCCCGCTGGGGTTGGCCGGGATGTAATGGGGCACGCGGGTGATGGTGACGCCGTTTTCCACGCTGCTGGTCACGCCTGCGGGCTGGCCGGGATAGGGTTGCCACTGCGGGTAATAGGGTTTGCCCGCCACCACTTCCACCTGATGCCCTGCCTGCACCAGCGCCTCTGCAAGACCGGAGGTATATGGCCCGATTCCAACGGGTTCGGGGGCGTAGTTCAGCCCGATGAAGAGGATTTTCATTGCGTCAGGCTGGCTGCTTGGTGTCGCCTGCAAGGAAGGTGCGATAGGCATCCGCGATCCCTTCGTGCAGCGGAATGCGCGGGGACCAGCCCATCGCCGCCAGCTTTGCCCCGCTCATCAATTTGCGCGGTGTGCCATCGGGCTTGCTGGTGTCGGTGGTGATCGCGCCGGTAAAGCCGACCACATCGCACACCATCTGCGCCAGTTCGATGATCGGCAGATCGGTGCCCGAACCCAGATTGACGTGTTCTTCCCCGCTGTAATTCCGCAGCAGGAAAATGCAGCCATCGGCCAGATCGTCGGCGTGAAGGAATTCGCGGCGCGGCGTGCCGGTGCCCCACACTTCGATGCTGGCCGCGCCCGCCAGTTTCGCTTCGTGCGCCTTGCGTATCAGCGCGGGCAAGACGTGGCTGCCGACAGGATCGTAATTGTCGCCGGGGCCATACAGATTGGTGGGCATGGCGCTGATGTAATCGCAGCCATATTGCCGCCGATAGGCCTGACACAGCTTGATCCCGGCGATCTTGGCGACGGCGTACCATTCGTTGGTGGGTTCCAGCGGGCCTGTCAGCAGCGCATCTTCGGTGATCGGCTGCGGGGCCATGCGCGGATAGATGCAGCTTGATCCAAGAAACAGCAGCCGTTCCACCCCCGCCAGCCGCGCGGCTTCGATCAGGTTCGCTTCGATCATCAGGTTGTCGTACAGGAATTCACCCGGCCGGGTGTCGTTGGCCATGATCCCGCCAACCTTGGCCGCGGCCACCACCACCACATCGGGCCGGTTCTGCGCGAACCACCCGCGCACCGCTGCCTGTTCGCGCAGGTCCACGCTGCGGTCCGCCGTCAGCACTTCGCACCCTTCAGTGCCCAACCGGCGCACGATGGCCGAACCGACCATGCCCTTGTGCCCGGCAACGTATATGCGCTTTCCGGCCAGCGGGAAGGGGGGGGGCACACCTATGGTCATGCCGGCAAGGCCAGCACGGCCACATTGGTGGTTCCGCGTTTCAGGTCCGTGCCGATGATCGACGCAGAGGTGAGCCAAATGTGGCGCGGAAACGTGCCAGAAATTTCGTTCATGGTATCGAACACCGAATAGCTGAAGTAGACGCCGTCGCCTTCGCTCCACTTGGCCATCTTGCCACCGGTGGAAAGCCAGATCAGCGGGCGCCACAAGCCCAGCGCACCAATCATCTGCTTGGCCCAGCGGACAGCTGTGCTGCCCTGGCCGAACTTGTTCGAATCCGAAATCAACACGCACTTGCGTGCCACCCGCACCATTTCGCGCACCGCTGCAGCAGGATCGGCGACGTGATGCAGGACAGCGGTTTCTATAACGAAATCGAACGATTTATCGGGAAAGGGAAGAGCCATCGCATCTCCCGGCACCAGTTGTTCGGGCGCTATGCCACTGGCGTGCCCGACGGCCCGCAGCGCATCGACTGGTTCCACGCCCACGATCCGTGCTTCTGGCAGGTGCTGTTCGAGCAACCGGACGGCGCGTCCGGTGCCCGCGCCGACGTCGAGCACGCTGCCTGCCCCGATCATTTGCGCCATGCCAGCAAAGGCCGACAGGGCGATCTGGTGTTCGTCCATGTGGCCGACGTGCATCGCTTCATAATGTTCGGCGGTGCGCGTGTAGTAATCGCGCTGTGCCTGAACCTGCGGGTCTAGGGTGGAGCCGGTCATCAGGCGTTCTTGTCGATCGGGGCGTCGCGCATGGTTTCCATGTCGGCCAAGACCATTTCACGCGCAAGTTCGCGCACCGATGTTTCATGCCGCCAGCCCAGTTGCTGGTGCGCCTTGGACGGATCGCCGATCAGCAGATCCACCTCGGTCGGGCGGAAATAACGCGGGTCCACTTCCACCAGCAAGCGGCCATCGGATTGGGCATAGCCCTTTTCATCCACGCCTTCGCCGCGGAATTCGATCGGGATGCCGGCATCTTCGAACGCCCAGCGCACGAAATCGCGCACGTGGGTGGTTTCGCCGGTGGCCAGCACGTAATCGCCCGGTTCGTCCTGTTGCAGCATCATCCACATGCCGCGCACATATTCCTTCGCATGGCCCCAGTCGCGCCGGGCGTCGAGGTTGCCGAGGAACAGCTTGTCCTGCCGCCCATGGGCGATGGCGGCTGCGGCGCGGGTGATCTTGCGGGTGACGAAGGTTTCGCCGCGCAACGGGCTTTCATGGTTGAACAGGATGCCGTTGGACGCGTGCATGCCGTATGCTTCGCGGTAATTGACCACGATCCAGTAGCCATAGAGCTTGGCCACGCCATAAGGGCTGCGCGGATAGAACGGCGTGGTTTCGCGCTGCGGCACTTCCTGCACCAGACCATACAGTTC
>JBDLVD010000111.1:0-5932 GCA_039804965.1 Pseudomonadota bacterium
CGCAGTCCTTCTTCATTCGCCGCGCGCCAGAGGCAGGCTGGTCCCGAACGTCACAGCGACGCTCCCAAAGGTCCGGCCTGCGTAACCGTGTATCGTCTTCTGCCTGCCGTTTCCGCCAAGCTGCGATTTTCGCATGATCCCCCGATCGCAGCACTTCAGGGATCGTGCGCCCTTCCCACTCAGCGGGCCGGGTAAAATGCGGATATTCAAGGAGCCCTTCTTCGAAGCTCTCCTCGGTCCCGCTGGAAGGGGCGCCCATTACGCCGGGAAGCAGGCGAATGCAAGCGTCCAGCACGGCCAGCGCCGCCACTTCGCCGCCCGACAGGATGATGTCCGCCAGGCTGACTTCTTCCACCTGCCGGCCAACGAAGATTCGTTCGTCGAAACCTTCGAACCGGCCGCACAGAATCGTCACCCCCGGCCCTGCCGCCAATTCGCGAATCCGCGCCTGCGTGATCGGCTTTCCGCGCGGCGTCATCGCCAGCACGGGGGCATCGGGGCTGAGCGTGCGGGCATGGTCGATCGCGGCGGCCAGCACATCCGGTTTCAACACCATGCCAGCGCCACCGCCCGCAGGTGTATCGTCAACGGTGCGGTGCTTGTCCGCGGCGAAATCGCGGATCTGCACGGTGGCAAGGTTCCACGTCCCTTCCGCCATCGCGCGGCCGGCCAGCGACACGCCCAGCGGCCCCGGAAACATCTCGGGATACAGCGTCAGTACGATGGCGGAAAAGCTCATCGCAGCACCATCGTCGGGCCGAGCACGGCGGCAAAGGCAAGGCTGGCGGCAATGCCCAGCACCAGCAACGGCACGTTGCGGGAGATGACAAAGGCGCGCGGGGTACCCTGTTCACGCGTGGCGTACCCGATCGAAATCAGCCCGGCCTTGCCGCCAAGGCTGGCAGCACCCGCCGATGCCAAGGTGATGAACAGACCGACCGGGTTGGGAATGCTGGCGGCAATCGCGGCCATGCAGACAACGGCATAGAACAGGTGCGCGATGCACCGCCGCGCGCGCCGTGTCGCCAGCCCCTGCCCGATCATCGTGGCCAGCGCGGCCATCCCGGCCCGCACCAGCAGAAAATAGCTCATCCCGCCAATCGCGGTGAAGGCCAGCCGCCACAGCCGCGCCTGCGGCAGAGGGCCGATACCATCGTTGCCCGCCGGGGCCAGATCACCGATCCCGGCCACGCCCGAAAACAGGAAATATCCTGCGGCACTGAAGCTGAGGCACAGCCACAGATACCAGCAGACGAGCCGGGCCAGATCGCCCCGCACCCGCCGCCACATGGCATAGGCCAGCAGGCCCAGCGCGGCGTCCATGCCCATCCCGGCCAGCGCGACGATCCGCCGAGCGCCATCGCCCGGCGCGGCGCAATCGACATAGAATGCGCCAAGGTTCCGGATCGCGCCGCCTGTGGCGATGCAGGCGGCAGCATGGCCGCCAATTTCATGCGCCATCGTCATCAGCGGCATCAGCAGCAGGCCGAGGCCGACGATGGTCAGGCGGTCGATATGCGGCTGTGCGCCCGATGCATCAGTCATCTGCGAAGAGTGACGCAATCACCGCGCGATGGCCATCCCATTCCACCACGGCTTCGGGCCGCATCGGCACCATGAAGCGTTTGCGGTCAGGCCGTTCGATTTCCAGCACGTCGCCCGCGCCGAAGTTTTCGACCGCCACGATGCTTCCCAGCGCCGTGCCGGTTTCATCCACGGCGGGCAGGCCGATCAGGTCGGCATGGTAATATTCGCCATCCGCCAGTGGCGGCAAGGCGGATCGCGGCACCGTCAGCGCCGTGCCGCGCAGGGCTTCGGCTGCGTTGCGGTCTGCCACTTCGGCAAAACGCACGACTGCCCCGCCCTTGTTGTCGCTGCGCAGCTTCGCCACGGTCAGCGCGCCGTTGTTGAAGGATGGGTACGCCTTCAGCGTTTCCCATCCTTCCCCAAACAGCTTCAAGCGAACTTCGCCCGTGATACCGACTGCGCCGGAAACGGCGGCCAAGGTTACGGGCTTGTCCGACATCGAAGAAATCAGCCTTCGGCCTGTTCTTCGCCAGCAGCTTCAGCCGGAGCTTCGGCAGCAGCTTCTTCGACAGCGGCTTCTTCAGCGGCCGGAGCTTCTTCAGCAGCAGGCGCTTCTTCGACCGGAGCCGGGGCAGCAGCAGCGGCCTTGGCTTCTTCTTCAGCAGCCAGACGGGCTTCTTCGGCTTCGGCCAGCTTGGTGGCCTTGTCTTCGGCGCGATCCTTGGCAGCCTTGCCCGGTTCACCCTTCAGCGGGTTGTTGCGGGCGGCGCGTTCACGGATGCCGGCGGCATCGAGGAAGCGGGCAACACGGTCGGTCGGCTGTGCGCCAACGCCCAGCCAGTAACGGGCGCGATCTTCGATCACCTTGACGCGGTTGGCATCGTCCTTGGCCAGCACCGGGTTGTAGGTGCCGATCTGTTCCAGATACTTGCCGTCGCGCGGGCTGCGCACGTCAGCAACCACGATGCGATAGTAAGGACGCTTCTTTGCGCCACCGCGCGACAGGCGGATAGAAATTGCCATGTTAAATCACCTTTCCAAATTCAAATTCAAACCGTTGAAATCTATTTCTTGTTGAGCAGGTTCTGGAGATCGGGGGGCAACTGGTTGCCACCGCCCATTCCACCCAGACCGCCAAGGCCACCCAGCGCACCGCCGAGGCCACCAGCGCCGCCCATACCGCCCATGCCGCCACCACCGAACATGGCGCCAAGGCCTTTCAGCCCGCCCATCTTCTTGATCTGCTTCATGGCGCGGCCCATTTCCTGGTGCATTTTCAGCACCTTGTTGACGTCCTGCACGTCGGTGCCGGAACCCGCCGCCACGCGCTTCTTGCGCTTGGCATTCAGCAGTTCGGGCCGGGCGCGTTCCTTCTGCGTCATCGAACCGATGATCGCATCCATGTGCAACAGCACCTTGTCGTCCATGCCGCTGGCGGCCATCGCCTGCTTGGCCTTCTTCATGCCCGGGATCATCCCGGCCAGCATCCCCAGCCCGCCCATCTTCTGCATCTGCTGCAACTGGGTGCGCAGGTCGTTGAGGTCGAATTCGCCCTTGGCCATGCGCGCCGCAAGGCGTTCCGCATCTTCGGCCTTGACCACCTGCGCGGCCTTTTCGACGATGGAGACGATATCGCCCATGCCGAGAATGCGCCCGGCAACGCGGCTCGGCTGAAACGCTTCGATCGCGTCCAGCTTTTCACCCGTGCCGGCAAACTTGATCGGCTTGCCGGTGACAGCGCGCATCGACAGCGCCGCACCGCCGCGGGCATCGCCGTCCATGCGGGTCAGGATGACGCCGGTCAGGGGCACTTCGCCACTGAAGCTTTGCGCCACGTTGACCGCGTCCTGCCCGGTCAGGGCATCGACCACCAACAGCACTTCGGTCGGTGCCGAAACGCCGGCAACGGCCTTCATTTCGGCCATCAGCGCTTCGTCGACGTGCAGGCGGCCGGCGGTATCGAGCAGCAGCACGTCCACGGCCTGCAACTTTGCCGATTCCAGTGCGCGGCGCGCGATTTCGACCGGCTGCTGCCCCTGAATGATCGGCAGGGTGGCCACGCCAACCTGTTCGCCCAGCACCTTCAGCTGTTCCTGCGCGGCCGGACGGTTGACGTCGAGCGAGGCCATCATGGCCTTCTTGCCGTGCTTTTCGCGGATCAGCTTTGCCAGCTTGGCCGTGCTGGTGGTCTTGCCCGAACCTTGCAGGCCGACCATCATGATCACGACCGGCGGCTTGGCTTCCAGCACCAGCGGCGCGGGTTCTTCGCCGCCCAGCATGGCCACCAGTTCGTCGTTGACGATCTTGACGACCTGCTGCCCCGGCGTGACCGAACGCAGAACCTGCTGGCCCACGGCCTTTTCGGTAACGGCATCGATGAAGTTGCGCGCGACGGGCAACGCCACGTCGGCTTCCAGCAGCGCGATGCGGACTTCGCGCATCGCTTCGCGCACGTCCGCTTCGTTCAACGCACCGCGCCCGCGCAGGCGGTCAAAGACCCCGGTCAGGCGATCGGAAAGCGTATCGAACATAGGCGCCGCGTTACTCCATCCATCAGGCCAACATTGGCCGAATGCCAAAAACGCCGGCGGACGAAACTTCGTCAGCCAGCGGTCTGTTCAAAACTCGAACCATGCTGCTGCATGGCGTATTTGTGGGTGAATGGTGGAGCCTAGCGGGATCGAACCGCTGACCTCTACAATGCCATTGTAGCGCTCTCCCAGCTGAGCTAAGGCCCCGTGCCATTCATTCCGGACACCCTGGGAGGTGCCCCATCCCTTGCGGGAGCGCCGCCTTTATGGGCAGTGCCGATTCAGCGCAAGAGCTTTTTCAAACTTTCGCAGCAGTTCTTTTCCTGCCGCTGCGCCACCGGTTTTCGGCCCGGTTGCGCCAGATACCTGCCACGGGCGCCCCCATATAGAAGGGCGCCCGCAGCCGGGAAAATCAGACGTCTTCTTCGTCGTTATCCGAAGCGCCGGGGACGCCCAGATCGTCGTCACCGCCCAGATCGACATCGTTGTCCGGCGAATCTTCGCCTTCGTCGATGTTTTCCAGATCCTCGTCCGCGAGGTCCGTATCGGCGGTTTCGACTTCCTTGGCCTTGACCGCTTCTTCAAACGGGATCGGCTGCTTGGACTTCAGCACGGGTTCCGGATACCACTGGTTACCGCATTCGATGCAGTTGACCGGTTCATCCTTGCCCAGGTCGTAAAAGCGTTCGCCACATTTCGGGCAATTGCGCTTGGAGCCCCACTCAGGCTTCACCATTACCAAATTCCTCATCTGCCCGCCGCAATGGCAGGCCATTCAATCTTCATACTTGATGGATGCGGCCCGTGTCTGAATCAAGGGCCGGAATCAAGAGCGCCGCGCGCCTTGCCACAGCCCCCTGCCGCTGTCAAAAGCCCGCGCCAAACGCCATACCTTTGAAGAGAGCGCCCTTGTCCGCCAATTCCGCCACGCCGATGCGCCCTCGCCGCTTTACCCCTGCCGGGGCGCTGACAGGCCGCATCCGCGTGCCGGGCGACAAATCGATCAGCCACCGCGCCCTGATGTTCGGCGCGCTGGCGGTGGGGGAAACCCGCGCCACCGGTCTGCTGGAAGGGGAAGACGTCCTGTCCACCGCTGCCGCGCTGCGGGCGATGGGGGCAACCATCAACCGTTCTGACGATGGCACATGGACCATCCACGGCGTGGGCGTCGGCGCGCTGCTGCAACCGCAGGCCGCGCTGGACATGGGCAATTCGGGCACGTCCACCCGCCTGCTGATGGGGCTGGTCGCCAGCCACCCGATTACCGCCACCTTCATCGGCGATGCCAGCCTGTCGAAGCGGCCGATGGGCCGGGTGACCGATCCGCTCGGCCTGATGGGTGCGGATTTCACCGCCAGCCCCGGCGGCACCCTGCCGCTGATGGTGCGCGGCGCCCATCCTTCCATGCCGATCACCTATCGCCTGCCCGTGGCATCGGCGCAGGTGAAAAGCGCGATCCTGCTGGCCGGGCTCAACACCGCCGGGATCACCCGCGTGATCGAACCCGTGCCCACCCGCGACCATACCGAACGGATGCTGCGCGGATTTGGCGCACGGCTGGAAGTGGGCGAGGAAAATGGCGAGCGGGTGATTTCCATCCACGGCGAAGCGGAATTGCAGCCGCAGACCATCGTGGTGCCCGGCGATCCTTCGTCCGCTGCGTTCTTCGTCGTCGCCGCGCTGGTGGTGCCGGGCAGCGACATGGTGATCGAAAACGTCGGCCTCAATCCCACCCGCGCCGGGCTGTTCGACGTGCTGCGCCAGATGGGCGGGCAGATTGACGAACTGGACCGGCGCGAAGTGGGCGGCGAACCCGTGGCAGACCTGCGCGTGCGGCATTCGGCCCTGCGCGGCATCACGGTCGATCCGGCGGT
>JBDLVD010000112.1:0-5929 GCA_039804965.1 Pseudomonadota bacterium
GGCGCTTGCCCGTCCACCCGAGCGGGTAATCGCGAACGATGGCAGTTCGAACAGCCCTGCGAAGTTGGCGGTGATCGCCACGGCCAGCAGCAGCAGCGCCACCACCACGCCCGGTTCCTGCAACTGGAACGCCCAGCCCACTTCGCTGCCGCCTGCGCGAAGGCCCAGCAGCACCGCGCCCAGCAGCACACAAGCCAGCACAACGCCGGCGGTATAGGCCATGCCTTCGCGCCGCGCCTCGGCCTCGCTTTCGCCAGCGCGGGCCAGCGTCAGCGCCTTGAGGCTGAGGATCGGGAAAACGCACGGCATCAGGTTCAGCACCAGTCCGCCCAGCAACGCCCCGCCGATCAGCAGCCACAACGGGGCAAGCGCACCTGCAGGCCCTGCTATCGGCGTTCCGCCGGCTGGCACCGCATCCGGCGCGGCCTTGAAGCGCACGCCGTTGCCATCGTTGTCCAGCTTCAGGATGCCGCTGACGGCCTTAACGCCCGTGGCCAGCCCCTTGCGCGGGATTTCCGCCACCAGCAGATCACCATCGCGGGTGAAGGCCTGCGCCGCAGCGTAATCGACCAGCTGGGTTTCGCCGATGAAAACGTGCGGCTCCACCAGCTTCAGTGCAGCCGGCAAGGGGATCGCGATCCGCAATTTCGCCGCCGAAAGATCGAACGCAGCCTTGCGATCCAGCAACGGCGGCAACGCCGCGCGCCAGCCATCGAAACGCGGATCAGCCGTGCCGCCTGTTCCGACGGTGACCGTAGCGGTCAGCGTGGCCCACTGCGGCACGCACAGGCTGTCGCTGCAGCTCAGCCATTGGGCAAACAGCGTGACGGGGAATGCCTGCCCCACCGGCGCATTGGCGGGGACAGCCAGCGGCACGATCAAGGCATGTTCGCCTTCGAACACATGGTTCATCAGGCCCTGAATCAGCAACTGGTGCGGAACGGGGTATTGCGGTTCGCCCGCTTTCCAGCCGGGCGGCAGGGTCCATTGCAAAGTCATTCCCTGCCCCGCATCGCCGGGGTTCAGCCAATAGCCGTGCCAGCCATCGTGCGGCAGGAACCGGATCGCCAGATCGACCGCTTGCCCCGGTGCGACCGGCTTTTCCGCCAGCAGCATGGCCGGGCCGCGATCCATGTTATCAGGCCGCGATGCCTGAGCCGCCAACGGCCCTGTGAAAAACAGCGCCAGCAGCGCGATGAAGGCCTTCAGGAAGGGCAAGGTGCTTGCGCGCATGGTGGCTTGCGATCTAGGGCTGTGAACCATGTCGGACAAGCGCGATCTCCTCATCCTCGGTGGCGGCCTCGTGGGCATGTCGCTGGCCCTTGCCGCCGCTCGCAAGGGCATTTCCAGCCATGTTGTTGACCGGGCCGATCCGGCGGAACTGACCGCCGAAGGCTTCGATGGCCGCGCCAGCGCCATTTCCACCGCCAGCTGGAACCTGTTCACCAACATTGGTCTGGCCGACGCGCTCGCGCCACTCGGCTGTCCGATCGAGGAAATCGCCGTGACGGACGGGATGAAACCCGGCCGGATCGATTTCAAGCCGCAAGGGCACGAAGGTTCGCTGGGGCTGATGTATGCCAACCGCGATCTGCGCGTGGCGCTGTTCGACGCCGCGCGAACCGAACCGCTGATCGCATGGCATCCGGGCACCGACGTTGCGGTGCGCGAACGCGGCGACCACGGTGTTTGCGCCACGCTGGCCGACGGCACGGTGCTGCACGCCAGTCTGCTGGTCGGCGCGGAAGGCCGCCGTTCCCCCACCCGCGACGAAGCCGGGCTGAAGCTGGCGCACTGGGATTACCGCCACCGTGCGATGATCGCCGGGCTGACGCACAGCAAGCCGCACGGCGGCGTGGCATGGGAAATCTTCTATCCCACCGGCCCGTTTGCGCTGCTGCCGCTGCGCGACAAGCCCGATGGCACCCACCGCAGCGCCATGGTCTGGAGTGTCAACGAAGACGATGCCGCCGGCGTGATCGGCCTTTCCGATGCTGCATTCACGGCGGAAGTCATGCGGCTAACCCACGGGGTTCTGGGGCAGGTGGCGCTGGACGGGCGGCGCAGCAATTACCCGCTGGGCTTCCAGCATACCGCCCGCATCACCGCGCCCCGGCTGGCGCTGGTGGGCGATGCCGCGCACGGCATCCACCCGATCGCCGGGCAAGGGCTGAACCTGGGCCTGCGCGATGTGGGCGCATTGGTGGAAGTGCTGGTGGACGGGATGCGGCTGGGGCTGGAACCGGGCGATGCGCAACTGCTGGCCCGTTACGAACGCTGGCGCGCGCTCGACAGTTTCTCGGTCGCCTTTGCCTGCGATTCGCTGACCCGGCTGTTCGGCATTCCGGGCCGCCTGCCGTCCGCCATCCGGCGGCTGGGCATGGGCGCGGTGCAACGCACACCGCTGCTGAAAAAGTTCTTCATGGACGAAGCGCGGGGCGTTTCGGGCGACCTGCCCGAACTGTTGCGCGCCTAGATTGGCCTGACAGCGATCAGCTGACGCACATTCAAGTCACCGGCATTCAAGTTACAGGCATTCAAGTGACGGGGGCAGCCGGGCTCGGCTGTTCGATCCGTTCGCCCGTGCCATCGCGCAGGTTGCGCGGTTCGAGAATGGCGAAGGTTTCCAGCTGGTCCAGCGCCCGCTGGGTATCGGCATAACGGCTTGCGTCAGTCAGCCAGTCGGCCCCGCTGGCGGCATTGGGCAACATCCGCACTTCGGCAATGGCGGCATCGATCCGGCCCGTTTCCAGATAGAGCCGCGCACGGGCGAGCCGGTTCTGCGACGATGGCGAAGGCGTGTCGTCACCGCGCACCACGAACAACCCGCTCATTTCCCGGCCCAGCCGGTCAAAGAAGCCTTCATCCTGCGGCGCAGCAGCCAGCGTGGGGGCCAGATGTTCCAGCCGCCCGACCAGCTGGTCCAGCGTAAGCGGGTTCTTGCCTGCCGCAATCACGCGCCGCACCGCGTTGGGCTGGGCATCACCGAACCGCAGGCTCAACTGATCGTCCAGATAGCCCAGCGGCGCCCCGCGATCGACCGCGCGACGGGCTGCGAACACGATCAGTAACCCTTCGGCGCGGCCAGCGTTGCCAGCCGCCGCCTGCGCTTGCAGGTCCAGCCGGGCGAGCCGCTGTTCCATCGCGGCGATCCGCAGGTCCAGCGCGCCTTGCTGCGCCATCACCGCGTTGGCCACCGGACTGGCAACAGCCACGGGTGCGGCCAGCGGGGCGGATTTGTCCGCCGTGGACTGGATGCGGAACAGGCCGGACAGGCCCAGATCGTCGCGCTGGGCCACGTACCACATGCCGGCGGCGCCAAGCGCGAAAGCGGCAAGGGCCACGCCAAGGATGGCTTTTACCGGGCTGCTGCGGCGACGAGCGGCTGGCGCCGGGGATAAGGCGGTATCGTCCATGATCTTCCTGACGGATATGGCGGCCTTCGTCGGACCTCTGCCAGCACTGTTACGCGGCGTTAATGGCACATCTGTGCGGCCAAAGCCAACAGCGCCGGTTCCTGCGGACTGGACGCGCTGCGCAGGTCGGCCCAGCCCTGCCCCGCGGCTGCGGCGATACGCGGGCCCAGTGCCGCCAGCCGCACAGTGGTGCGATCCACCCCGCAGCGGCCGCATTCGGCGGCGAAATGGCGCGCCGCCTCTGCCGAATGCAGCAGCACCAGCGCCCCGCCCCGCAAAGTCTGCACCGTCGCAGCGGGCAGAGGCACAGGGTCGCTGGCATAGACGATGCGCGTCTGCATCTGCACGCCGGACGGCAGGGCCAGCGGCACATGATCACGGCCTGAAAGGCGCAGCAATCGCAAACCCGGTGGCGCCATGCTGTCCAGCACCTGCTGCAACCCGCCGCTGCCGATCTGCGCCACCGCGAAACCGGCCGCCCGCGCTGCATCGGCCGTGCTGCTGCCCACGGCATGGACCGGCTTGCCCCGGAAAGCGGCCAGCCCCGGCCCGCCATGGCGCAATGCATTGGCACTGCCGATCAGCAGCGCATCGACATCGGCGGGATCAGGCGCGGCCCAGTCCAACGGCTCGATCCGGAACAGCGGCACACCCGTAATGGCCAGCCCCAGCGTCTGCCCCGCAGCCACAGTGGCGTTGCATCCCGGCTGCGGCCGGATGGCGATGATCGGCAGGGTCATCGCCGCCCGGTCATTGCGGGCCGGCGAAATGGGCGGCGATGCCGGCCCCTGCCCGCGCCAGCAGATCGGCGGCCAACCGCGCCGGACCTTCCGCATCGCTGGCGGCGAAACTGGCGCTGCCATCCACCCGTTCCAGCCCGTCGGGGCTGAACAGCGCGGCCTGCATGTGCAAGCCATCATCGCCATTACCCGCGCCATAGGTGCAAAGCACCGCGATCGGGCTGTGGCAATTGCCACCCAGCGCCGCCAGCAATGCGCGTTCTGCCATCACTTCATGGCGGCTGGGGGCATGATCCAGTGCGGCAAGGGCGGCACGAACACGGTCATCGTCTGCCCGGCATTCAATGGCAATCGCCCCCTGCGATGGCGCGGGCAACCAATCGGTGGCGTCAAGCGGATGGCCGGTGCCGGTCTGGCCTAACCTTTCCAGCCCCGCCGCCGCCAGAAAGGTCGCATCGGCTTCGCCCGCTGCCAGCTTGGCAAGGCGAGTGGCCACGTTGCCGCGGAACAGCACCACCTTGCAATCTGGCCGGGCATGCAAGACCTGCGCGGCACGGCGCGGCGCGCTGGTGCCCACCACTGCGCCTTGCGGCAGGGCAGCGATGCTGGCGGCCCCCAGCAACACGTCGCGCTTGTCGGCCCGGGGCAAAATCGCGGCGATGGTGAATTGCGCCGGACGCAATGTTTCCACATCCTTCAGCGAATGGACCGCGGCATCGATGGTGCCGTTGGCCAGCCAGCCATCCAGTTCTTTCGTCCACAATGCCTTGCCGCCGATTTCCGCAAGCGCGCGGTCCTGCACCTTGTCACCGCTGGCCACCACCGGCACCAGTTCCACGGCGCTTTCATCCCAGCCATGGGCGGCGCACAGGCGAGCGCGGGTTTCGTGGGCCTGCGCCATTGCCAGCGGAGATTGGCGGGTGCCGAGCTTGATGAGCGGTTCATGAGCCATAGGTGCGCTTGCCCTAAATGGCATTTGCGTTCAGTGGAACCCACAGATGAGGATCGTTCTCGGCATAGAAAGCAGCTGCGACGAAACTGCCGCCGCTCTGGTGACGCAGGATCGCCGCATCCTGGCCGAATGCATCGCCAGCCAGGATGCCGAACACGCGCCTTATGGCGGCGTGGTGCCTGAAATCGCCGCCCGCGCCCATTCCGAACGGCTCGCCCCCCTGATCGCCAAGGTGCTGGCCGATGCCGGGATGACGTTGGACCAGTGCGACGCGATTGCCGCCACGGCCGGGCCGGGGCTGATCGGCGGGGTCATGGTCGGCCTCGTCACCGCCAAGGCGCTGGCCATGGCCACCCACAAGCCGCTGCTGGCCATCAACCATCTGGAAGGGCACGCACTGTCCCCTCGGCTGGCCGATCCGGACCTGCAATTTCCCTATGCCCTGCTGCTGGTCAGCGGCGGCCATTGCCAGATCCTGCGGGTGGACGGCGTGGGCAAATACCGGCGGCTCGGCACCACCATCGACGATGCGCTGGGCGAAGCTTTCGACAAAACCGCCAAGATCCTCGGCCTTGGCTATCCCGGCGGCCCGGCAGTGGAACGGCTGGCCGCACAGGGCGATCCGCGCGCGCTGCGCCTGCCCCGCCCGCTGGTAGGCACGGCGGAAGCGCACTTTTCCTTCGCCGGGCTGAAAAGCGCGGTGATGCGCGCGAAACAGGCCGGAACCTTCACCGATGCGGACATCGCCGCCTCGTTCCAGCAGGCCGCGCTCGATTGCGTGGTGGATCGCACGCGCATCGCGCTGGGGGCTTGCGGGCCGG
>JBDLVD010000113.1:0-5884 GCA_039804965.1 Pseudomonadota bacterium
CAACTGTATTGGCCAGATTGAGCGAACGGATGTGCGGCGACCGCATCGGCAGGCGGAATTGCCGCCCCGGCCACGCGCGCCAGATCGCTTCGGGTATCCCCTTGGTTTCCTGCCCGAAGACCAGCATCGCATCTTCAGGATAATCCGGATCGTAGAAGCTGGCGCTGCCGTGTTCCTCGAACAGGAACAGCTGGTCGCTGCGGGGTTGCCGGTCTTCCACGAAAGCGTCCCAGCTGGCATATTCCGCCAGCTTCACGTGCTGCCAGTAATCGAGGCCGGACCGCTTCACCCGCGTATCCGACAGTTCGAACCCGAGCGGGTGGATCAGCACCAGTTCGGCATCAAGCGCCACGCAGGTGCGCCCCACCGCCCCGGTATTGCCGGGGATTTCGGGCTGGACCAAGACGATGCTCAGCGGCACCGGCCTGTTATCCCAGCTTCTGCTTCAGCACCTGATTGACGACCTGCGGGTTGGCCTTGCCCTGCATCGCCTTCATGGTCTGCCCGACGAAGAAGCCGAACAGCGCCTCTTTCCCGCCGCGATACTGTTCGACCTTGTCGGCGTTTTCGGCCAGAATCTTGTCCGCCGCCGCTTCGATCGCGCCGCTGTCGCTTTCCTGCTTCAGGCCTTCGCGTTCGACAATCACACCCGGCGCGTCGCCGGTTTCCAGCATCTTTTCCAGCACCTGCTTGGCAATGGTCCCGCTGATCGTGCCTGCGCCCATCAGGGCGAGCAGTTCCGCACCGGCCTGATGCGTTACCGGGCCGCCGACAAGATCCTTCCCGGCCTTGTTCAACGCGCCGGCCAGTTCGGACAGCAGCCAGTTGGCGGCCTGCTTGGCCACATCGGCTTCCGACTTGTTCTGTGCGGCGGCGGTTTCCGCCAGCAGCGCTTCGAACCAGCGGGCAGTGTCCACATCCGCCGTCAGCGCATGGGCGTTGTAATCGCTCAGCCCCAACACCTCGACATAGCGGCGGCGCTTGGCGTCGGGCAGTTCGGGCAGGCTGGCGCGGCATTCATCCAGAAATGCCTGATCCAGTTCCAGCGGCAGCAGGTCGGGATCGGGGAAGTAACGGTAATCGTGCGCATCTTCCTTGCTGCGCATCGAACGGGTGGTGTTTTTGTCCGGATCGTACAGCCGGGTTTCCTGCACCACCGTGCCGCCGTCCTCGATCAGGTCGACCTGACGGCGGGCTTCGCTTTCCACCACGGCCATCACGAAACGGACAGAATTGACGTTCTTCGTTTCGGTGCGGGTGCCGAATTCATCGCCCGGGCGGCGCACCGACACGTTGACGTCGGCACGCATCGAACCCTGATCCATGTTGCCGTCGCACGATCCTACATAGCGGACGATCTGGCGCAGCTTGGCGAGATAGGCCCCCGCTTCGGCAGGCGAGCGCATGTCAGGGCGGCTGACGATTTCCATCAGCGCCACGCCCGACCGGTTGAGATCGACGTAGGACATCGTCGGGTGCTGATCGTGCATCAGTTTGCCCGCATCCTGTTCCACATGGATGCGTTCGATGCCGATGACCTTGTCGGTGGGGATGCCGCCCTTTTCGTCAGCTTCGATCGTCAGGCTGCCTTCGCCAACCAGCGGGTGATACAGCTGGCTGATCTGGTACCCCTGCGGAAGATCGGCATAGAAGTAGTTCTTGCGGTCGAACCGGCTCCACGCGTTGATCTGCGCTTCGATCGCCATGCCGGTCCGCACGGCCTGCCGGATGCATTCGCGGTTCAGCACCGGCAGCATTCCCGGCATCGCGGCGTCGACCAGCGAAACCTGCGCGTTGGGCTCCGCGCCAAAAGCAGTGGCCGCGCCGCTGAACAGCTTGGCATTGCTGGTGATCTGCGCGTGCACTTCGAGGCCGATGACGACCTCCCACTCTCCGGTGGCGCCGTGGATGCGATAAGTCGATTCAGTCATGGCCCTGCCGATAATGGGGGAACGGGATTGTGAAAAGCGTCAGTTTGCCGGGCGGCCGTGCCGCTCGCGGCTCCAGCGGCGGGCCGGTTCTTCCACGAACCGCCACGCGAGGTAGCCAAGCAGCGGAACCAGCGCCAGCACCAGCAGCGTCAGCGCCGTTTCCGCCGTTTGCCCCATCTCCACGCTGGTCAGCCCGAATGTGGGGCGGCCCGGCACGATCAGATCGGTTCGGCCCAGCGCAGTGAACAGGATCGGCAAACCGCGGTTGAGGCTGATGACGATGAACAGGTGGGTCATGTAGATGGCAAAGGACAGACGGCCCAGCACCACCACCCAATTGGCATGCAGCGCCCGGCTGACCAGCCCGCCATCGCGCGCGAAGATCAGCACAGCAGGCAGGAACACCGCGTCCACCGCCAGCACGGCGGCGCTGCTGGTGCGGACCGAAGCCAGCACCCACACGATCGCCGCCAGCGCCACGACTTCCGCCACGGTCACCGCCATCGCGCTCGCCTTGCCGGCAAAACGCACATGCAGCGCCCGCGCGCCCACGCCGAGAGAAAAGCCCAGCACGCCGCGCTGCATCAGCGACCCGAAGCCCGGCAGGTTGGTGCCCGTCCACAGGCACCAGCCAGCCGCCGCCGCCAGCAAAACGGCCACCGCAACGCCGATCCGCCCACGCCCGAACAGCGCGGCGGCCAGCACGTACAGCACCATTTCCACCGCCAGCGTCCAGCTTACCGGCGTATACCAGTTGCCGGTATGCGGGCGGAATGCATCAAGCAGGAACAGGCTGCGCCAGAATTCCTCGGTATTGTGCCGTTCGTGCAGGACAGGGCCGACCAGCACCAGTTGCAGCAGCACCATCACCGCCAGCACCACGTAATGCAGCGGCAGCACGCGCCAAGCGCGCAAGGCCATGAACCGCCCCTTGGGATACCCCTGCGCCAGCCGCTCACCATAACTGGTGGCAATGACGAAGCCCGACAGGATGAAGAAGAAGTCCACCAGCAGCCAGCACGCGCGGAACACCGGAATGCCCGCGATCCAGCCGAAATCGCCGATGTGGAACAGCACCACCGCAATCGCCGCGATGCCGCGCAGCGAATCCAGCGCGATGAAATGTTCGCGCGGCTTCACTGCTGCGGCAGACGGGCTTTCGGGAACTGCCGCGAGAGATGCGGCGGCGCTTACCACCACTTCTGCGGCCGGGCGGTGAAGCCACTGCGCTGTTCGATCGCCAGACCGGCATCGAGCACGCCCTGTTCGTCGAACGGCCGGCCGATGATCTGCAGGCCAAGCGGCAGCCCTTCACCGTTCAGCGCCGCAGGAACGCTCATTGCCGGCAGGCCGGCAAGGCTGGCCGGCACCGAGAACACGTCGTTCAGGTACATCGCCAACGGATCATCGAGCTTTTCGCCCAGCGTGAAGGCGGCATTGGGCGTGGTCGGCGCAAGGATCACGTCGACCTGCTGGAACGCCTGTTCGAAATCGCGCTGGATCAGCGTCCGCAGCCGCATCGCCTGATTGTAATAGGCATCGTAGAAGCCCGCACTCAGCACGTAAGTGCCGATGATGATGCGGCGCTTTACCTCCTCACCAAACCCGGCGGCGCGGGTGGCGGCATACATGTCCTGCAACCCGGCGCCATCGGGCAGATCGCGCAGGCCATAGCGCACGCCGTCATAGCGGGCGAGGTTGCTCGATGCTTCCGCCGGGGCGACGATGTAATAGGCGGGCAGCGCATACTTGGTGTGCGGCAGGCTGATATCGACAACCTCCGCGCCGGCATCCTTCAGCCAGGCGATGCCATCGTCCCAGCTTTGCAGGATCGCCGGATCGGTGCCTTCCATCCGGTATTCGCGCGGGATGCCAACCTTCTTGCCGCGCAGATCGGCGTTCAGCGCACCGGCCCATGCCGGAACGGGCAGGTCGAGGCTGGTGGAATCCTTGGCGTCGAAGCCAGCCATGGCTTCGAGCATGATCGCGCAATCCTGCACGCTGCGGGCCATCGGGCCTGCCTGATCGAGGCTGCTGGCAAAGGCCACGATACCCCAGCGGCTGCACCGGCCATAGGTCGGCTTGATGCCGGAAATCCCGGTCAGCGCGGCGGGCTGGCGGATGGAACCGCCGGTATCGGTGCCGGTCGCCGCCGGGCACAGGCGCGCGGCAATGGCCGCGCTGCTGCCGCCGGAAGACCCGCCCGGCGCAAGCGGAGCGGTATCCCCGCCAGCGCGCCGCCACGGGCTGATGACATTGCCGAAATGGCTGGTTTCATTGGAAGAACCCATGGCGAACTGGTCAAGGTTCAGCTTGCCCAGCATACCCGCGCCCGCTTCCCACAGCTTTGCCGAAACCGTGCTTTCATACTGCGGCACGAAGCCTTCCAGAATGTGGCTGGCGGCGGTGGTCTGCGTGCCATCGGTGGCGAACAGATCCTTCATGCCGATCGGCACGCCGGCCAGCTTGCCCAACTGGTTGCCAGCCGCACGGTCGGCATCGACCTTGCCGGCGGCTTCCAGCGCCTTTTCCGGCGTGGTGACGATGAAGGCGTTCAGCGCTTCCGCATCGGCCACGGCGGCATTGAAGGCCTGCGCCACTTCGCGTGCGGAAAAGCTGCCACCGGCAACGCCATCGCGGATTTCGGCAACGCCGAGGTCGGTAATACTGGTCATTATTCGATCACCTTGGGCACGCCGAAAAATCCATGTTCTGGCGCGGGCGCATTGGCCAGCACCTTGTCGCGCACGTCGCCGCCGGTCAGCGGATCGGCGTTCACCACATCGTCGCGCAGGCGCAACGCTTGCGGCATCACCGCCGTCATGGGTTCCACGGACGAGGTATCGACCTCGCTCAGCTGGTCTACCCAGCCAAGGATCGTGTTGAGTTCCGGCACCATCCGGTCGAGCTCCTGCTCGTCCATGCGGATGCGTGCGAGGCTGGCGATCTTCGCCACGGTTTCGCGCGTTACAGACATGGCGGTTGCGTTAGCCGCGCATCGGGCTGCCTTCAAGCGGCCAGCGCGCGCTTTGCCGGATGCTGATCGAGCAGCCTTCGCAAATGGCTTATTGGAAAGGTAGCCCCACCGGCTTGCCATCCACATAAACGCTGCGGCCGGTCCACGGGCGCAGTTCGACGCGTGGATTGGCACCCGGTGTGGCTGCTGGCGTGGGCACGGTGGCCTCGTCTCCCATATTTTCCACCACGTCGGGGGACGAAACCAGCAGCTGTTCCACTGAATTGCCTTCCACGAAAACAACCCTTCGCCCGCCCTTGGCACCCGGGCCAAGATCAATCGCAGTGCAGGCCTGTTTACACCGCCAGCGTTCCTCCGTCAGCCACGCCTGCAACGGATCGCGCAACGCGGCATTGGCGGGCTGGAGTTTCAGGTTGTTCCACCGCGCACGGACTTTTAATTGCGCTTCATTCCAGTCCCACAACGGACGATACATCTGCCCGGTGGCGGCCTTTGCCAGCTTGCGCTGTGTGGCCGTGCCGGATTGCGCCAGCCGGGCCAGCGCCTTGCGTCCCGCATCGCCAAAATCCCACCGCAGCGCCGTGTAGTCGAATTCCTCCGCGTTGACCTTGCCGTTGTTCAGCCGGTCGATCTGGTTGCGCGTGGCGATCCCGCCGAAATCAAGGATGGGCAGGGCCAGCAGCAGCGCCAGCACGGCAACGCCTGCGGCCAGATGCAGGTTCGCCTGCCGGATCTGCGCAGTCCAGCCTGCCTTCCACCCGCGCAACAGCGCCGCCCAGTATGCGACGCCAAAAGCGCAGGCCACGGCAATGGCGACAAGGCCCCACAACCGTTCAGGGGCAAGGCCATACTGGTTGAGGCGCAGGCCCATCGATACCGCGGCAAAACCGGCCAAGGGCAGGATCACCAGCGCCAGCACCCACGCTGCCACGCGCATAACGCGCGCGCTGGTCATCTGCGCGTCGGCATTGCGAAG
>JBDLVD010000114.1:0-5839 GCA_039804965.1 Pseudomonadota bacterium
CCGCACCAGTTTGAACAGGCGCTTGGCGCTGAACCGGCGATCGCCGAAAATCTCCGCATCGGGCACAAAGGTGACGCTGGTGCCGCGCCGGTTGGGGGTGGGGCCGAGGCGTTGCAGCGGCCCCTGAGGCGCGCCGCGGCTGAACTCCTGCGCAAACACTTCCTTGTTGCGCGCCACTTCCACCCGCACATGGGTGGACAAGGCATTGACCACGGATACGCCCACCCCGTGCAGGCCGCCACTGGTGGCATAGGCCTTGCCCGAAAACTTGCCGCCGGAATGGAGCGTAGTCAGGATGACTTCGAGCGATGACTTGCCGGGGAACTTGGGGTGTTCATCCACCGGGATGCCACGGCCGTTGTCGCTGATGGTCAGGCGGTTGCCTTCTTCCAGCACCACTTCGATACGGTTGGCATAGCCTGCCACCGCTTCGTCCATCGCGTTATCGAGCACTTCGGCAGCGAGGTGATGCAGCGCCCGGTCATCGGTGCCGCCGATATACATGCCGGGCCGGCGCCGGACAGGCTCCAGCCCTTCGAGCACCTCGATCGCGGAGGAATCGTAATCGCCGCTGCTGGCCGGCAGCTGTTCGAACAGGTCATCGGACATGGATGCAGCTATATGCCGGGGATTCCACCCCGTTCAAGCAGCGCGCCACCTTTATCCGCCACGGGGAAATCTCAGTTGAAGCGGCCGGGGGCGGGATCGGCCACTGTAACGCTTCCCTTGCCCACCTGCCGCACTTCCATCGACCGCTCCCCGACGCCGTTGCTGCGGAAACGGAACGGGCCATCAAGGCCGAGGAAACCGTCGTCCGACAGCATCTTGGCGACAGGGAACTTGCGCCCCGGCTGCCATTCACGCGCCACACGCAGGGTCAGCAGCACGGAATCGTAACCGAGCGTCGCCACGCGGAAGGGGGCTTCGCCAAATCGGGTCTGATAGCTTTTGGCGAACTGCTGGAAGCGCCCGTCGGACACCGCCGAAAACCACGATCCCCGAAGCGCAGAGGTGGTGGGCACGGATGCTTCACCGCTCCACAATTCGGTGCCCATCAATGCGGGCAGGGCAGCACCTGCGGTTTTCAGCGCACCCGCCGCCATCGCGGAAAGGCGCGGCCCGTCGGCCAGCAGCACGGTATCGAACCCGCCCTTGGCCTTCAGCCGCTGCGCGGCGCTGAGGATCGATGTATTGCCGCGATCATAACGTTCCACCGCGATCAGCTTGCCACCCGCCGTGCCAACCGCCTGAGTCAGGCTGTCGAGGGTGCGGCGGCCATAATCGCCATCGGGCACCAATGCGGCATAGCGGCGCGATCCCTTGGATGCTGCCCATGCCACCGTGCGGGCCACCGACTGTTCCGGCACTTGCCCCATCACGAACACATCGGGGGCGGCGACGGATGTATCGTTGGAAAAGGTGATCAGCGGCACGCCAGTGGCGCGCACCTGAGCCAGCACCGCGTTGACATCTTCGCGCACCAGCGGCCCGAGAATCAGCTTGTTGCCTTCCGCAACTGCACGAGCTGCGGCGGCGCCCGCACCGGCGGCAGTGTCGTAAGTGGTGATGCGCAGGTTCTGCGCGTTGGTGTCGAGCAGCGCCATGGTGGTGGCATTGGCAATCGCCCGCCCGGCCGCGCCGTTTTCGCCCGAAAGCGGCACCAGCAGCGCCACGCGGTGGCGGCCATTGTCCGTCGGCAGGGTGTCCACGGGCTTGGGCGGCAGCGCGCCGGGGCCGGGCTGGGTTTTTGGCACGACCGCGCAGGCGGCGAGCAGCACGCTCAGCATGATCGCGGCAAAACCGCGCCTGTTAAATGCCAACATGCTTGCCGCTCCCGATCCATTTGGTCCACAAGGCCGCGGTGAGCGATCCTTCTGAAACCGTAAAACTACTACCCGGCCTCTATATAGTCGCCACCCCTATTGGCAATCTCGGCGATATAACCCGTCGCGCCGTGGACACACTTCAGCGGTGTGATGCCATCGCCTGCGAAGATACGCGGGTGACGGCCAAGCTGCTGCGCCACCTCGATCTGTCGAAGCCGTTGTGGCGGTACGACGACCATAGCGGCGAGGGTGAACGGGCAAAGCTGCTGGAAGCGATGCAGACGCGCGCCATTGCCTTGGTCAGCGATGCAGGCACTCCGTTGGTATCCGATCCCGGATACCGTCTGGTACGCGAAGCGCGCGAAGCAGGCATTCCCGTCACCAGCTTGCCGGGGCCGAGCGCGCCGGTGATGGCGATCACCCTGTCCGGCTTGCCGAGCGACCGGTTCCTGTTTGCAGGCTTCCTGCCGCAGAAGGAAAAGGCGCGGGCAGACGTGCTGGCCGAACTGGCGGCAGTGCCGGCCACGCTGATCTTCTTCGATACCGCGCCCCGGTTGGCGAAATCACTGGCCGCGATTGCCGATGTGCTGCCGGGCCGCGAGGTTTCCGTCGCGCGGGAACTGACCAAGCTTTACGAAGAATGCCGCACCGGCACCCCCGCCGATCTGATCGCCCATTACGAAGCCCATCCGCCGCGCGGCGAAATCGTGCTGCTGGTCGGCCCGCCCGTGGCGGTGGCCCCCGGCAGCCACGATGCCGAAGCGATGCTGGCAGAAGCCTTGCAGACCATGAAGGCATCGCAGGCTGCGGCGCACGTAGCCAAGGTTACCGGGCTGGATCGCAAGGCACTGTACGCGCGGGCGCTCGAACTCAAGTGAACACCCGCGCCGTTCGCGAAGCGCAGGGGCGGCGTGGCGAATGGCTGGCAGCATGGTATTTGCGACTGAAGGGGTGGCGCATCGTCGCCCGCCGTGTGAAGACTCCGCGCGGTGAAGTGGATCTGGTGGCCCGGCGCGGGCAGACGGTCGCTTTCGTGGAAGTGAAATGGCGCGCCCGCGCGGATGATCTCGATCTGGCGCTGGATCATTATCGCCTGCGCCGGGTGGCGGCAGCCGCGCAGGCCATGGCCCATCGCCATGCCGGACCGGCCGATACGATCCGGATCGATGCAATCCTGCTTGCGCCCGGTCGCTGGCCCCGCCACATCACCAACGCCTGGCAGCCCTGAACGGTTGCCAACCGGAGAGAACTGCATGAGTCTGCGCGTTGCGATCCAGATGGATCCGCTGGAAACCACCAATATTGCCGGGGATTCGAGCTTTGCCCTGATGTTGTCGGCGCAGGCGCGCGGGCACACGCTGTGGCATTATGACGTCACCACGCTGGGCTGGGACGAAGGCCGGATCACCGCATGGGCGCGGCCGGTGACTGTCCAGCGCGTGGTGGGCGATCACTTCACCTGGCAGGGCGAAGCACGGCGGATCGATCTTGCCGCCGATATCGACGTGGTGTGGATGCGGCAGGATCCGCCGTTCCACCTCGGCTATATCAGCGCGGCCCTGCTGCTCGATCGGCTGAAGGGCCAGACGCTGGTGCTGAACGACCCCCGCGAGGTGATCAACGCGCCGGAAAAGATGTTCGTGCTGGATTATGCCCGTTTCATGCCCCCCACACTGATCGCGCGGCAGGTGGCGGATATTCGCGCCTTCCAGCAACGCCATGCCAGTGCCGTCGTCTGCAAGCCGCTGCATGGCAACGGCGGCAAGGCGATCTTCCGCATCGAAGCCGATGGCACCAACCTTTCCGCCCTGACCGAACTGTTCGGCCAGGTGTGGCCCGAACCGTTCATGGTCCAGCCGTTCCTTCCCGAAGTGGCCGAAGGCGACAAGCGCATCGTGCTGGTGGACGGGGAGTTCGCCGGCGCAATCAACCGCAAGCCGGGCGAGGGGGAGTTCCGTTCCAACCTTGCACAGGGCGGCTATGCCGAAGCGGCCGGGCTGACCGCGCGGGAAGAGGAAATCTGCGCCGCGATGGGGCCGGAACTGAAGCGGCGCGGACTGGTGTTCGTCGGCATCGATGTGATCGGCGGCAAGTGGCTGACTGAAATCAACGTGACATCTCCCACGGGCATCGTCGCCATCGATGCGTTCAATGGCACCGATACGGCAGGGCGCATCTGGGATGCGACCGAACAGCGGCTGGGGCGGGGGTAAACCGGGGCCGCGGCGGGAACTTCGCCAGCGGCGCGCGGTAACAGCATCATGGTAAGTCTGATTGTCGAAGCGATCGCGCGCGGGGGATACTTCGGCATCTTCCTGTTGATGGCGATCGAGAACGTGTTTCCGCCAATCCCGTCCGAAGTGATCATGGGGATCGGCGGGGTGCTGGTGGCGCGGGGATCGATGGATTTTTGGCCGCTGATCCTGATCGGCACGCTGGGTGCAACGGTGGGCAATTACTTCTGGTACTGGATCGGCAACAGCCTCGGCTATCGGCGGCTGGAACCGCTGATCGAACGGCATGGCCGGTGGCTGACGCTGGATTTCGAGGATGTGGAACGCGCCGCGCGGTTCTTCCGCAAACATGGCCAATGGGTGGTTTTCGCCATGCGTTTTTCCCCCTTCCTGCGCACGCTGGTGTCGTTGCCGGCGGGGCTGGCGCACATGCCGCAGTGGCGGTTCCTGATCTACACTTTCGCCGGGGCGATGGTGTGGAACGTGCTGCTGGTCGAAGGCGGGCGCAGGCTGGCGCCGATGCTTGACCGGTACGAAACCGTCGCCAGCTGGATCGTGATGGCCAGCGTGGCGGTATTCGTGCTGCTGTACCTGTGGCGCGTGCTCACATGGAAACCACGCCACGAACGGTAAGGGTCAGCCCTGTTCGCGCGGATGGGCGGCGCGGTATGTTTCCAGCATCGTTGCAGCATCGACGCGGGTGTATATCTGCGTGGACCCAAGGCTGGCATGGCCAAGCAGCTCCTGCAAACTTCGCAGGTCCGCCCCGGCACCCAGCAGGTGCGTGGCGAAGCTGTGACGCAAGGCATGGGGTGTCGCGCTGGCCGGTAGTCCTAGCATGATCCGTGCCGCCGCCATCGCTTTCTGCACCATCCCCTGCGCCAGCGCGCCGCCTTTCGCCCCGCGAAACAGTGGCTGTTCCGCAGCCAGCGGCCAAGGGCATTGGCGGACATAATGCGCCACCGCATCCGCCACCACCGGCAGGATCGGCACGACCCGTTGCTTGTTTCCCTTGCCGGTAACCCGCAGCACTTCCCCCAGCGGAAAGTCCCGGCCTATCAGCGACAGCGCCTCTGCAATACGCAGGCCCGCGCCATACATCAGCATCAGCACGGCCCGATCGCGCGCACCGATCCAGTCATCGCTGGCAGAGGCGCGGACCAGATCTGCCAGATTGGTGGCATCATCGGGTGTAACGGGGCGGGGCAGGCCCTTCTTTATCCGTGGCCCGCGCATCCGCGGCGGCGCGGCATTGTCTTCCCCCGCCTGCACCCGCGCAAAAGCGAGAAAGGATTTGAGCGCCGATAGTTCGCGCGCGGTGGAAACATTGCCGATCCCTTCCGCCCGCCGCAGCGCCAAGTGGCCGCGCAAATGATGGGCATCCAGCCCGGCAAGCGTGGCCCAGTCCTGCGCGCCCGTTTCGATCAGCAACCGGTCTGCCGCGGCGAGATAGGCGCGGATGGTGTGCGGTGAACGGCGGCGCGCATCACCAAGGTGGGAGCCGAACTGTTCGAGCAGGTCGGCCTTGGTCACGCGACCAGTTCCGCCGGCACCAGTTCGCCCAGCAGCCCGTCCAGCACGGCCATTCCTTGCGGGGTGGCCCCAATCCGGCCCGCATCCTGCCACATCAGGCCAAGGCCGGTGTAGAAGTCCAGCTTCTGCCGCTCCACAATCGGCCCGTTTTGGCCGAACCTGCAGGCGAGGGCGCCCGGATCGATCCCTTCTGCCAGCCGCAAACCCATCAGCAAGGCTTCCGATGCCTGTTCAGCCGGTGCCAGC
>JBDLVD010000115.1:0-5819 GCA_039804965.1 Pseudomonadota bacterium
GCTGCATGTCACCGACATGAGCTACAAGCGCGTCAACCACCCGTCGGAAGTCATCAATATCGGTGACACCGTGAAGGTGCAGATCGTCCGCATCAATGCCGACACCCAGCGCATCAGCCTGGGCATGAAGCAGCTGGAAAGCGATCCGTGGGAAGGCGTTGCCGCCAAGTACCCGATGGGCGCGAAGATCCAGGGCGTTGTCACCAACATCACCGAATATGGTGCGTTCGTGGAACTGGAAGCCGGCATCGAAGGCCTGGTCCACGTTTCGGAAATGAGCTGGACGAAGAAGAACGTCCACCCGGGCAAGATCGTTTCGACCTCGCAGGAAGTCGAAGTGATGGTGCTGGAAGTCGATTCCGACAAGCGCCGCATCAGCCTTGGCCTGAAGCAGGCCCAGCGCAACCCGTGGGAAGAATTCGCCGAACAGCACCCGGTCGGTTCGACCGTGGAAGGCGAAGTCAAGAACGCCACCGAATTCGGCCTGTTCATCGGCCTGCCGGGCGACGTGGACGGCATGGTCCACATGTCCGACATCGCCTGGGGCATTTCGGGTGAAGACGCGCTGGCGCTGCACCGCAAGGGTGAAATGGTCAACGCGGTCGTGCTCGACGTGGACGTCGAAAAGGAACGCATCAGCCTGGGCATGAAGCAGCTCGAAAAGGGTGCTCCGGCAGCTGGCGGCGTGGCCGTTGGCGGCAGCAGCAGCAGCCTGAAGCGTGGCGACGTGGTCACCGTGACCGTGCTCGAAGTGCGCGATGGCGGGCTGGAAGTGCAGGCTGGCGAAGACGGCGCGACCGGCTTCATCAAGCGTTCGGATCTCGGCCGTGACCGTGACGAACAGCGCCCTGACCGCTTCCAGGCGGGCCAGAAGCTGGACGCGATGGTCACCGGCTTCGATCGTTCGAAGAAGCCGAACTTCTCGGTCAAGGCACGCCAGATCGCCGAAGAAAAGCAGGCTGTGGAACAGTACGGTTCCTCGGATGCCGGCGCTTCGCTGGGCGACATCCTGGGCGCCGCGCTCAAGAAGGCCGAATAATCCGCATTGCAATGGGCGGCCCGGCAGCGTCCGGGCCGCAGTTGCAGCGCAAGAAAAGGCCCGTCCGCTCACCCGAGCGGGCGGGCCTTTCCTGTATGGACCGGGGCGGCTAGACCGTGGCCATGGATGCCCATTGCCAATGCGGCCAGCTTTGCGCCCACGTCGCCGACAGCGCGCAGGCGATGACGGTGCTGTGCCACTGCATCGACTGCCAGCGACGCAGTGGATCGCCGTTCGGCACCATCGCCTATTACCCACGCGATGCCGTCGAGATTACCGGCGAGGCGCGCGAATTCACCCGCCCCACAGATGCCGGCAACACCTTCACTCACGGGTTCTGCCCCGTCTGCGGCAGTTCGGTCTATGCCCGCGCAAGCCGGATGCCGGAAATCACCGGCGTGATGGTCGGCGCAATGGCCGATCCCGCCTTCCCCCCGCCGCTGCGCTCCGTCTATGAACAGTCGCAACACCAATGGCTGGAACTGCCAGCCACCATGGCCCACCACATTCGCGGAAGAGACAGCTGAAATGACGCTGCAGATTCACCAGTTCCCCTGCCTGTCGGACAATTACGGCTACCTGCTGCACGATCCCGCCAGCGGCGAAACCGCCTGCATCGATACGCCCGATGCCGACGCCTATCTGCGCGAAGCGGAAGCAAAGGGCTGGCGCATCACGCAGGTGTGGAACACCCACTGGCATGGCGACCATGCCGGAGGAAACGCGGCGATACAGGCGGCAACAGCTTGCACCATCAGCGGGCCGGAAGAAGTGCGGGCGCATTTCCCGCTCGATCGCGCGGTGGCAGGCGGCGACACGGTCGCGATCGGCCAGTTCACGGCGCAGGTGATCGACGTGGGCGGCCATACCAAGGGCCATGTCGCCTACCACCTGCCGCAGGCGGACGTGGCGTTCGTGGGTGATTCGCTGTTCGCGCTCGGCTGCGGGCGGATGTTCGAAGGCACACCGCCGCAGTTCTGGGACAGCCTTTCGCGCCTGAAGGCGCTGCCCGCACAGACCTCGATCCATTGCGCTCACGAATATACCGCATCGAACGCGCGCTTTGCGCTTCATGCCGATCCGGAAAATGGCGCGCTGGCGGACTATGCCGCCGAAGTGGCGCGGCGGCGCGATGCGGGGGAATGGACGGTCCCCTTCCCGCTCGCCCGCGAACTGGCGACCAACCCCTTCCTGCGCGCGGACGATCCGCAGATGCAGGCCCGTTGGGGCGGCGGCGATGCAGTGGAAACCTTCGCCGCCTTGCGGGCAGCGAAGGATTCGTTCTGACGATCAATAGGCGGCGGTGAAGCGGCCGCGCGGGTTGTTTTCCTGTTCCAGTTCGTCGACCAGCACGATCGCGCTGTCGGCATAGGAAATCTTGCTTTCGCCATTGGCATCGCTGACCAGCACATCCTTGCCGAGCCGGAACTGGCCGGTGCGCGGGCCGACGAAATAGGTCATCGCAGGCGAGAAGAACGTCCAGTTCAGATCCTGTTCCTGGCGGATGTCGTTCAGGAAATCGATCGCCGGTTTGACGAACGGCTTGATCGCCTCGGGGAAACCCGGTGCGTCATACAGCATCACGCCGTCGGCATTGTTCAGGCTGGCCGCACCACCGGTGATGATCAGGCGGTTGACGCCCGCCTGCTTCAGGCCGCTGATCAGCGTGCTGGCAGGAACGTTGAAATGGATCGCACTGATGACGGCATCGGCGCCCTTCACCAGACCGGCCAGCGCATCGGCATCCGACACGTCGCCCGCGCGCACGGTGATGCCTTCGCCGGTCGGCAGGTTTTCAGCCGTGCGGCCGATGGCGATGACGCCGTGGCCGCGCGCGACCAGTTCCTTGGTGATTTCGGACCCGGCCTTGCCGCCAGCGCCCAGAACAGCAACCTGCATATCGTTTCTCCCCGCGTGAACGGCCGCGTGGCCGATCATCTCTTGCCCTGACCTAGCCAACCGGGGCGTGCGGCGGAAGGGGGCAGCACACAAAAGAAAACCCCCGCACGGTGGCGGGGGCTTGCTTTGCCGTCAGCATGGACGGCCATCAGGCGGGAAGCCGTCAGATGCCGGCGATGGCATCATCCACCAGCTTGCTGTCTGCCTTCGCACCGTGCTTGGCCGCGATCAGGCCGCGAGCAGCTTCGGTGGCAGCAGCGGCAGCCTGCGCGCGCAGGGCATCTACCGCACCACGTTCCGCAGCACCGATCTTGTCTTCGGCCATCCGTTCACGGCGAACGATCATCGCCTTGGTGTCGGTCTTGGCCTTGGCCACAATGGCCGATGCTTCGGCCTTCGCGTGGTCGATCATCGCCGCTGCGTCCTTTTCGGCGTTGGCGATCTTCGCGGCATATTCGGCGCGCAGGGCTTCGGCTTCGGCACGCAGGGCCTTGGCTTCGTCCAACTGGGCGCGGATCGCGGCGATCTTGGCGTCAAGCCCGCCGGTGATGACCTTGGGCACGCCCTTCCACAGCAGGATCAGGATGAAGGCCAGCATCGCCAGCCCGACCCATGCACCCGGGCCGATGAAGCCGAATGCCACCGGCTCGGCATGTTCGCCGCCGTGCGGCCCTGCGGGCTGCTCGACCGTGGCGTTCAGCTGCGCAGGCGCGTTAAGCTGTGCGGGATTAGCCATGAACCATTGCTTCCTTCACCGCCGCGCGGGCGGCCGTCGCTTCAACTTCGACACCGGCCAAGCGGCGCACGATGTCCTGCGCCGCTTCACCTGCCACCGCTTCGATTTCATCGGCGGCGGCATCGCGGGCAGCGGCAATGCGCTGTTCCGCTTCGGTCAACCGGGCGTCGATCTGGGCCTGTGCGGCAGCCAGCTTCTTCTCGGTGTCGGCAGCAGCCTTCGCCTTGGCGGCGTTGACCAGAGACTGGGCTTCGGCGCGATTTTCGTTCTCGCGCTTGCGCCAGGAATCTTCCTGCCCGTTCGCCGCGTCCCGCGCTGCCTGGGCAGCAGCAAGATCGCCGGCGATCTGGCTGTCGCGCTGGGCCACGGTGTCCATCACCTTGGGTACCATGCCCCGGCCGATGACAAAGAACACCAAGCCGAAGAACACCAGCATCCAGAAGACCTGGCTGGAGTAGGTTTCGGCCAATTGGGCAATCTGTGGCATCGTTATGTCCGGATCATCAGCGCGTCAGTAGATGTCGGCCGGGAACTGGTCCCGGCCAACGGCATCTTCACTTCGTCAGGCGACGAAGATCAGGATCATGGCGACCACGAAGGCCAGCAGACCCAGCAGTTCCGCCGCGGCGAAACCGATGAACAGGCGGCCCTGCTGGCCGTCGGCAGCGCCGGGGTTGCGCAGCGCGCTTTCGAGGAACGAACCGAACACGTTACCCACGCCGATGGCGGCCATGCCGGCACCGATTGCAGCCAGACCAGCGCCGATCAGCTTTGCAGCCTGAGGATCCATAACAAAAACTCCTTTTCCTGTAATTTCGTGTGTTTGGAATAACTTAGTGAAGGTGTTCAGCGTCGTTGATATACAGCGAAGTCAACAGCGCGAAGACATAGGCCTGAATGCCCGCGACCAGGATTTCCAGCGCGCAGATGGCAACCATCAGCACGAAGGTGATCGGCGCGATCATCACGCCATAACCGATGCCGGCATTGGTCGAATCGATGATGAAGCTCGACAGCACTTCCAGCAGCACGTGGCCGGCCATCATGGCGACGAACAGTCGCAGGCCGAGGCTGAACGGGCGAACGAGGAAGCTGACCAGTTCGATCACGAAGATCAGCGGGATCATCGGCAGCGGCGTGCCGTGCGGCACGAACAAGCTGAAGAAGTGGAAGCCATGCTTCCAGAACCCGACGATCAGCACGATCGAGAAGGACATGATCGCCAGCACGCCGGTGGCGCTGAAATGGCTGGTGAAGGTGAACGGGTGCACACCCACCACGCCCAGCGGCAGCAAGCCGAGGATGTTGGCGAACAGGATGAACATGAACAGAGAGAAGACGTAAGGGACGTACTTCTTGCCGGCGCTGCCGATATTGGCTTCCAGCATACCGTCGATGAAGCCGGTGAAGCTTTCCACCGCCATCTGCCAGCGGCCGGGCACCAGCTGCCGCTTCATTCCGCCAGCGACGAAAATCCACAGCGCCACCGCCGCGATCGCCATCCACAGCGCGCTGTTGGTGAAGGCAATGTTGTAGCCCGCAATTTCCCAGTGCCCCGAACCGAACAACGGCTCGATGGTGAACTGGTGCATCGGATCGACCTTGGCCTGTTCGGCTGCCACCTTATACCCCAAACGCTAGCAACGCGGCGCCCTGTGCCGATCCTTGCAGGATCAGTCCGGGCGCCGGTTCGAAATCCGGATGATGTTCCTGAAGGCGACGATGATTCCGAGGAACAACATCACCAACAGACCCCAGGGCGTTGTGCCCGCAAACCGGTCGATTACCCAACCGATCAACGCGCCGCCAATCATTCCCCCAAGCAGTTCCGCCAGTACGCGATTGCCGAGCTGATAGTTCGCATCGGCGCCCTGCACTTGCGGCTTGTTGCGTTGCTCTTCCCGCTCGCGTGCAGCCTTCAGCCGCAATTCGAGCGCGTCGATCCGCGCATCTTCTGCAATAGGTTCCCGTTCGGGCGTTTCTTCGACCATGCCAGATCTCCTGTAGTGGGAGGGTGCGGCACGGGCAAAGAGCTGCCCGCCGAGGGCGCCGCCCCCTTAGGCAAGCCCTATGGGCAAGTCAACCGGCGGGGCACCCCGGTTGATAGATGTCCTAGAAAATGCCGGGTCTTACGAGCCGAAATTT
>JBDLVD010000116.1:0-5813 GCA_039804965.1 Pseudomonadota bacterium
GAAGCGAAGCCATACACGCTGGCGGGGATGGTCGACAGCAGCGACACCGCGCTGGCAAGGCAGATCACCGCCGCGCCCACGCCCACCGCAACCGGTGCAGCCATCACGCCGAGGCTGGCCAGCGGGCCGCCCGCAGCCATCACCGCAGCCATGCCCACGATGGCGCCGAAGCTCATGCACACGATCGCCGTGCTGGTGCCTTTGACACCGCCGCCCGAATGGAAGTGGCAGCCCCAGGCAATGAACGAAATCCACACCAGACCAGCCAGCGCGGTGGTGGCCAGCGGGCCGACGTAAATCCAGGTATCGAGGATGGCGAGCAGGCCGACCGAAGCGGCAAGCGCGAAGAGTGCAGACATTGGAAACTCCCCCTAAAACATTCTTTTTGTTGTCGCCCCGACGTTATCGTCGCGGGCGCGCAGGGAAGCTACGCCAAGGTCGTGGCAACGCCAAACATTTTTGACGTCACCGCTATCCGCCCGTTTTTTCAGAAGATGCCGTTGGTGTGCGGCAGCACTTCGGGGATGTCCTGCACCACTTCCCAGTGTTCCTTCACCTTGCCTGCTTCCAGCCGGAAGTAATCGATGATCGACATGCCCGGATCGCCGGGAAAACGGATGGTGTGGATGTGGAAGATCGTGAAATCGCCATCCACGAAGCTGGCCTTGATGGCGAAGCGGATATCCCCGAACCGCCCCGCGCGATCGGTGAAGAAGGCACGCAACCCTTCCTTGCCACCGCTGGCCGCGGTGGAATGCTGGATATAGCCATCAGCCAGGAATTCATCGATCCTGCTGGCGTCGAATTTGAACAGCATCTCGTGATACATGCGGGTGCAGAAATCGAGATTGGCCTGTTCCTGGGGCGTGCGGCTCATGCGGGGTTCCTTCGGGCAGGTTTCACGGGCTGACGCACGATCGTGCGCAGTTTTTCAGGTGCCACCCGGCGCGGATCGCTCAGGTAGATTTCGTGGTGTTCGCCGGCGAAGGTCAGACCGGCGGCGGGCATCACCGTGTGATGCAGATCGCACAGCACCGGGGCTTCCGCCGCGAACGGGCCCAGATGTAACCGTGACAGGCACGGGCCTTCTTCCATCTGGCCAAACCGCACTGCGGAAAGGTCCAGCTTCGGCTTATTCAACCGGGCGGCATCGACATGGGCCTGCTCGATCCAGTGGGGCAGCATCAGCATCAGCGTCCAGCGCCATTCATCCCGCCGCCCTGCCGTGACGAAAGCCGAACGGTCATCCGCCCACCACAACCCTTCCAGCGGCGGCACGACGTAATCCCGGCCCAGAACCTGCTTGCTGTAGAACTTGGTGGCATAAGCGAGCGGATAGAGCCGTTCGAGCGCCAGCGCATATTCCGCCGCTTCGCCGGGGGAACCCTGCCCATCGACCATCAGATAGCTGTAACGCCCGAATTTAGCCGCTTCGAAGCTGTCTGCCGGCGCCGTGAAATAGGCCCGTTCCGTCCGCTTCAAATCGATCTTGCCGATCATTGCCTGCCCCCCTGTCCTGCAATGTCACAGGCGTAACCTGCACGGCTGAGCCAGCCCATCCGGCCTGCGACAGTCCGCGATCAACTTACGGGGAAGCGTTCAGACCAGCGCGTAATAGCGCAGCAGGTTGCCGTCGCTGCGCCGTTCGCCCACGCCGATGAAGACGTGCTTGGTCAGCCAGTCGTGCTTGCCCACAGGGCATTCGAAGGTGGGATTGCCGCGCAGGTAATAGTCTTCGTGCGCCACGGGATCGCCGCCATTGAAGGCCCAATCGCGCAGGCGCGCCATCGTGTCGGGCTTGCGGCCCCACAGGAAACCCTTGTTGTTCAGCAGGATGACGGTGCCGTCATCTTCTTCCAGCAAGTAACGCGCGTCGAACACGGCAACGTCATCGGGGCGGAAATAGGCATAGTCGCCGCCCGAACCGGGGATTGCCCGCCCCTTGATCTGGGGCCCTTCGAAAGTGCCGCCTTGCACCAGCACCGCGCTGCGCATGCCGCCTGCCGGGACGGGCGCCATGGTGTAAACTTCGGGGAACTGCAGCCGCACTTCCATCACGAATTCCATCCGCGGATTGTCCACGGTGGAAAAGGGGCCGGCGAACGGGGTGGTATCGGAAAAGGTCATCAGCGCAGCTCCAGCAGACCGCCATCAACGAACAGGTTGGCCGCCACGATGAAGGCGGCATCCTCGGATGCCAGAAACAGCACGGCCTTGGCGATTTCATCGCTGGTGCCCATGCGGTTGACGGGCACGACCTCGATCATCTTTGCCTTCAGCGCCGCCGCGCCTTCTTCCGTCATGCCCGGATTGCGATAGAGCAGCGGGGTATCGATCGGCCCGGGGCTGACCATGTTCAGGCGGATGCCATCGGCGATCAGTTCCTTGGCAAAGACCTTCATCGCGGCATAGAGCCCGCCCTTGGCCGCGGCATAGACGCCGTTGCCGGGCAGACTGGCGTGCGCGCCGATGGATCCTGTCACCACCACGCTGCTGCCGCGCTCCATGATCCGGGTGGCCGCCTGCAAGGCAAACACGCAGCCCTTCAGATTGATCGAATTGGTCACGTCCCACGCTTCGGGAGTGATGTCCTTCAGGGTGGCGAAACCGCCGACCCCGGCGTTGATGTACAGCACGTCAATCCGGCCATCGGTGGCTTCGATCTGGCGCACGACATCCTGGCTGCTGGCGATGTCGGCAATGTCGGCGGCATAGCCGGTGCTGCCGGGAATGGTGGCCACGGCGGCATCGATGGTCTGCTGGTTACGGCCAGTCAGGTGCACTTTCGCCCCTTCGGCGGCAAAGGCCTGCGCGGTGGCCAGCCCCATGCCGCTGTTCCCGCCCATGACCAGGACGATCTTGTCCTTGAAACGCATCTGTCTCTCCCTGAAGTCTTGTCAGAACGGCGAAGCGGGGTTCGGCCCACCTTCGACCACGTCCTGCATCACGTCCCAATGTTCCGCGATCAGGCCGTTTTCGATGCGGAAGATATCCATCACCGCCCAGCCCAGATCGCCCGGCCAGCGGCGCACGTTGTAATGCACCGTCACGTGATCGCCATCGACAAAGGCGCGTTTCACATCATGCACCGCCTGCGGCGTCTGCCCACGGATCATGTCGAGGAACTTCTTCAGCCCTTCGCGCCCGGGTTCCGCCATCTGGTTGTGCTGCAGGTATCCGGGCGCGATGAACCGATCGACCGCGGCTGAATCCATCGGGTTCAGCACATGGGCGAACATGTCCAGCACCAGCGCCAGATTGGCTTCTTCCTGCGGCGTACGGCTCATGCCACGGCCCGGGCAGGCAGTTCCGCCGGGGCCAGCGTGCGACCACGGATCAGGTCCGCCGCCTTTTCGCCCAGCATGAAGGCGGGCAGGTTGGTGTTGCCGCCCGGCACGGTGGGCATGACCGAACAGTCCGCCACGCGCAGCCCTTCCACGCCGATCACGCGCAGTTCGTTGTCGACCACGCTGCGCTTGCCCATGCCCATCGCACAGGTGCTGGTGGGATGCTGTGCGACATAGCAACTGGCGCGGATGAAGGCGTCCAGTTCATCATCGCTTTCCACCTGCACGCCGGGGGTGCGTTCACCGGTAATCAGGTCCGCCATCGGCGCGGTGTTGTAGATCTTGCGCGTCGTGCGGAAAGCGCGGCGCATCTGTTCACGGTCGCTTTCTTCCGAAAGGATATTGAGCGTGACCGAGGCGATATCGCGCGGATCGGCGCTTTTCAGCTCCACCCAGCCGCGGCTGTCGGGGTGCAATTGCACCACGCCTGCCCAGAACACGTGTTCCTGCTGCGCCTTAATGCCGGGGAACCATGGGTGGGCATCGAAGCGGATCGGGTTGACCATGATCTGCAGATCGGGACGTTCCAGATGGTCGGCGGTGCGGATCACCACGTTGCAGCTGTTGACCTGCGTCGCCATCGGGCCCTTGCCGGTCAGTGCCCAGCGCACCGCGTTCATGGCGATCTTGTCCATCCGCAGCTGGTTGATGAAGGTGACGGGGCTGGCGGCGTTGAATTCCAGGCTGGCACAGGGGTGTTCCTGCAAATTGCGGCCCACGCCCGGGCTGTCGTGCAGCACTTCGATGCCGTGCGATTTCAGGTGCTTTGCCGGGCCGATGCCCGACAGCATCAGCAACTGCGGCGAATTGTAACTGCCGCCCGAAAGGATCACTTCGCGCCGAGCGCGGATCACGCGCGGGCCGTCCGCACCATCGATTTCCACGCCCACGCAACGCTTGCCTTCGAACACCACGCGGCGGACCATCACGCCCGAGCGGACCTCCAGATTGCGGCGCGCCATGGCCGGGCGCAGGTATGCGGTTGCCCCGCTGACCCGGCGGCCGCGCGCGTCCACCGTCTGTTCACCGCGAGCAAAACCTTCGGGGTTGGCACCAGCCAGATCGTCCGTGGTGTCGAACCCGGCAGCCTTGGCGGTGGCCATCATCTGGTCATGCAGCAGATAGGGGGAATCGATCGGCCGCACGGCGATCGGCCCATCCGCACCGTGATAGTCGCCGTCCCCACGCCAGCTGCTTTCGGACTTGCGGAAATAGGGAAGGACGTCGGCAAAAGACCAGCCCTTGGCCCCCATCTGCGCCCACTGGTCGTAATCGGCGGGATGGCCACGCATGGCGAACATGCCGTTGATGGACCCGGACCCGCCCACGACGCGCCCGCGCGGCAGCGGCATCCGCCGCCCGTCCAGATGCGGTTCCGCTTCGGTCCAGTACGTCCAGTTGAAGCGCGGATCAGGCATGGCCTTCAGGAAGGCGAGCGGCATCTTCAGGTAAGGGTGGCTGTCTTCCCCGCCTGCTTCCAGCACCAGCACGTTGTTGGCGGGATCTTCGCTCAACCGCGCGGCCACCACGCACCCGGCGCTGCCTGCACCCACGACAATATAATCGAACTCGGCCATTCCAGCTCCCGCCGCCCGTCTTGTGAATTGCCCCGCCTCGTGATCGGGGCACTTGCCGCATTGGTAACGGTCGTTAGGATTGCTGGCAAGACGAGGGAGAGCCGATCATGTCCACCATTACCGCGCCGGGCGATTACCAGCGTTATGCCGATGCCTTCAACGCCCGCAATTACGATGCGGTGTTCGATTTTTACGGCCCCGCGCCGCGGATGGCGTTTTTCGGCATAGAGATCACCACCCGCCAGCAATTGCGCGATTTTTACGGCTTCCTGCACCAGTACGTGGTGGAAACGGTGACTGTCGAACGCATCGCCGTCAGCACCGATCTGTGCGCGGTGGAAGGCATCGTCCGCATCGAGGCCACGCAAGACCTGACGCGCGAGGCGCTGGACGCCAACGGGATGGCGCAGTTCTTCCCGATCGCGAAAGGCGAAGTGCAGGAAATGCGGCAATATATTCACTACCACCTGCAGGACGGGAAGATCGCCAGCGTGGGCTGCGCGCTGGTTCCCTGAACCGGTTAACGGAACTGGCTGGCTGAACGGTGCGCGGCGAAAGGCGGCAGCATAGCCGCGCAGGCTATGTCACCGCCTTTTCGCACTTGCGTCATTTTCGCATATCTGAAATAACGCCTCTGCATTTCAAGAGGACGTTTTCATGATCAAGACCACCCATGTCGGCAGCCTTCCCCGCGGCCCGGAACTGGTTCCGGTGCTGCTGGCGCGCGACAAGGGTGAACCTTACGATGAAGCGGAATTCGACCGGCTGGTGCAGGCCGCCATCGATCAGGCGGTGCAGGATCAGGTGGCTGCGGGCGTTTCCATCGTGTCCGATGGCGAACTGGGCAAGGTCGGCTATTCGACCTACATCATCGAACGCCTTTCCGGCT
>JBDLVD010000117.1:0-5661 GCA_039804965.1 Pseudomonadota bacterium
CCGGCTTCACCAGCGTGGGCATGGACGTGATCATGACCGGGCCGCTGCCAACCCCGGCCGTGGCCCTGCTGACGCGCGAAATGCGCGCCGATCTGGGCGTGATGATTTCGGCCAGCCACAACCCTTATGCCGACAACGGCATCAAGCTGTTCGGCCCCGATGGTTTCAAGCTGTCGGATGAAGACGAAATCGCCATCGAACGGGCGATGGGCGAAGAACAGGATCTGGCCGTGGGCGAAGCGATCGGCCGCGCCCGCCGGATCGAGGATTCGCGCGGGCGGTACATCCACGCCATCAAGCAGAGCCTGCCCAGTTCCATCCGGTTCGACGGGATGAAGATCGTGGTCGATTGCGCCCACGGTGCGGCCTACAATGTCGCCCCCACCGCCATCTGGGAACTGGGCGCGGACGTGATCGCGATGGGCGTCACCCCCAACGGCACCAATATCAACGATGGCGTCGGTTCCACTTCACTCGATGCCCTGAAGGCGCGCGTGCTGGCCGAAGGCGCGGATATCGGCATCGCGCTGGATGGCGATGCCGACCGGCTGATCGTGATCGATGAAAAGGGCCACGAGGTCGACGGTGACCAAATCATGGCGCTGATCGGCACGCGGATGCACCAGCGCGGCGTGCTGACCGGTGGCGGCGTGGTGGCCACGGTGATGTCCAACCTGGGGCTGGAACGGCTGCTCAACGGCCACGGGCTGGAACTGGTGAGGACCAAGGTGGGGGACCGCCACGTGCTGGAAGCGATGCGCAGCGGCGGATACAACGTGGGCGGCGAACAGTCGGGCCACATGATCCTGCTCGATCATGCCACCACCGGCGATGGCTGCATTGCCGCGCTGCACGTGCTGGCGGCACTGGTGCGGACTGGAAAACCGGCGAGCGAGCTGCTGCACCTGTTCGATCCCGTGCCGCAATTGCTGAAGAACGTCGTCTATTCCGGCGGCGATCCGCTGGCTGATCCCACGGTGATGGCGACCATCGCCGATGCCGAAGCGGTGCTGGCCGGCAGCGGGCGTCTGGTGATCCGCAAGAGCGGCACCGAACCCAAGATCCGCGTGATGGCCGAAGGCGACGATGCCGGGCTGGTCACCCGCGTGGTGGATGACATCTGCGATGCGGTAAAGGCCGCGCTGTGAGCCTGGAAATGCGCCCCGATTGCGAAAGCTGCGGCACGGATCTTCCGGCCGAAGCGCCCGGCGCGTTCATCTGCAGCTTCGAATGCACGTTCTGCGCCGAATGTGCAGACGATCTGGACGAACGCTGCCCCAATTGCGGCGGCGAATTGCTGGACCGGCCGACGCGCGCGAAGAAACACCACGCGGCGCACCCGCCGTCCACGGTGCGGCGGTACAAGGCCGCGTGACCCGGCCCGCACGCATCCTGTCGATCGCCGGTTCCGACAGTTCTGGCGGCGCGGGCATTCAGGCCGATATCAAGACGATCACGATGCTGGGCGGTTATGCGATGACCGCGATCACCGCGATCACCGCGCAGAACACGCTGGGCGTCACCGCGGTGGAGGCACTGCCCCCGCAGATGATCGTCGCGCAGATCGACGCCTGCCTGTCCGATATCGGCGTGGACGCGGTGAAGATCGGGATGCTCGGTTCCGCCGCGATCGCCCATGCCGTGGCCGACAGGCTGGAAGGGCTGGACCTGCCGGTGGTGTTCGATCCCGTGATGATCGCAACCAGCGGCGCCGTGCTGGCCGACGCGGAAACAATTGCCGCTTTCGAACGGTTGATGGCGCTGGCCACCCTGACCACGCCCAACGTGCCGGAATTGCAGGCGCTGGGCGGCGCTGCGGCCATGCTGGATCGCGGCATTGCCTGCCTTGCCAAGGGCGGCGATGCCGATGGGCCGCTGGTGCGCGACGTGCTGATCCGCCCCGGCCAAGCCGACCGCGTCTGGGAAGCCCCCCGCATCGCGACACGCCACACCCATGGCACCGGCTGCACCCTGTCCAGCGCCATTGCCACCTTGCTCGGCAAAGGCCAGCCGCTGGAACAGGCGATTTTCGGTGCCCGCGATTTCGTCCGCGCCGCCCTGCTGGCCGCGCCGGACCTTGGCGCGGGCAGCGGGCCGATGGGGCATCAGGCGGTGCGGTAAATCGCCACCCGCCTTGCGGTCAGAACTCCGGCGTGGCGGGGCCGAACTTGTAGAAATCGGTAATCGCGTCCCATGCTTCTTCGGCGGTTTCGCACCACGTGATGAGATCGAGATCGGCGGGAGAGATCACCCCTTCGCGGGCCAGCGCGGCAAAATCGATCACGCGGGTCCAGAATTCCTTGCCGAACAGCAGCACCGGGATCGGCTTCATCTTGCCGGTCTGGATCAGGGTCAGCAGTTCGAACATCTCGTCGAAAGTGCCGAACCCGCCGGGGAACACCGCCACCGCCTTGGCTCGCAGCAGGAAATGCATCTTGCGCAGCGCGAAGTAGTGGAACTGGAACGACAGGTACGGCGTGACGTAGGGATTGGGCGCCTGTTCGTGCGGCAGGACAATGTTCAGCCCGATTGATTCCGCCCCGGCGTCCGATGCGCCCTTGTTCGCTGCTTCCATGATCGACGGCCCGCCGCCCGAACAGACGACGAATTGCCGCTGGCCATGTTCGACGATCGACTTTTCGCCAGCGATCCGGGCCAGCCGGTATGCCTGTTCGTAATACTTGGCCTTTTCCGCCAGCCGTTCGACCACGCGGCGTTGATCGTCGGGCAGGTCTTTCGCCCCATCCAGCGCGGTTTCCACCGCTTCGGGCGGGGGAATGCGGGCTGAACCGTACATCACCAGCGTGGACCCGACGCGGGCTTCGTCCAGCAGCAGTTCCGGCTTCAGCAGTTCCAGCTGGAACCGCACCGGGCGCAGATCGTCACGCAGCAGGAAATCGACATCGCGGAAGGCCAGCCGATAGGCCGGATGTTCGGTTTGCGGGGTGCGAAGCGCCGTGGATTCGACAAAGGCCGCTTCCTGCTTCGCGCGATAGAACTTGCTGTCACCCAGATCGGATTTTGCCCCTTCGGGCAGATCGGCTTCGCTCAATGCACTCTCCTGGCGATGTTCGCGGCCGAGACTAGGCCGCTGCCCGGGCCAAGGGAAGCCAGCCGAACAGCGCGAGCTGTCCGCGCATACGAAAACGGGCCCGGCGCATCTGCGCCGGGCCCGTCCTGTTCGATGCCCCGAAGGGTCGGAAGCTTACTTTTCTTCCTGATGCACAGGCATGGTGCCAGCGCGCGAGGAGGAGATGTAGTTGCGAACCTGCACGTCACCTTCGTGGCATGCATATTCGTAGAATTCGTACTTTTCGTTGCGGGTCCAGTCGAGACGCGCCGTCCACGGGGCGGTGAACACTTCCGGATCGGAATAGGTCACTTCGTAGACGATCGAGTTCGGGCCGGTCGGCGTCAGCCGTTCAACCGTCTTGGCCTGATCGCTGGTCGGGATGACGTTGAACGGCGGCACGCCGAAGGTGGCCATGTTCAGCGGCGAACCGTTGCGCTTGCTGGCATCGGTCGCGGCGCTGTCACCCGTCTTCACGTTGGTGGTTTCGATCACCAATGTGGTGCCTTCCCAGTGGCCGACGCTGCGGCCCAGCCACGCTTCGACGCCCTTGGGCCATGCACTGCCGGTGCCGATCGGGATCACGCGGGTGCCGAGCATTTCCAGCTGGATCACCGCGTAACCCGGAGCCTGGAACACGCGGATGCCGTTGTTGTAACGGAACGGCAGCATGGATGCCGGGAAGCCGCGCGACACGCAGCGATCCCAACTGTCGAAATCGGTAACCCAGTTATACTTGGTGTTCGGCGTCCAGCTGGAACGACCGGCCTTGTACAGCGCCTGCGCCTTTTCGGTCAGCGGCGGCAGCTGGCCGTTGGCGGGCGAGATCAGCAGCGAGGTGCGGCGGCCCGAAGCGTCGGATTCCACCCAGTGGCCCATGCCCATCTTGCCGCTCTTGTCTTCAGCGGCATAGGCCTGTTCCGAACGGGCAGCCTGAGCCAGACGGGCGGTGTTTTCTTCGTCCGTCAGCCAGAAACGGTTGCCGAAGCTGGCCGGGCGATTCATCGGCAGGCTGGCAATGTTGTCGATCGGCCATGTGCCGCGCAGATCAGGATCGCCCCATGCAGTGCGCTTGGGCTGATAGTCGGTCGGGACCGGCGGCATGGTGGTCAGATCGGCCGGTATGGCCTGTGCCGCGGCGGGCGCGGCGGTGAGCAGGGACGCAGCAACGGCGACCGCCGCAGCCGACGAGACGCGCAAACCCAGACCTTGGGCGAGACTGCGAAGGCTCATTCAGGTGACTCCTCATTTCCAGCACATTTGCCGTGTTCCCCTCCCTTATACAGAGGCCACGACCGGTTGCCAGAGGCACATAGCGCATTTTCGGACAAAGTCACCAAGTTCGCGCAGGCTTGTGCCCCGGCAATCGTTTTTGCCCGGAAAAAGTGCGATTCCGCGTCAGCTGCCAGGCCCGAAATGATCGGCCCAATGATCGGGCGTATTGCCGGCACTGGGGGCCTTGGGATCGTGCAGCATCGTTGCGTCCCACTTTTCCCACGCTGCCTTCAGCGCAGCGAAATCGGCCGGCCGGCGGTCTTTCAGGTTGGCCCGTTCCAACGGATCGGCGGCGACATCGAACAGGAATTCGTTGTCGTTGATCTTCAGGTACTTGGTATTGCCCCGCAGCACGGCGCGCTGATGCTTGTGGCCAAAGCGCCAGAAGAACGTGCGTTCGGGCAGGCTCCGTCCCATCAGCACCGGGGTGATGTCGGCCCCGTCCGACGGGAAGGCCTTGTCCGGCCGCGCGCCCGCCGCGGCAAGGAAGGTCGGCAACCAGTCCATCGACATGATCGGCACGGCACTGGTGGAACCCGCCTCCACCACGCCCGGCCAGCGCACCAGCGCCGGAATCCGCAAGCCGCCTTCGAGCAGTTCGGTCTTCTTGCCGGTGAACGGCCACGTTTCGGAAAACCGTTCGCCGCCATTGTCGCTGGTGAAAACCACGATTGTATCGCGGTCCATTTCCAGTTCGGACAGCTTGGCCAGCACGCGGCCGATATTGGCATCCAGCGACTGCATCATCTTGGCGTAAGTCGCCATGCTGCCGCCATCGTAGTGGAAATAGGCCGCAGGATCCTTCGACTTGGCAATATGCTCGCTTTCGGCGAGCCCCTCCTCGTCATTGGCTTCCCATGGCCAGTGCGGCGCGGTGAAATGCAGGCTGATGAAGAAGGGCTTGCCGTCAGCCTTGCGCCGTTCCAGCGTCAGCATCGTGCGATCCGCGATCAGATCGGTGGTATAGCCGGCCTGTTCGATCTTGGTCGGCCCGTCCCACAGGTCCGGCCCACCGGTCAGCGCATGGGCGAAATAATCGATCCCCCCGCCGCGCAGGCCCCAGAATTCGTCATACCCGCTTTGCTGCGGCCCGTATTTCGGCAACGAGCCCATGTGCCATTTGCCCACCAGTGTGGTGGCATAGCCCGCCGCCTTCAGGAGCGATGCAATCGTCGGATGTTCGGGCGGCAGGCCCACGTCCTGAATGCCGAGCGGTTCCTGCAAGCCGATCGGCAGCCGATACTGATACCGTCCGGTGATCAGCGCCACACGGGTAGCCGTGCAGACCGCGCTGTTGGCATAGGCGTGGGTAAACT
>JBDLVD010000118.1:0-5646 GCA_039804965.1 Pseudomonadota bacterium
AACTGGTCGATCCCGAAGCGAACATCATCTGGGGTTCGGCCTTCAACCCCGATCTGGACGGCAAGATCCGCGTCAGCGTGGTCGCCACCGGCATCGAACAGTCGGCGGAACAGGCCTATTCGGCCAGCCAGCCGCTCAACCTCGGTGCCTCGCGCGGGCCGAAGAAGCCGGCGCTGCCGGTGCCGACCGAAGCGGAACGCGCACAGGATGCCGTCACCCCGGGCTTCGGCTCGCTGGCGGACGAACAGCCTGCGGTGTCCGATTTCTCCGCGCCGTCGATGGCTCCTGCCGCCGAAGCAGAACCGGCTGAAGCGGAACCGGCTTTCGCTGCCACCGATACCGCCCAGGCGGCTGCGCCCTATGGCGAACCGGCTGCCGCGGCAGAAACCGTGTCCGATTTCGACGGACTGGACCTGACCGAAGAAGCCGCTGCCGAACCGCAGCAGGATGAACTTCTGCTCAACGCCAGCCGTCTGGCGGAAGACGATGCGCCCGTGCAGGGTGGTCGTCGTCGCCAGATTCTGGGCGAAGGCGCGGATCAGCCGGCGGCTGATCCGGCACCGGCTGCACCGGCTCGCCCGGCCAGTTCCGGGGGCAGCACGCTGTTCGAACGGATGGCCAACCTGTCGCGCGGCAGCGCCGCTGCCGATGACGGGGACGATGATGATGCAGATGGCGGTTCGTCGCTGCGCATTCCGCGTTTCCTTGGTCGCCAGAACAACCAGTAAGGCATGACGCGGTGCCTCCGCCCGGTGGGTGGAGGCGGGCCGCGCAGGGATCACCGGCACGGCATGAAGCTCAGGCGCAATTTGTGGATCGGCGGGGCGGTGCTGGCGCTGGCTCCGTGCGTGCTGGTTACGCCAGCCGCCGCGCAGGCGGTGGTCCAGCCCGTGGCCGATCCCGATGCCGCGCACCTGTCCGAAGTGCTGCGGGCGCTGGCGCACGAGCCCGGATCGCTGACGCTGCTGGCCGAAGCGGGCGAGGCGTCGCTGGCGGTGGACGACGTGGCCGCGGCGGAAGGTTTCTTCAAACGCGCGCGCGCCATCGATTCCACCAACGCGCAGGTCAAGGCAGGCATGGCCAGCGTGCTGGTGCGGCAGGAACAGCCGGTCGAAGCCCTGCGCCTTTATGCCGAAGCCGAAAATGCCGGCGGGCAGATGGTTTCCTTCCTCGGTGATCGCGGGCTGGCTTACGATCTGGTGGGTGACAACCGCCGGGCGCAGCAGGATTATGCCCGCGCTCTGACGGCGAAGGGTGATGACGCGATTACCCTGCGGCTGGCGTTGAGCCAGGCGATCAGCGGCAATGAAAAAGCGGCGGAGGCAACCTTGCTGCCCCTGCTGCAACGCAGCGATCTTGCCGCATTCCGCACCCGCGCATTCGCCTTGGCGATCGCGGGCAAATCGGATGAAGCGGTGTCGATTGCTGAAACGATGCTGCCCGGCCGCATCTCCAGCCGGCTTGCGCCCTATTTGCGCTTCATGCCGCGGCTGACGCGGGCGCAGCAGGCGGCGGCTTCCAACCTCGGCCATTTCCCGCGGGCAGACGATATCGGCAAGGACGGGGCGGAAATCGCAGCCCTCAGCGCGGCGGCAACGCCTGTCGCCACGCCGACCACGCAGCTCGCAGCAGCCAAGGGCGCGGGCCAGCAACTGGCCAGCGCGGACCAGCCCCGATCGACATCGCACGGCTGGCTGCGCGGACTTTCCTCGTCGCGCAACCAGCCGTCGGCAGCAGCGACCACGGCGGCCCCAACCGTCGCTAAGCCCGCCCCCGTCGCGGCGCCTTCGCCCGTCGCGGCGCCTTCGCCCGCCACGGTGCTCGCCGCCGCTACGCCGGTGCGAACTGCGATTGCTGCGCCGGTGGCTGCTTCAGTGGTTGCTCCGGCATCCGCTTTGGCCGCTACACCCCACCTCACCCCCGTGCCCAGCGCGCCCCCGGTCGCTGCGGCGATCGTGGCGACACCTGTCGCGCCATCGACAGCCGCCCCGGCGGCACCGGTTGCCGTGGTGGTGCCTGCCAACGCGACACCTGCGGCATCTGCGCCCGCTGCGGCAGCTGAGCCCTCCGTTGCTGCCCCGGCGGCATCGTTGCCCGCTGCCCGGCCGCCTGCGCCGCGGGATCTGGCGCTGGCCTTTGCCGATTTTACCACTGCTGCACCGGCCCACGTGGCGGATGGGGCGGTCAACATGGCGACCTTCCAGCCCCGTCGCGAAGGCGCACCGGTCAAAGTCGATCCTGCTGCCGCTGCTGGCAAACCGGCTGCCGGGGCCAAGCCTGCCGTGAAGCCGGCGCCCAAGCCCGTGCCCAAGCCGGTCATTCCCAGCCGTCATTGGGCGCAGATCGGCACCGGGCGCAACATCGGCGCACTGGGCTTCACATGGAAGCGGCTGAAGCACGACGCCAACGGCCTGCTCGACAAATACCAGCCGCAATATGCCGATTGGGGGCAGACCAACCGTATGGTGGTCGGTCCGTTCGGCTCGGCGGCGGAGGCGGAGCGCTTCGTCGGCAAGCTCAAGGACAAGAAGATGGACGCCTTCCGTTTCACCAGCGACGAAGGCGAAGAGGTAAAACCGCTCAAATAAGGGACGGGAGCTTTTGCGCTCCACCGGTTTTACACAGTTTGCCAACAGGCTTGTGCGGTTATGCCCAGCGCTGATGAACGAGCGCATTGCCGCCGGGCCGCCGCGCACAGCATGGTGAACACCTAGTAAAGAACGGGCGAATCCAGATGAACACCGGGCGCGAGCCGATCGAGGAAAATGACGACGCCGCGCCCGTCGAGATGCTTGCGCAGTTGTTCGAAGCGCATGGCTGGCCCTGCGAATTCGTCAACGAAGACGAGATCTGCGGCGAAATCCAGGGCAGCTGGACCACCTATCAGTTGCGCTGCATCTGGCGCGCGGAAGATCAGGTGCTGCAATTGCTGTGCCTGCCGGAAACGCGGGTACCGGAAAACAAGCTGAAGCCGACTTACGAACTGCTGGCGCTGGTCAACGAACAGATCTGGCTGGGCCATTTCGATGTCTGGTCGCAAGGCGGGGTGCTGCTGTATCGCCACGGGCTGATGCTGGACGATGGCGTGCTGAGCCTGTCGATGGCGCAGATGGCGGTCGATAATGCGGTATCGGAATTCGACCGGTTCTACCCCGCGTTCCAGTTCGTGCTGTGGGGCGACAAGCCGCCAAAGGACGCGCTGGCCGCCGCACTGGTGGACGCCGCCGGAGAAGCCTGAGCCGAAGCCTGAGGCCCGACCCTGACACGGGCTCATCGCGGCATGGACTTGGCCTGCGCGCTGCGGCACAGGGCGCGCATGGCTTTTGATACGATCCTTTTCATCGGTTGCGGCAATATGGCGGGTGCCATGCTGCAAGGTTGGCTGGCTGCCGGGTTCGATCCCGCGCGTTTCACCGTTGCCGATCCTTCCCCGCGTGAATTGCCCGCCGGTGTCCGGCACGTGCTGTCGGCCCCGGCTAGCGAGGCTTTCGACGTGGTCCTGCTGGGGGTAAAGCCGCAGATTCTGGGGCAGGTCGTGCCGGCACTCGCCCCGCTGGTGGGCAGTGGCACCACGCTGGTTTCCGTGCTGGCCGGGGTGGAACTGGCCGTGCTGCGCCAGCATTTCCCCGCGGCCGGTGCGTTGGTGCGGCTGATGCCCAACCTCGCCGCGGCACTGGGAAAATCGCCGATGGCGCTGGCCCAGCAGGGGCTGGACGAAGCCGGGCGCGATGGCGTCATCACCTTGCTCGACCCGCTCGGCACGCCGGAATGGGTGGCGGAAGACGAATTCGATCTGGTCACCGCGCTGGCCGGATCAGGCCCGGCCTTTGTCTATCGCTTCATCGACGCATTGGGCCGCGCGGCAGCAGATCTTGGTCTGCCGCAGGACAAGGCCGGGCGGCTGGCGCTGTCGATGGTGGAAGGGGCGGCGGCACTGGCTGCCGCCAGCCCGCACGATCCGGGTGAACTGGCGCGCCGCGTCGCCAGCCCCGGTGGCACGACACAGGCCGGGCTGGACGTGATGGACGCCGGCGATGCCATGCTGCGGTTGGCCGAGGCGACCTTGCGCGCCGCCCGTGATCGCAGTGCGGAAATGGCGGCAGAGGCCCGCGCGCGCGGCTAAGCAGTTGGCCTCCTGCTTGTCCGGTTTAACTTGAAATCGGACGGCAATGTTCCGATATTCGCTCCACCGGCTTGTCGTTGCTCGGCGCCGGAATGGAGTTTGCACATGGCTAACTGGAACGAACCCCGGCCCAACGGCACGGGATTCGATGCGGCACCGGGCTTCGCGCAGGGTGGCAGTGCCACCATCTATGACGCGGGCCTGCGCCGCCACATGTTGTCGATTTACAATTACATGGCTTCGGGCGTGCTGCTCAGCGGCCTCGTCGCGCTGCTGTTTGCCGGTTCCGGCATGGCGGCACAGGTGTTCGTCGGCGGCGGGCCGCTGGCGTGGATCATCATGCTTTCGCCGCTGGCGATCGTGTTCGCGATGAGCTTTGGCCAGGGCAAGTTTTCGACCGGCACGCTGCAGTTGATGTTCTGGGGCTTTGCCGCCCTGATGGGCCTGTCGCTGTCGACGATCTTCCTCGTTTACACCGGGGCTTCCATCGCGGTGACGTTCTTCGCCACGGCGGGCGCTTTTGCGGGTCTCAGCCTGTTCGGTTACACCACGCAGAAGAACCTGTCGGGTTTCGGCACGTTCCTGATCATGGGCGTGGTCGGCCTGGTGATTGCCAGCCTGCTGAACATGTGGCTGCAATCGCCGGGTCTGATGTGGGTGATCAGCGCGCTGGGCGTGCTGATCTTCGCCGGCCTGACAGCCTATGACACCCAGTCGCTGAAGCGGCAGTACGATTATGTGCGCGGCACCGAATCTGCCGGCAAGGCCGTGGTTATGGGTGCGCTGACGCTGTATCTGGATTTCATCAACATGTTCCAGTTCCTGCTCAGCTTCCTGGGCCAGCGCGACTGATCCTGTCGCTCCCCCTGCCTTGCCGGCAGGGAACTGAAATCGTTGTGCCCGGGGCGCCAGATGGCGTCCCGGGCATTTTCTTTGTCCGCGAAAATGCGTAGGGTGTCCGTGCATCGGGGTGAATGGTGGCGATGCTATCGCCGCCGGGATCGCATGGAAGGGTGAGGACGGATGTCGCGCATGGTTGCAAAGGGTTCGCTGCGGCTGGCCACGATGATGGCGTTTGGCCTGCTGTCGGCCTGCGTCACCCCACCACCCCCGCCGCCGCCTCCGCCGCCGGTGGTGGCAAAGCCCGCGCCGATCCCTGCACGCCCGACGCCGCCCGATGGTGCATCGGCAACCACGCCGGTGCCGCCGCTCGGCCCTGATGGCGTCCGCCTGTCGGTCAACGCGCATCTCAGTTCCGCGGGCACGACGTGGAACCTGCGGTCGGGCCTCAACGTGGCGGCGCTCAATTGCCTTGAACCGCAGCACGCGTCGATCCTGCAAGCCTACAAGCAGTTGCTGACCAAGCAGGACCGCAAGCTGGCTGCGGCGAACAAGGCGGTGGAAGCCGAATTCCGCGACCGGTTTGGCGCCGGCACCTATCGCAACCAGCGCGATGTCTACATGACGCAGGTCTACAACTATTTCGCGCTGCCCCCCGTGCGCGAACGGTTCTGTGCGGTGGC
>JBDLVD010000119.1:0-5603 GCA_039804965.1 Pseudomonadota bacterium
CTCCGGAATGGGGGAACGGGGGCGACAGTTATGGCATCATCGAAGCCAACCTGGGCGGTTTGCAGCCCACGGCGCTGAAGCCGGTCGTGGACAGGCTCCCGGCTGTTTTGCTGAAGATGATAGGCGGAAATGCGATCTGGTGCTGGATTGCCCTGCTGGCCGTCCTTTCCGCCGCAACGGCCTTCACGCTGCTGGCGTTCGTTGCCGTCCGCCGGGTGGGTGCAACCGGTGCATTCGCCCAACTGCTGGTCGCGGGGTTTCCGGTTGTGATCCTGCGTGCAATGTCATTCCTGACGGCCCGCCTGGTGGGCACCCTGCACATGAGCGAGGATACCGACTGGTTTGTCCGCACTGCTCTGGAAAGCGTGGGTTACGCGGCTTGGGCGTGGTTCATTGTGGTCGCGACAGCCTGGCTGTCCCATCACGCGCCGCAGCGTTTCTGCAAGAACGATTCGATCAAGGCAGCGGTGCTGCGCCTGAGCATCCGTTTTCTTGGCGTCATCCTGACCGGGATCGTCATCGCGCGCGGGCTCGAACAGATCGGTGTGCCGCTTTACGGTATCGTGGCGGGCCTTGGTGTGGGTGGTCTGGCCTTGGCGCTGGCTGCCCAACCGACGGCGGAAAACCTGATTGCCGGGGTGATCCTGTTCGTGGATCAACCCGCTCGGGTCGGTGACGAATGCGAGTTCGAAGGCTATCGCGGCGTCGTGGAGGAAATCGGTATCCGGTCCACCTCCATCCGCCTCAGCGACGGCACTCTGCTGACCCTGACCAATTCTCAGTTCTGCAACATGATGATCCGCAATCTCGGGGTCGGACAGCATCAGTTCGCGCTGGAATTGCCGTTTGATGCAAACACGCCTGCAAGCAGGCTGCACCTGTTCATGGAGGACATGCGCGCCTTGCTGGCATCTGACGAGGAAACGGTGACCAGCACGGCGCGGGTGGAAATCGATTCCATCACTGCACAAGGGATCGTGGTGAAGATTTCCGGCCACTTTTCCTCCCGCGTAAAGGCCCCCGATCTGGCGTGGCAATTGCGCCAGATCGCCATTCTCGAAGTGGCCCAGAAGCACGAGATGCTGCTCGCTACGGTCGCCTGAAAGCTGCGATAGACAGCCCGTCGCCGGTTGCCGTCAGCGCCCGGCACGGCAGACGACCGCGCGCCCAGCTCACGCGTAGCGATCGCTTGTGCGCATATACGAAGGTCATGAACAGCGGGGGAGATGGTGCAGGCGCCACCATTTGCGTTCTTGTTTCAAAACAAGAGGGGAATGGTGCCCGAGGGCGGATTCGAACCACCGACACTGCGATTTTCAATCGCATGCTCTACCAACTGAGCTACTCGGGCATGCCACTGTCGTGGCCGTTCGGAACACCACAAAATTGGGTGCCGACCGGTTGGGAAGCGCGCCTATGGCGAAGGCGCGCGCGCTTGGCAAGGGGTATTCAGGCGGAAATCAATCAGGGTCGGAACTGCGGCCCGTCATGCCTTCGATCAGCTGTTCGGGCGTGGCCGGCGGACCGGGCACGGCATAGCCATCGCTGAGCCACTGGTTGAGATCGCGATCGCGGCAGCGGCTGGAACAGAAGGGCGCGAATTCTTCGCTGCGGGCCTTCTTGCACATCGGGCAGGGGCGGTTGGTCATCGCGGCACCATCTGGGCGTGGGGCGCTTCGGGCGCAAGGGCCGGGTCGCGACGCAGCCGCACTTCGCGGCCCGTGCGGCGCGCCAGTTCGGCGATCATCGCGGTGTCCGCTTCGCGGTCCAGCACCGGATTTATCACCAGTTCTATCGCGCCTGCACCTTCCAGCGCTTCTGCCCGGCGCAGCACCTGCCGCCATGCAGCGGCGGCGGTGCGATGGGCGGCCAGATGCAGCAACGATGGCCGTTCCAGCCGTGCAACCAACTGGATAAAACCGAAACCGTTCATCGCGGTCTGTTCGTGTGGCCAGCCAGCCAAGGCCGCCGTCAGCGCCGTATCCACGGCGCGACGGTCATCCTTGGCGGCGAGGGTGGGGAAATCGATGCCGATGGAGCCGCCGATGTCGAACCGGCGCAGCGCGTCTGCCAGCGGGCGTACGGCGGCCAACGCCAGTGAGGCGGGGGACAGGGTGCCATCCACATCGACCAGCAGCATCGCGGGGGTGGGGCTGAACACCAGCGCTCCGCCGGTGAAGGCCGCCTCACGCGCGAAGGCTTCGGCCATCAGCCCATCCCAATCGCCTTCGGGGAACCGATGCACGATGCGCGCCTGATGGCCTTCCGCGGCCAGCCGCTGCTCCAGACTGGGGGCCGGGCGGGCCGCGGCGTCGGTGGCGCGGCCTTGCGCGCGTTTGATGCGCGTGCCTTCGGATAACGCGGGGCGGGTGATCTCGATCGTCAGGGTGCTGCCTTCGATCGCGCTGGCCGGCAGGCGATCCACCAGCACTTCGGCGCCGCTGGCCAGCAACGCGGTGCCGCGCGTAGCCCCGCGGGGGCGTGAAAGCAGTCGGGCGCTGGCGATCATGCCTGAACAGATGGCATCGGGCCATTGCACCCGGGCGGCGGCGATCTCGCCATTTTCCAGCAGGATCGCGCGGTCTTCGCCGATCCCCTGTTCAATCAGCCATTCAGCCAATTGGAAAGCCTGCGCTTTTCAGCAAGGCGCGGGTTTCGAACAGGGGGAGGCCGACCACGCCCGAATGGCTGCCGCCGATCCATGCGATCAGCCCTTCGGCGCTGCCCTGAATGGCATAGCCACCGGCCTTTCCGTGCCATTCGCCGCCGGCGATGTAGGCGTGGATTTCCTCGTCCGACAGGTTCTTGAAGCGGACCTGCGTTTCCGACAGTTTTTCGCGCAGCGTGCCCTCGGGCGACAGCACTGCAATGGCGGACAGCACGCGGTGGCGGCGGCCGGACAGCAGGCGCAGACATGCACGCGCGGTCGCTTCGTCCTCTGCCTTGGGCAAGATGCGGCGGCCCACGGCCACCACGGTATCACCGGCCAGCACGTGGGCGGCGGGATCAGCTGCGGCCAGCGCCTTTTCCCGGGCCATGCGCACGGCATAGATGCGCGGCACTTCGGCCTTGCGCGGCGTTTCGTCGATGTCAGCGGGGTTGATGCGCGCGGGTTCTATCCCCAGCCGCGCGATCAGTTCACGCCGACGCGGGCTGGCCGATGCAAGGACGAGGGTGGGCATGGAACCGGAAGCAGGCACGGGCAACTGCACGCGCCGCAAGGCTTACTGCGGCCCCGGACCACCACGACCGGGCATGAAGCGGTAGGTGATGCGCGCCTTCGACAGATCGTAAGGGGTCAGTTCGCACAGCACTTCGTCACCCACCAGCACGCGGATGCGGTTCTTGCGCATCCGGCCGGCAGTGTGGCCCAGCACTTCGTGGCCATTCTCCAGCTCGACCCGGAACATGGCGTTAGGCAGCAGTTCCACTACCTTGCCGCGCATTTCGAGGAGCTCTTCTTTGGCCATGCAGTCTCAAATCCGTATATCAGAGTGTGTCTTGGGCGCGGCCCATAACGGGCGAGGCGCAAAAAGGGAAGCCTTGCTAGCGTGCTGCCGCCGGAAAGCCCTTCAGCAAGGGGCAAGGCAAGACTGTCACGGTTGCGACACTTTATTACCCAACGCGGCTTGAACGCGCTGTGCCAGCGAAGCAATAGGCCCGGCTGGGGGCATCGTTGATTTTGTCCAAGGATCGAGATTTTGCGCAAGATTACCGTCGAAAGTACACTGACCTTGGGACTGGCACTGGCATCGGTTGCTGGTCTGGCCATGTCGGCGCCGGTGCAAGCGGCCGCGGCGGCGGGTGCCGCAGCGCCGCAGCAGGCTGAGCAGGCGCCGCGCGCCGATACCCCGGCGGCGGACAGCACCGAGAACGAAATCCTTGTCATCGCGCAGAAGCTGTACGGTCAGGTGGAAGCGCCGCAGCCGCCGATCCTCGAACTGAACGAAGCCGATATTGCCGCCTATGGCGCCGGGTCGCTGGCCGAACTGGTCAGCGCGCTGGGTACGCAGACAGGCAGTGGGCGCGGGCGTGGTGGCGGCTTCCCCGTCATCCTGGTCAACGGCACGCGCATTTCCAGCTTCCGCGAACTGCGGTCCTATCCACCCGAAGCCATCCAGAAGGTGGAAGTCTTCCCGGAAGAAGTCGCGCAGCGTTACGGCTATTCACCCGACCAGCGAGTGGTGAACTTCATCCTGAAGCGTAATTTCGCCAGCCGCGAACTGGAAGGCAAATATGGCCAGCCCGCACAGGGCGGCTATTCGACCCAAGGGGCAGAGGCCACCTATGTCCAGATCACCGGCCCTAGCAGGCTGAACGTCAATGCCAGCTGGAACAATTCCAGCACGCTGACCGAAGCGGAACGCGGCGTGGTGCAGTCCACCGCCTCCACCGTGGCCGGGGATCCGGCAACGGGTGACTATCGCAGCCTGGTGGCCGATTCCGCCGGCTTCAACGTGACCGGCAACTGGACCACCCGGCTGGCCGACAACGGCAGCGCCTTGAGCGTCAACGGCACGGTGGACCGGGCAGATACTCTGCGGTTGCAAGGGCTGGACAGCGTGACGCTGGTGGATGGATCGGGCAACAGCCGGTTCCGCACCTTTGGTCAGGACGATCCGCTGAAAGTGGATTCGCGCACCACCACATGGTCGGCTGGCAGTACGCTGAACATGCCGATCGGTTCGTTCCAGATGACTACAACGGTCGACGGCAGCCACGCCAGCGCCACCAGCCTGATCGATCGGCGGGCGGTGACCAGCGGCCTGCAAGATGCCGCGCTGGCCGGGACGCTGGGGCTGACCGATCCGTTGCCCGCATTGCCGGATGCAGGTTTCGATCAGGCGAACAGCCAGTCGGACAAGGCCACCGGCCTTGTCACCGTGACGGGGCGCCCGCTGCTGCTGCCTGCCGGGCAGGTGGCCCTGACGCTGAACAGTGGATACGACTGGACCCGGATCAGGAGCGACGACACCCGCAATCCCGGTATCCGCACCAACCTGCAGCGCGGCGACCTGAGCGCCGGGATCAATCTGGCCGTGCCGCTGACCAGCGTGCGCGACAACGTGCTGTCCGCCGTGGGCGACGTGTCGCTGAACCTCAGTGCGGGCGTCGATCACCTGTCGGATTTCGGGACGTTGAAGAACTGGACGGTCGGCACCACCTGGGCGCCGGCTTCGATCCTGACCTTCAATGCCAGTTACATCGGCCGCGATACTGCGCCGACGCTGGCGCAACTGGGCAATCCGCAGATCGATACGCCCAATGTCCCGGTGTTCGACCTTTCGCGCAACGAAACCGTGCTGGCCACGCTGACCACCGGCGGCAATCCGCTGCTGCCTTCGCAAAGCCAGCGCGACTGGAAGATCGGGATGCAGGTCAAACTGCCGATCGTGCAACAGGGCAATCTTTCGATCGATTACTTCCGCAACCGGTCTTCCGATGTTGCGGCGGCTTTCCCCACGCTGACGCCGACGATCGAAGCTGCTTTTCCGGGCCGCGTGGTGCGCGATTTCAATGGCCGTATCGTCAGCGTGGACCAGCGCCCGCTGACTTTCGCCTCGCAGCGGTCTGAACGTATTCAGGTGGGCCTGAACCTTGGT
>JBDLVD010000120.1:0-5570 GCA_039804965.1 Pseudomonadota bacterium
GCGGCAGGTGGAAGAAGAATTCGCCCACCTGCAAAGCCAGAACATTGAACCGCCGCTGGCCGAACTGGAACGCATCAGCGCCTATTTCGCCGATCCCGGCTTCGTGGCTGGCCTGTCTGACGATCTGGACCTGTCGAATGCCGGTTTCGCCCGCTGGGTGCGTGCCAATTGCCACGCGCACAAGCAGGCAGGCTATACCATCGCCACGATCAGCCTGAAGCCGGTCGGCGGCATCCCGGGCGATGCCACTTCCGCGCAGATGCACCTGATGGCCGATCTGACGCGCGAATTCAGCCTCGACGAATGCCGCGTCACCCACGCGCAGAACATCGTCCTGCCGCACGTGGAAAAACGCCGCCTGTTCGAACTGTGGCAACAACTGGAAGCAGCGGGCCTCGGCACGCCCAATCTGGATCAGGTGGGCGATATCATCGCTTGCCCCGGCCTCGATTATTGCAGCCTTGCCAATGCCCGCTCGATCCCGGTGGCGCAGAAGATCAGCGCCCGGTTTGCCGAAGATGGCAAGGGCGAACAGCTGGGCGAACTGAAGCTGAAGATTTCCGGCTGCATCAATGCCTGCGGGCACCACCATGCCGGCCACATCGGCATTCTGGGCGTCGACAAGAAGGGCACCGAAAATTACCAGCTGCTGCTGGGCGGCAGCGAAGGTGACGATACCTCGCTGGGCAAGATCACCGGCCCCGGTTTTGACGAAGATGGCGTGGTCGATGCGATCAGCCGCGTGACCGACCTCTATCTGGCCCGGCGGCAGGATGATGAGCGTTTCCTCGATACCTACCGCCGGATCGGCATGGAGCCGTTCAAGGAGGTGATCTATGGTTGATCCTGAAACCCAGTTCCGTTTCCGCACCGACGAAGCGGTGGATCACGCCGCCGTCACCGTGGATTCGTTCCTCGACCAGTCGAATGCCGCCGCCGTGCGGATCGAACCGGGCGACGATGCGCGCGCGCTGCTGCCGCATCTGGACCGGATCAAGCTGGTGGAAGTGAACTTCCCTGCCCATACCGACGGGCGCGGCTATTCGTCGGCGCGGACCTTGCGCGAAGCCGGCTATACCGGCGAACTTCGCGCCATCGGCGATGTGCTGGTGGACCAGCTTTCGCACCTCAAGCGGTGCGGGTTCGATGCCTTTGCCCCGCGCGCGCCGCTGGATGAAGCGGACGCGCAGGCAGCCTTCAACCGCTGGCCCGAAGTCTATCAGGCCACTGGCGACGGCCGCGTGGCCATCTGGCAAAAAAGGCATGGGTAACACAGCGCCCCGCACCCGCGACACGATCGACATCGCGCCCCGGTTTACCGAGGCCGATGCCGCGCGCCTGAACGCCGCATTCGATGGCAAGTCCGCGCTGGACGTGCTGGCAGCGGTGTTGCGCGACGATGTGGCGGGCCGCGTGGCGATGGTTTCCAGCTTCGGTGCAGAAAGCGCGGTGCTGCTGCATCTCGCCGCGCAGGTTGCGCCCGATGTGCCGGTGCTGTTCCTTGAAACGGGCAAGCATTTCCCTGAAACGCTGGCCTATCGCGATACCCTGATCGCGCGGCTGGGGCTGACCAATGTGGTCAACCTGACGCCGGACGAAGCCGAACTGGCGCAGAAGGACGAAAGCGGCCTGCGCTGGTCTTACGATCCCGACGGTTGCTGCGAAATCCGCAAGGTGCGCCCTCTGGCCGGTGCGCTGGCGGGCTTCGATGCCTCCATCACAGGGCGCAAGGCATTTCAGGCCAGCACCCGCGCGCAATTGCCGCGTTTCGAACTTGACCGGTCCGACGGCGCGGGACGGTTGAAGATCAACCCGATCATCGACTGGGCCGCCACCGATATTGCGCGGTATTTCGTGGAACATGATCTGCCGCCGCATCCGCTGGTGGCACAGGGTTATCCATCCATCGGCTGTTCCCCCTGCACCAACAAGGTTGCCCCGGGCGACGATCCGCGCTCGGGCCGCTGGACCGGGTGGGACAAGGTCGAATGCGGCATTCACGTTCCGGGCACAGCCGACACCGGCAGTGCGGACGATCTGCCGCCGGGATTCGAACCGGCTTTCTGACCCAGTTGCAGGCTATGCGCCATTTTGTTGCAAAATGTGCAACAACCCTTGCAGTTTAGTCGTTTGAGAGAATCAGCGGCGATCCGCATAGAGAGCAGGCCTTTCAGGCATCCTCTCCCAAAACTTCCAAGGCTCGGTCGGCAACGACCGGGCTTTTCTTTTGCCTGATTCCGCCTGTGCAAGGCGGTCAGGTTACAGCCAGCCTTGCGCCTTGTACCATTCGGCCGTGGCTTTCAGCCCGGCGCCGGTTTCGATCAGGGGTTGCCAGACAGACGTGGGCAGCTTGCGCGCTGGGCTGCAAACCCAATCCGGATGGGCCATGTACCCGACGCGATCGGCGGTCAGCTTCGCGCCCTTGCCGCGCAGCGCCTTGTCCACCCCCGCAGCGGCGGACAGCAGCCGCTTGGGCAAGTTGGGCGACCAGACCTTGCGCCCCACCGCCGCACCGATGGCGCGGGCCATTTCGCCGTGGGTCCAGCCACCGGGGCGGCCATCATCGGGTTCGAAAATGCGTTCGGTCACTTGCGCGCGCACCTGATCGTCCGCTTCCGCCAGTGCCAGCAGCAGCCGCGCCAGATCATCGACATGGATCATCGATGCGCGGCCCGCAGGCGGCATCGGCACCACGCCCCAGCGGGCGGCCTTGAACAGGCCGAGGATTTCCCGGTCACGCGGGCCATAGATCGCGGGCGGGCGCACGATGGTCCAGTCCAGCCCGCTGGTCTGCACCACTTCTTCCGCCAACCGCTTGGACCTGCCGTAATCGGAAAGCCCGGGCTCACGCGCGGAAAGCGAGGATACCAGCACGAACCGCCGCACCCCGGCGGCGCGGGCAGCGTCGACCAGCCGTTCGGTCCCTTCGACATTGCCCGCGTGGAAGCCGGCAGCGTCGGGCGCGTTGACCACGCCTGCAATGTGCAGCACGGCCCGCGCCCCGGCAGCCAGTTGTTCCAGCGCCGCCCGGTCATGAAGATCGCCGCGCACCCATTCCACGCCCGCGCGTGCTGGCTGATCACGCCGCGCCAGCGCCCGCAGCCCGATGCCCCGGTGGCCGGCTTCGTCCAGCACTGCCTGCCCGACGAACCCGGTTCCCCCGGTAATCGCCAGCGTCAAAGCAACACCATCTGATCGCGGTGCAACACGCAGGATCGGGGCGCATAGCCGAGCAGCGCCTCGTGTTCCTCGCTCCGCCGCCCGCGAATGGTGCCGATATCGGCAGCGTCATATTCGCTCAGCCCCTGGGCCAGCAGCTTGCCGGCTTCATCCCGCACGCTGACCGGATCGCCGCGCTGGAACTGGCCTTCCACCGCCGTGATGCCGCTGGCCAGCAGGCTGCCACCGCGCAGCAGCGCCTTCGCGCATCCCGCGTCGACCACCAGCGCCCCTTTCAGCCGCTGCCGTCCACCCAGCCACGCCTTGCGCCCGCCATCACGGCGGATGGGGACGAACACCGTGCCGATATTCCCGCCCAGCGCCCGCGCGAGCGGTTGCGGATAGGTGCCGTTGATGATCGCCAGCGCAATCCCGGCGCGGGTGGCGATTTCCGCCGCCTGCAACTTGCTGGTCATGCCGCCCGATCCCATGCCGGAACCGGACGTGCCGCTGGCCATCGCGTGGACTTCGTCGGTCACCCCTTCGACGCGCGGCAACATCTGCGCGCCGGGTTCACGCGGATCGCGATCATACAGGCCGTCCACGTCCGACAACAGCAGCACGGCCTGTGCATGGGCCGCCTGCGCCACGCGCGCGGCCAGCCGATCATTGTCGCCAAAGCGGATTTCTTCGGTAGCGACCGAATCGTTTTCATTGATGACCGGCACCGCGCCCGCCTTCAGCAGCCGGCCCAGCGTGGCCGACGCGTTGAGGTAACGGCGGCGGTCTTCCAGATCTTCCAGCGTCAGCAGCAATTGTGCAGCGGTCAGCCCATGTTCGCCCAGCAGTTCGCTCCACAAGCCTGCGAGGGCGATCTGGCCCACCGCGGCGCTCGCCTGTGCATCGGCAAGGCTGCCGCGCCCGCCTTTTGCCAGCCCCAGCCGCGCCGCACCCAGCGCGATCGCGCCGGAAGATACCACCACGACCTGTTGCCCGCGCCGCCGCGCAGCAGCGATTTCTGCCGCCAGCCCGCCCAACCATTCGCGGTTGGCCTTGCCGCCCTTGCCCACCAGCAGGGCAGAGCCGACTTTCAGCACCACGCGCGGACAGGCCGCGGCATCGCCCAGTTCGGTCAGGGATGAGATCACTTGCAACGTCGCCATGGCACGCGCGTTAGCGGATCAGATGCGGCGGGGGAATAGAGCGCGAAGGTCGCCCGCCATTCACCCCAGTGGCGACCATTCCTTGGGTTCTTCCGGCACCTGTTCGCCGCGATCTTCCGGCACGACGTGGCCGGGATTTTCCGTGGCCGTGCGGGCCGGCAGGTAATCCAGCACCGCATCCAGCAACGCCTGCATCCCCTGCCCGGTCGCGCCGCTGATAGGGAACACCCGCGCAGCACCCGCGGCGCGCAGTTCCGCAGCGAAGCCTTCGGCCAGTTCGGCATCGGCCAGATCGATCTTGTTCAGCGCGATCAGGCAGGGCTTTTCCGCCAGCCCTTCGCCGTATGCTTCCAGTTCGCGTTCCACGATCTGCATCGCATCGGCCGGATCCTTGCCGGTGATGTCCACCAGATGGATCAGCACCCGGCAGCGTTCGATATGGCCCAGGAAACGGTCACCGATCCCGGCACCTTCAGCCGCGCCTTCGATCAGGCCAGGAATGTCGGCCAGCACGAATTCGCGGTTACGGTGGGTCACCACGCCAAGGCTGGGCACCAGCGTGGTGAAGGCATAGTCGCCCACTTTCGCCTTGGTGTTGGAAACCTGGTTGATGAAGGTGGACTTGCCCGCGTTGGGCATCCCCAGCAGGCCGACATCGGCCAGCAGCTTCAGCCGCAACCACACCCACAGTTCTTCGCCCGTGATGCCGGGCTGGTGCTGGCGCGGGGCGCGGTTGGTGCTGGTCTTGTAACTGGCATTGCCACGCCCGCCCATGCCGCCTTCCAGCAGCACCACGCGTTGCCCGGCCATGGTGAAATCGGCCAGCACTTCTTCCCGATCTTCATCGAGAATCTGCGTGCCGACGGGAACCTGAATGACCAGATCTTCCGCCCCGGCGCCCGTGCGGTTCTTGCCCATGCCATGCCCGCCGCGCTTGGCCTTGAAATGCTGCGCGTAACGGAAATCGATAAGGGTGTTCAGTCCGGCAACGGCTTCGAAAACGATATCGCCGCCCTTGCCGCCATTGGCGCCATCGGGACCGCCGTATTCGACATATTTTTCACGCCGGAAGCTGACCGCACCCGGCCCGCCTCCGCCTGCGCGGACGTAAATCTTGGCCTGATCGAGAAAATGCATGGTGTTCCTGTAGCCCGTTCACGCCGGGCTGTCGAACCGCTCTGGCGGCATCAGGACACCTGGTGGAGCCGAGGGGGATCGAACCCCTGACCTCGTCATTGCGAACGACGC
>JBDLVD010000121.1:0-5542 GCA_039804965.1 Pseudomonadota bacterium
GCCCATGCCACGCACGAACAGGTGTGGAATTACCTCGGCAATTACATGCACGATCTCGACCCGGCCCATCATGCAGAGCTGGAGGCGCTGATTGACCGGGCGCTGGCCTATAACCGCGATTTCGTCGCCAACACGCTGGTGCGCCGCGCGCCGGAAGCGAACGAAGCGGCAGCATTGCAGGCGCTGGACGATCAGCTGGCCAACTGCACCGAAGAAACCAGTGCGGAAGACCTGCAAAACGCCGTCTATGAAATCGGCAAGCAGGAACAGTTCGCGTTCGAAAGCCTGCGCGACTGGTTCAAGGCGTTGTACGAAACGCTGCTGGGCAGTTCCGCCGGGCCGCGCATGGGCAGTTTCATCGCGTTGTATGGCGTGGCCAACACCCGCCGGCTGATCGCGGAAGCATTGGCGAAGTAAGCACCTGCCCGCCCGCGCGGATCATATCCAGCCGCGGGCGCGGTACCATTTGGTGATGACGTATTTGACCCCGGCCACCACCGGCATTCCGGCGTGGATGGTCCACGGGTTGACGATGCCTTCAGGGGTGGTGTTGTTCCACAACAACAGGGTGCCGGCGCGCGGTTCGATCGAAATGCCCAGATGCGGGAAATCGGTGCTGCCGCCTTCCTCCACCGCGTTGAGGTAAGCCATCGCGGTATAGCACCGCTGCCCGCCGCGATCCTTTTCCACGTCCCAGTACGGCGTCCCGGGCGGGAACCAGTCGGTGTGGGGTTTGAACTGCTGACCCGGCAGATACCGCTGGCCCTGGATCGTTTCGGAATGCTGTGGTTCCATGCCCATGAAATCGTCCAGCTTGCGCTGCATCTGGCGCACGAAGTGCTCGCTGGGGTCCATGTCGCCGGAATAGGACGTGCGATATCCGGTTTCGTAAGCGACATCGAAGGCCTTGCTGGGCTTTGCCACGGCGTCGATCATGGCCATCATTCGCGCGCATTCATCCGCGCTGAAGAAATCGCCCACCGCGTAGATTTCGGCGCGGCCGCCGGTATCAACCTGATAAACGGCGGGATTGCGGGCCAGCCGTTCGCGCACCTGCCGCCCGATCCGCGCCAGCCGGGGCGCATCGGGCGCGTCTTTACCGGCATCGTATGTCATGGGGTCCATGCCCCAAGGATTAGCCGCGCTGGCCCAAACGGCAAGAGCCCCGGCCAGACGGACCGGGGCTTCGCAATGTCGGATTACCAGAAGAAATCGTAGATCACGTCCACCACTTCGCCGCTGTAGATGTCGACCAGCAGCACATCGTCGTAATATCGGACCCAGCGATAAGGGCCGTATACATCCGGCAGGCGATACTGCCACGGATCGTCGATCCAGTACCGGTTGGAATAGAACAGCGACTGCATCAGCGATCCCACGCCCAGCCGGCGGTAGGAATAGCCGCTGTAGGGCGAATAGTAGATGCCGAGGCTGAAGGTGCTGCGGTTGTGGTTGCGATAACCGTTCCAATCATACCGCCGATCATCGCGCCAGCCGCGGTTCCACCGCCGATCGTCATCGCGCCGGGCAGTGTATCCGCCCCGGCGATCACCTTGCCCCCAATCGCGGCGCTGATCCTGCCGACCCTGCCATTGGCGGTTTTGCCATTGGCCATTCTGGCGCTGCTGGCCCTGCCACTGGCCATCACGCCACTGACCATCACGCCACTGGCCGCTCCGATCCTGTTGCGCGCGATCCTGCTGATTGCGATCTGGCCTATCGCCCCGCTGGGTGTCTTGCTGCCTATCGGCACTGCGCCAATCGCGTTGCGGGGGCTGTTGCTGTGGTTGTGCCTGCGGCTGTTGCTGCTGGCGTTGCCAGTTGCCGCCACCATTGTTGCCCCAGCTTTGGCCCCGACCATTCCCGCCTCCGTCCCCGCGTCCATCGCGCTGCGCCATCTGGGGCGGGGCAGGGGGTGCGGAAGCCTGAGGGGCGGGAGTTTGAGACGGGGTTTGGTTGGTCTGTTGCCGGCGATAGGATCGGCCTTCGCCATCCTCGCCGCGCTGGGCGCGCTGTTCGGCACGGATTTCCGCCCGCTCGCCACGGGTGCGCCAGTTGCCCTGATCTTGTGCTTGTGCGGATACGGCCGCGACCAGTGCGATGGCGACTGCGGCAAGCGCGCTGGTTTTCAGATAGTCGATCTTCATCACGGAAGTGCTCCCCCGGGAATGCCAGCACGCCGGATGGTGCTGGCCCTTGATGAAGCCGTTCTATGCGAGTCGCGCTGACAGCCTGCTGAACCGGGTTGATAGTCTCCCGTTCATGTTTAGCTGTTTCAGCCTTAACAAATCCGGCTTGCGGCCCCGCGCATTGGCGGGGCCGCAAGGTACAGGATCAGCGCGTCAGCTTCTTGTAGCTGAGCGCGGTCGGCCGGTCGGCCGCATCGCCAAGGCGGCGGCGCTTGTCTTCTTCGTAAGCGGCGAAGTTGCCTTCAAACCATTCGACGTGGCTGTTGCCTTCGAACGCGAGGATGTGTGTGGCCAGACGATCGAGGAAGAAGCGATCGTGGCTGATGACCACGGCGCAACCGGCGAAGTTTTCGATCGCGTCTTCCAGCGCACCCAGCGTTTCCACGTCAAGATCGTTGGTCGGTTCGTCGAGCAGCAGCACGTTGCCACCGGTCTTCAGCATCTTGGCCATGTGAACGCGGTTGCGTTCACCGCCCGAAAGCTTGCCGACGTTCTTCTGCTGGTCTGCGCCCTTGAAGTTGAAGGCGCCGACGTAGGCACGCGTCGATGCCTCGTGCTTGTTGACGGTCATGTAATCGAGCCCGTCGGAAATTTCTTCCCACACGTTCTTGGTCGGATCCAGATCGTCGCGGCTCTGGTCCACGAAGCCCAGATGCACGGTCGAACCGATTTCGATGGCGCCGCTGTCGGGCTGTTCCTTGCCGGTCAGCAGCTTGAACAGCGTGGACTTGCCCGCGCCGTTCGGGCCGATCACGCCCACGATACCGCCGGGGGGCAGGGTGAAGGACAGGTCTTCGAACAACAGCTTGTCGCCATAGGCCTTGGTCAGGTTCTTGGCTTCGATCACCTTGCCGCCCAGACGTTCGGGCACCTGAATGACGATCTGCGCCTTGCCGGGTTTCCGTTCGCTCTGCGCTTCCTGCAGCTGTTCGAACTTCTTGATACGGGCCTTGGACTTGGTCTGGCGCGCGGCAGGGGTCTGCCGGATCCATTCCAGTTCTTCTTTGAGCGCCTTGGACCGGCCGGTTTCTTCGCGGTCTTCCTGATCGAGGCGCTTGGCCTTCTTTTCCAGATAGGTGGAATAGTTGCCTTCATACGGGAAGTAGCGTCCGCGATCGAGTTCGAGGATCCAGCCGACCACGTTATCGAGGAAGTAGCGATCGTGGGTGATCATCAGCACCGCGCCGGCATATTCCTTGAGGTGGTTTTCCAGCCATTCGACGCTTTCGGCATCGAGGTGGTTGGTCGGTTCGTCGAGCAGCAGGATGCTGGGCTTCTGGATCAGCAGCCGGGTCAGCGCCACGCGGCGCTTTTCACCGCCGGAAAGACTGGTGACAGCGGAATCCGAAGGCGGGCAGCGCAGGGCTTCCATCGCGATTTCGAGCTGGTTGTCCAGGCTCCAGCCATCGACCGCGTCGATCTTGGCCTGCAGATCGCCCATTTCTTCCATCAGGGCATCGAAATCGGTGTCATCCTGCGGATCGCCCATTTCGGCGCTGATCGCGTTGAAGCGTTCGACCAGATCGGCGGTTGCGCGGGCGCCGTCCTTGACGTTTTCCAGCACCGTCTTGGTCGGGTCCAGTTCCGGTTCCTGCGCCAGATAGCCCACGGTGATGTTTTCGCCGGGCCATGCCTCGCCGGTGTAATCGGTGTCGATCCCGGCCATGATCTTCATCAGGGTGGATTTACCCGCGCCGTTCGGGCCGACGATGCCGATCTTGGCACCCTGATAGAACTGGATGTTGATATCGCTCAGCACCGGCTTTTGCGCGCCGGGGAAAGTCTTGGTCATGCTCTTCATGACATATGCGTATTGGGCGGCCATGATGGTCCTTCGGGCGTAATCGGAAAGAGTGTGGATTTGCCGCGCAGATAGGCGGTGCGGCGTGGCTGGGCAAGCACCATGAGGGAGGTGTCGGGGCGCGGCTTGGCAACGGCAGGCGGTTGCATTAGCAATCATCGCCATGAAACACCTTCCCTTTGCGCTTGCTGCGCTGTCGTTCGCCATCCCCGCACATGCACAGGATAAGCCGGGGCCGGGGATGGGGCAGGGTATTGCTGTCGCCGCCGACCGGGCGCTTGCCGGCGATGCGGTGGCATGGGATTTCCTTGAAGGCATCACCACCGAAGTTGGTCCACGGCAGGCCGGTACGGAGCGGGAAGCGCAGGCGCGCGCCTTTGCGAGCGCATGGCTGAAGCGCAACGGGTTCGAGCGGGTGGCCATCGAACCTTACGTGATGGACACCTGGGTGCGCGGGGAGGAGCGTGCTGAAGTGACCGCCCCGTTCCAGCAACCGATGCGGATCACCGCGCTGGGCAATTCCGCCGCGACCCCGCCGCAGGGCATGGTCGCCGAAGTGGTTCGCTTTACCAGCTACGCCCAGTTGCAGGCCGCCCCGGACGGCAGCCTTGCGGGCAAGATCGCCTATATCACCCATGCGATGCGGCCCACGCAGGATGGTTCGGGATACGGCTTTGCCGGGCCCGCGCGCTGGACCGGCCCGTCGGTGGCGGCGAGCAAGGGCGCGATCGCCACGGTGATCCGGTCCATCGGCACCGAAAACCATCGCACCCCGCACACCGGCAACACCACCTTTGCCGAAGGGGTGAAGCCGATCCCGGCGGGCGCCTTGTCCAACCCCGATGCCGACACGCTGGATCGAGTCTTCGTCCACGGCAACGGCGCACCCGTGATGATGAAGCTGCTGCTGACCCCGCGGCGGCTGGGCAATACGCAGAGCGGCAACGTGGTGGCGGAAATTGCCGGCACCAACCCGAAACTGCCGCCGGTGCTGCTGGGCTGCCATCTCGATAGCTGGGATCTGGGCACCGGTGCGATCGACGATGGTGCCGGCTGCGCGATCATCGCTGCTGCGGCGAAGGCCGTGGCGGGCAGCGGGCGTCCGCTGCGGACCATCCGCATCCTGTTCGCCGGGGCAGAGGAAGTGGGTGTGTGGGGCGGCAATGCCTATGCCAAGGCCCATGCGGCGGAACCGCTGGCGGTGGCGATCGAAAGCGATTTCGGGGCTGACCGGATCTGGCGGTTCGACAGCAATTTCGCTGCCGGAAACAAGCCGCTGCACGATCGACTGGTGCAGGCCGTGGCACGGTTCGGCGTGGCCGGATCGACCGAAGTAGCCAGCGGCGGTGAGGACATCGGCATTGCCCGCGACCAGAAAACCGCGATCATCGATCTGCAGCAGGACGGCACCCGCTATTTCGATCTGCACCACACGCCTGACGATACGCTGGACAAGGTGGACCCCGCGCAACTGCGCCAGAACGTGGCGGTTTGGACGCAGGTGGTGGGCGAACTGGCTAACGAGCCCGGACCCATCGCAACGGCCCGGTGA
>JBDLVD010000122.1:0-5531 GCA_039804965.1 Pseudomonadota bacterium
GCGTGTGCGTCCCGCGTGCGGGTGATCGTGGATGCGGCGGATTATTTCGACCTGATGCAACAGGCGATGCTGAAGGCACGCCAGCGGGTGCTGTTGATCGGCTGGGATTTCGATACCCGCATCCACCTCACCCACGGCCGTCGGTGGTGGCAGAAGGGGCGGCGGCACATTTACCCCAGTCGTCTGGGCAGTTTCATCCCGTGGCTGGCCCGCCATCGCCGCGCGCTGGATATCCGCATCCTGAAATGGGGCGTCGGCGCGCTGAAGATGGGCTTTGCCGGCCGCATGACGCTGGACCTGCTGCGCTGGATGCCGCACCCGCGTATCGGTTTCAAATTCGACAACGCGCATCCGTTGGGGTGCAGCCACCATCAGAAAATCGCCGTCATCGATGATCGGCTGGCCGTGTGTGGCGGGATCGACATGGCGGACCGGCGCTGGGACACCCGCGAACATCGCGAAATCGATCCGCGCCGCCGCCGTCCGCACGGCAAGCCTTATGGCCCGTGGCACGATGTCACGATGATGATGGAAGGCGATCTGGCGGTGGAACTGGATCTGCTGGCGCGCGAACGCTGGCAGCGGGCTGGGGGGCATCCCTTGCCCCGGCTGACCAGCGCGGCGCAAAGTGCATGGCCGGACAGTTTGGAGGCCACCTTTACCGACGTCGAGGTCGGCATTTCGCGGACCCGCGCCGAATATGGCGATTGCCCCGCCGTGACCGAGGTGGAGCAGCTCTATCTGGCGCAAATCGCGCGCGCCAAACGCTTCGTCTATTCCGAAAACCAGTATTTCACATCACGCAAGATCGCCGAAGCGATCAGCGCCCGATTGGCGGAGGAAGATCCGCCGGAATTCGTGCTGGTGCAGCCGTTTAGCGCCGATGGCTGGCTGGAAGAACAGGCGATGGACCCGGCGCGCGACCTGCTGTTGCAGGCCATCCGTGAAATCGACACCAAGGGTCGGTTCCACCTCTACACGCCCTACACCGGCAAGACGCCGATCTATGTCCATGCCAAGCTGACCATTGTCGACGATCAGATCCTGCGGGTGGGATCGGCCAATCTCAACAACCGGTCGATGGGGCTGGACAGCGAATGCGACGTGTTCATCGATTGTGCCCGCCCGGGCAATGCTCATGCCTGCGATGCGATCCGCGACTTGCGCCATTCGCTGCTGGCCGAACATTGCGGCATCGCGCAAGCCGATGTGGCGTCGTTGCTGGATCAGGCCGGGTCGATGGCGGGCATGATCGCAGCCATGGGCGGCATCGCCGGTTCAGGGCAGGGTATCGGTCGGCGGCTGATCCCCTATCAGCCGCGCGAACCCGAAGGTCTGGCGGCGGAACTGGCCGATCGGCAGATGCTGGATCCAGAACATCCCGATGCAATGCTGGAGATAACCCCTGCAAGGCGTGGCCTTTTCCGTCCGGGCAGCCTATTGGCACGGGCCATGACGAGACTGAAGCGCAAGCGCGGGGGCCAGAAATGAGCTGCGCGCACGATCACGACGATGACGCAACGCCCACCGGCAAGCTGCCTGTGCCGCAGGACGTGCAGGAAGCGATCCGCACCCTGATCCGCTGGTCCGGCGACGATCCCACGCGGGAAGGGCTGCTCGACACCCCGTCGCGCGTGGCGCGTGCGTGGAAGGAATACTGCCAGGGATATGAAGAAAATCCCGCGCATCACCTGTCGCGCGTGTTCGAGGAAGTGGGCGGCTACGATGAAATCGTGCTGCTGAAGGACATCCCGTTCCAGAGCCATTGCGAACACCACATGGCGCCGATCATCGGCAAGGCGGCGATCGCATACTTGCCGACCAGCCGCGTGGTGGGGATTTCGAAGCTGGCGCGTGTGCTGCACGGCTTTGCCCGGCGGTTGCAGATCCAGGAACGGCTGACGGCCGAAGTGGCGCAGTGCATCTGGGAACACCTCGCGCCCAAGGGCGTCGCGGTGGTGATCGAAGCCAGCCACGCCTGCATGACCGCGCGCGGGGTCCGCACGCCGGGCGTCAACATGGTGACATCCCGTGTGATGGGCACTTTCCGGCGCGACGAAAAAAGCCGGCAGGAAGTGCTCAAGCTGATGGGCTACTGACGTAGCAGGGATTGATTCGGGAAGGGGTTTGGAATGACGGCGCTACTGGTGCGCGGGGGTAAGCGGCTAACTGGCCGTATCGAACCTTCGGCCAACAAGAATGCGGTGCTGCCGGTGCTGTGCGCCACGCTGCTGACCGATGCCCCGATCATGCTGCGCAACGTGCCGGAAATCACCGACGTGTTCCGCATTGTAGATTTCTTCGGCCAGCTCGGCACCACGGTGAACTGGGACAAGGCGGCCAAGACGCTCGCCATCGATCATTCCACTGTTTCGCCGTCTGCCCGCGCCACCCTGCCGCAGGCAATGCGCGCCAGCATCATGATGATCCCCGGCCTGCTGTGGCGCCTGAAAGAGGCGCGGCTGGAACACGAAGTGAAGGGCTGCACGCTGGGTGCGCGCGAAATCGATCCGCACGTTGCGGTGTTCCGCGCTTTCGGGGCGGACGTGGGGCAGGAACGGCACGAGATCGTCTTCCGCGCCACCGGCACCGGACAAGCGGCGCGGATGTGGCTGGAATATGCCTCTGTCACCACCACCGAAAACTTCATCCTCAGCGCGCTGACGGTCAAGGGCACCAGCCAGATCGTCAATGCCGCGTGCGAACCACACGTGCAGGAAATGTGCACCTTCCTCGAACTGCTGGGCGCGAAGATCATCGGCAAGGGCACGTCGATGGTGTCGGTCGAAGGCGGCGTGAAGCTGGGCGGGGCGGATTACACCTTCTCCGACGATTTCCACGAAGTCGCGACGTTCCTTGCGCTTTCCGCCGTGACCGGCGGCGACATTTCTGTCCGCAACGATCACCCCGAACACATGACTCTGCTGGACCGCACGTTCGAGAAGTTCGGCGCCGAAGTGAAGCATGAAGGCGGCTGGTCGCGCCTCGCCGCGCCCGATCGGCTGGTGGTGGAAAAGAACTTCACCAGCCATCTCATCACCAAGGTGGAAGCTGCGCCGTGGCCCTATGTACCGGCGGATCTGCTGCCGATCTTCATCGCGCTGGGGGTGAAGGCCGAAGGCCAGATGATGTTCTGGAACAAGGTCTATGAAGGCGGGCTGACGTGGCACACCGAACTGTCATTGTTCGGCGCACATACGCTGCTGTGCGATCCGCACCGGCTGATCACTTTCGGCGGCGCGCCGCTGGCCCCGGCCACGGTCACCAGCCCGTACATCATCCGCGTCGCCATCGCGCTGCTGATGGTGGCGAGTTCGATCGAAGGCGAATCGACCATTCTGGATGCTGACCCGATCCGCCGCGCGCACCCGGACTTCACGGACAATTTCGTGTCGCTGGGCGCCGACGTGCAATGGATCGACTGACCCACTGGATATTCGCCGTCATCCCAGCGCAAGCTGGGATTACGTTGATCGACCATTCGGCCTGAGATCCCAGCTGCGCTGGGATGACGGCACAAGGCGATAAAAAACCCGGCAGCCGCGCGACACGGCTACCGGGTTTTCTGCATGTGCTTCCGGTCAGGTGTTACAGCTGGCCCAGCATGTGGTCTGCGCTCGACAGCTTGAAATCGCCCGGCGCTTCCACGTTCACTTCGGTGACCACGCCATCGTCGACGATCAGGCTGAAACGTTGGCCGCGCTTGCCCATGCCGAAGCCGCTGCCGTCCATCGTCAGCCCCAGAGCTTCGGCGAACTGGCCGTTGCCGTCTGCCAGCATGGTGATGTCTTCGCTGCCATCGCGGGCGTTCCATGCGCCCAGCACGAAGGCGTCGTTGACGGCGGTGCAGGCGATCTCGTCAACGCCCTTGGCCTTCAGTTCGGCAGCCTTTTCCACGAAGCCGGGCAGGTGCTTTGCCGAACAGGTCGGGGTGAAAGCACCCGGCACGGAAAACAGCGCGACCTTCTTGCCCTTGAAGTATTCGCCGCTCTGCACCTTTTCGGGGCCGTTGGCGGTGGCCTTCACCAGCGTCACGTCGGGCAGTTGCTGCCCCTTGGAAATCGTCATTGTGGAAAGTCCTCCTTTTCCGTCTGCGATGACAGATAGACCGGGCTGCGCGCCATGCAAGGGTAGTGGGCCGGCGATCATGGTGAATATCGCTTTACCGCGCCTGTTGAAGAAAGCGTAAATCGCATCGGTGATCCTTGCACCAGCCGGAACAGGCGGGATTGGGCAAGGATCGGGACCATGGGGATTTTCAAGACAGGATGCGCCGTGCTGGGTGCGGCGGCGATGGTGCTGGGCGGTCCGGCCAGCGCGGCACAAGACGTGCAGACCGCGGCCAGCTTGCGTCGGCTGGACATGATGCTGATGGTCACATCGCTGCGCTGCCGGTTCGGCGCGGATGATTTCCAGGCTGAATACGATCAGTTTCGCGCCAGCCACATCGCCAGCCTGCGCGATGCGGCCTTGCAGGTGACGGACGAACTGTCACGCCAGTATGGCAAGCAGGGGGCGATGAACCAGTTCGACAAGATGAGCGTGGCCATGGCCAACTATTACGGGGCCGGCCATCCGCGCCTCAGTTGTGCCGATCTTAAAGCGGAAACCGCCACGATGGCGCGCATTCCGGGCGAAGCGGTGATGGTGGCTGCTGCCGGTCGGATGCTGGACGGTGGCGACAAGGCCGGAATGCTGCTTGCCCGGCGATAGGACAGTGTGAAGGCCGCCCGGTGCGGCTGTCAGGTCGGGGTTTACGGCGGTGCTGCGTTGCGGCTATGGGGTCCGCGGCGAAGCGTGGAGCCCCGGCGACGCCTGTTCCTTAAAAACCGCAGGAGAATTGCGCGTGGCCGACGCCAACCATGATTATGTCGTGAAGGATCTTTCGCTTGCCGAATTCGGGCGCGCGGAAATCAAGATCGCCGAAACGGAAATGCCGGGCCTGATGGCGCTGCGCCAGGAATATGGTGCTGCGCAGCCGCTGAAGGGCGCGCGCATCACCGGTTCGCTGCACATGACGATCCAGACCGCCGTGCTGATCGAAACGCTGACCGCGCTGGGTGCGGATGTGCGCTGGGCCACCTGCAATATCTATTCCACGCAGGACCACGCCGCCGCCGCCATCGCCGCCGCCGGGATCCCGGTGTTTGCGATCAAGGGTGAAAGCCTTGCCGAATATTGGGACTACGTCGGTTCCATCTTCGATTGGGACGCTAACGGTTCGGGCCAGACGGCCAACATGATTCTCGACGATGGCGGCGATGCCACGATGTTCGCGCTGTGGGGCGCACGCGTGGAAGCGGGCGAAACGCTGTTCGAACCCAGCAATGCCGAAGAAATCGAATTCGTCCGCGCGCTGAACGCGTTCCTGAAGCGTAAGCCCGGCTATCTCACCGCCACGGTTGCCCACATCAAGGGCGTGTCGGAAGAAACCACCACGGGCGTGCATCGTCTTTACCAGATCGCCAAGGACGGCAAGTTGCCGTTCCCGGCCATCAACGTGAACGACAGCGTCACCAAGTCGAAGTTCG
>JBDLVD010000123.1:0-5506 GCA_039804965.1 Pseudomonadota bacterium
GCCCGGCTCCGGCTTTCATCAACGCCATGCCCAGCCCGAAATAACAGCCGTGGCGCAGCAGCAGCAGGCTTTCCATCCGGCCCGGCTGCACCAGCCCGCCCAGCCACGCCAGCCAGAAGGTGCCGCAGGCGATGGCAAGCGCCCATGCCAGCCAATCCAGCCGCGCCGCCCGTCCGGCAGCCACGATCGCCCAGACCAGCAGATAGAATGCCACTTCGATTCCCAGCGTCCAGATCTGCTGCGTCACCCACGGGCCCATTGGCCAGAACAGCACCGCCCGCAAATAGGGCGCCAGTTCGGCCCCCGGATGATGGCCCCAGAAAGCGATGTTGAATGCCGCAACGATGCTGGCGCAGATCAGCATGGCGGGCCACAGCCGCGTTACGCGCGAAATCACGAAGCCCCGCGCGGTGGCGTGCCGGGCGGAAAATCCGATCACCAGCCCGGAAATCACGAAGAACACCTGCACCCCGATGAAACCCCACCATGCCCAGGCGTTGGGCATCGGCGCATCTGGCGCCATGTGCAGGATACGACCGCCCGCATTGGCCTCGCCGCCCCACGTGCGCGGCTTCAGGTGATACAGCACGATCAGCGCGGCCGCAGCGAACCTCAGAAGGTCGACACCGTAAACCGGCGTACGATCGACCGGCTGGGCATGGGCAGGGGATTGGGAATCAGCAGCGGGCGCGACAGCGTGCATTCAAGACCTTCCGCATCCCGCCCGCCGCCTGTGTCCCGCGCAGCCGCCGCGCCTGTCAATCCGCGCGTGGCGGCATGTGCATCCTTTCGGACAGAACGAACGGACAGGCCGCGCCGCGGAAGCGCCGCATCGCTGTCTGCAACGCTTGACTCCCGTGCCCTGTCCGCTATGCGCCGCCAGTCCCGGTTCTGCCGGGGCATCCGTCCGAGACAGTTGGTGCCGGTTTCCGGCTTAATTTCCAGCCTAGGCGGGGACAGAGATTTCCGGCGGTGCATATGCCCCGCCCTTTCGTGCCGTACTCCAAGTCCGGCCCGGCTCCTTCCCCAACAACGGACTCGCCCATGCCGCATCTGCGGCATGGACAACGTAGCCGGTCGCATGGGCACAGTGCCCCTGCGATCATTTGTGAAGGAGTTAGCATGGATCGTTCGCAGAAAGCCGACGCGGTCGCAGCTCTGAACGCAAACTTCAACGAGGCGGGCGTGGTGGTTGTCACCCGCAACCTCGGCATGACCGTGGCCCAGACCACGGCCCTGCGCGTGAAGATGCGTGAAGCAGGTGCATCGTTCAAGGTTTCCAAGAACAGTCTTGCCAAGCTGGCCATCGCAGACACCGACTATGCCGCGATTGGTGACATGCTCACCGGTCCGGTGGCCCTGGCGACTTCGGTCGACCCGGTCACTGCGGCAAAGATCGCTGTCGAATTCGCCAAGACCAACGACAAGTTGGAAATCGTTGGCGGATCGATGGGTTCGCAGTTGCTCGACGAAAACGGGATCAAGGCGCTCGCCTCGATGCCGTCGCTCGACGAACTGCGCGCCAAGCTTATCGGCCTTGTCCAGGCACCGGCGACCAAGATCGCCCAGGTTGTCACGGCACCGGCTGGCAAGCTCGCCCGCGTCTTCGGCGCCTATGCCGCCAAAGAAGCCGCGTAAGACTGATTTTCGAACTCGCCCGGACCCTGTCCGGACCCACGCATTTGATTGGAGTAATAAATCATGGCCGATATCGCCAAGCTCGTTGAAGACCTGTCCAAGCTGACCGTGCTCGAAGCAGCCGACCTCGCCAAGGCCCTGGAAGAAGCATGGGGCGTTTCCGCCGCTGCTGCCGTGGCCGTTGCTGGCCCGGCCGCTGGCCCGGCTGCCGCTGTTGAAGAACAGACCGAATTCGACGTCATCCTGACCGGCGACGGTGGCAAGAAGATCCAGGTGATCAAGGAAGTCCGCGCCATCACCGGTCTGGGCCTGACCGAAGCCAAGGCGCTGGTGGAAGCCGCTCCGAAGGCCGTCAAGGAAGGCGTCAACAAGGCTGAAGCCGAAGACATCAAGAAGAAGATCGAAGAAGCCGGCGGCACCGTCGAACTCAAGTAATCTTCATGATTTTCGCGGGTGTCTTGAAGCACCCGTGGATGGGAGGGCGGCGCCGCAAGGTGCCGCCCTTTTCGTTTGCCAGCTCCGTTTCCCCGGTCCGTTTGCCCCGCAAAGATCGCCGGGATCGCAGGCAAACAAAAAGGGCCGGAGCAGCGCCCCGGCCCTTGATGCAAGGCAGTGCTGATCGGACGATCAGAGCGTCTTGAGATAGGCGATGATTTCGGCGCGCTTGGCGGCGTCCTTTTCGCCGCCGAAGCTCATGAACGTTCCCGGCACAACGCCCTTGGGATCGGCCAGATAGCGATCGAGCGTGGCTGCGTTCCACGTCAGGCCAGCGGCCTGCATCGCGGCGCTGTACTTGAAGCCTGCGCCCAGATGGGCGGACTTGGCGCCGAACACGCCGGCGAGCGAGGGGCCGATGCCGTTCTTGCCGGCTTCCACCTTGTGGCACACGCTGCACTGCGTGAACGACTGCGGCGGGCCAGCAGGCGCGGCGGCGGCAGCAACCACGGCGGGCTTTGCGGCGGCCGAAGCGGTTGGCGTCGGGGTGGCAGCGGCTGCGCTGGCGGTTTCGGTGGGGGTGGCAGCGGCGGCCGTATCGGTTGCGGCCGGAGTCGCGGCTGCATCGGTCGGCGTGGCTGCGGCAACGTCGGTGGCGGCGTCGGAGGGTGCCGTTGCCGGTTCTTCGGCCGGTCCGCCGCAGGCGGTCAGCGCGAAGCTCAGGGCAAGTGCCACGGCGGGGGCGGAAACGGCTTTTATTACGGTCTTCATCTGGTCCATCCCAAGTCTGCTACGCGCCCGGTTGCGCCATGCGCGTCCAATCGGCGACACAGCCTCCTATCGCCGCAGCCGCTTTGTGAAAAGACCTAGCGGCCCGGCGGCAACAGGCGCGCTGCATTTTTGTGTCCGGCCGTGCGTCGGCCCCCGCAAACACTTTCATCGCAGGGGCGCACGGCCTATCCGCCGTCGCCTGATGGCATCACACCTTCTGACCACGCGCGGCGAACTTGCCGCCACTCTGCGGCTGGCAGGGCCGCTGGCGCTCGCCAACCTGCTGCAGATGGCCATTGCCGCAACCGACGTGGTGTTCGTTGCCCGGTTGGGGGAAGCCGAACTGGCCGCATCCAGCCTGGCCATCGCCGTCTATGCCCTGCTGCTGTGGGTCATGTCGGGCCTGACGGGCACTGTCGCCGCCTTGATATCGGCCGAACTGGGCAGCCGCCGCCATGCCGTGCGCGAAGTGCGCCGATCGGTCCGCATGGCGCTGTGGCTGGGGATCGCCTGCGGCCTGGCCATGCTGGCACTGGTGCCCCTGGCCGGACCGCTGATGGATCTGACCGGGCAGGATCCCGCCGTGGCACCGCGCGCCGCCCGGTTCCTCGCCATTCTGGTCTTCGCCATGGTGCCGATGCTGGTGGCCAATGTACTGCGCAATTTCGTGTCCGCGCTGGGCCGCCCGTTCCTCGCCACCGCGATCACCGCCTTGATGATCGGCGTGAATGCGGCGGGGAACAGCATCCTGATTTATGGCCGGTTCGGCGCGCCGGCGCTGGGGCTGGAAGGATCGGCGGTGGCAACGGTGATTACCGGCTGCTGCTTCGCGCTCGCTTATATCGTGGTCATCCGCGCTGACCGGCGGCTGCGCCGTTACGCCATCTGGGGCTATTTCTTCCGGCCGCACTGGGACCGTCTGGCATCGCTGCTGCGAATCGGCCTGCCGGTGGCGGTGACGATTCTGGCCGAAGGCGGCATCTTCAGCGCCGCCGCCTTCCTGATGGGCGCGCTGGGTGCCTTGCCGCTGGCAGCCCATACGCTGGCACTGCAGATCGCCGCCGTGGCATTTCAGGTGCCGTTCGGGATCGGACAGGCGGCGACGATCCGCGTCGGCTGGTTCCTTGGCGCAGGTCAGCCGCAAGCCGCAGGGCGGGCGGGCTGGACCGCGATCGGCATCGGCACCGCGTTCATGGGGATGACCGCGATGCTGATGCTGTTCGCGCCGCGCCTGCTGCTGTCCGCCTATATCAATGCCGGCGATCCGGCCAATGCCGCGCTGGTGGCGCTGGCATCGTCATTCATGGTCGTGGCCGCCGTATTCCAGCTCGCCGATGGCGTGCAGGCCGTGGCGATGGGGGCCTTGCGCGGGTTGCAGGATACCCGCGTGCCGATGGCCTTTGCCATCTTCGGCTATTGGGTGCCGGGGATGGCCTGCTGCCTGTCGCTGGGCTTCTTCACTCCGCTGGCGGGTGTTGGCATTTGGATCGGGCTGGCGCTCGGCCTGTTCGTGGTGGCGGCGCTGATGCTGCACCGCTGGGCCGGGCGCGAACGCCTCGGCCTCACCAGCTAGCCTGACCCGGCACACCGCAAAAATTTTCAGCGGCGGGGGTGTTGACGGCCCGCCAAGGGCTGACCATATCCCGCCCGCTGGCACTCTCCACCTGAGAGTGCCAAAAGCATAACCACTCATTCTAATGGAAGAGGTCATACATATGGCATTCCGTCCGCTGCACGACCGCGTACTGGTCCGTCGCATCGAAGCCGAGGAAAAGACCGCCGGCGGCATCATCATCCCCGACAGCGCCAAGGAAAAGCCGAGCGAAGGCGAAATCGTCGCCGTTGGTTCGGGCGCCCGCGCTGAAAACGGCACCATCACCCCGATGGACGTGAAGGCCGGTGATCGCGTGCTGTTCGGCAAGTGGTCCGGCACCGAAGTGAAGGTCGATGGCCAGGATCTGCTGATCATGAAGGAAAGCGACATTCTGGGCGTGATCGGCTGAGCCGAACCGCACTGACGCTTTCGTTTCCAACAATTTTCGCAAAGGAATAATCCAATGGCTGCCAAGGACGTGAAGTTCGGGCGTGATGCGCGTGAACGCATCCTCAAGGGCGTCGATACGCTCGCCAATGCCGTCAAGGTCACGCTGGGCCCCAAGGGCCGCAACGTCGTGATCGACAAGAGCTATGGCGCGCCGCGCATCACCAAGGACGGCGTTTCCGTCGCCAAGGAAATCGAACTGAAGGACAAGTTCGAAAACATGGGCGCCCAGATGCTGCGCGAAGTGGCATCGAAGACCAACGATCTGGCCGGTGACGGCACCACCACTGCCACCGTGCTGGCTCAGGCCATCGTGCGCGAAGGCATGAAGTCGGTTGCTGCGGGCATGAACCCGATGGACCTGAAGCGCGGCATCGACAGCGCCGTGGCCAAGGTGATCGAAAACCTGAAGGCCCGTTCCAAGCCGGTCGCCGGTTCGAACGAAATCGCCCAGGTCGGCATCATTTCCGCCAACGGTGACCGTGAAGTCGGCGAAAAGATCGCCGAAGCCATGGAAAAGGTCGGCAAGGAAGGCGTGATCACCGTGGAAGAGGCCAAGGGCCTCGAATTCGAACTCGATGTCGTCGAAGGCATGCAGTTCGATCGCGGTTACCTGTCGCC
>JBDLVD010000124.1:0-5484 GCA_039804965.1 Pseudomonadota bacterium
CGTCTCAGGCGGCGGGCATCGGTTTCCGCACGGCCGCCAGCACCAGATCGCTGGCGCGTTCGCCGATCATGATGCTGGTGGCGTTGGTATTGCCCTGAGTAATGGTGGGCATGATGCTGGCATCGGCAACCCACAGCCCGGCCACGCCGCGCACCGCGCAATCAGGCCCGACAACTGCCATGGCATCGTTCACCGCGCCCATGCGCGCCGTGCCGACCGGATGGTACATCGGGATCGTCGCCGCGCCGACATAACCCCGCAGCGCTTCGCGGCTGTCCGCCGCCGCGCCGGGGCGGATTTCCGCCGTCACCTGCCCCGCCATCGCCGGTGCGCCCATGATCGCGCGCGCCACTTCCAGTCCTTCGACCAGTTGCGCTGCATCCTCTTCCACGCCCAGCAACTGATGGCGGATTACCGGCGGCGCGTCGGGATCGTTGCTGCGCAAGGTGATTTCCCCGCGCGATTCCGGCCGCATCAGCGCCACGAAAGTGCTGACCGCAGCGCCCTTGGCCAGCGCCAGATTGCCTTGCGGCGTGATTTCGAAAGCGAAGGCGGAAAAAGCCAGCTGGATGTTCGGCGCGGGCAGGTCCGCCCGTGTCTTCACGAATGCCTGCGCGTGGCCGATGCCGGTGGTCAGCGCCCCGCTGCGGGCAAAAGCGAGCGACAGCAGCTGCCGGAAGCCGGCAAACCCTTGCGCGTCGTTGTTCAGCGTATGCGCGGAAACCGCGTTGACCAGATGGCAGCCGGGATGTTCCTGCAGGTTCTGCCCCACGCCCGGCAGATCGGCCTTCACCGTGATACCGTGCGCCTGCAACTGCGCGGCCGGGCCAATCCCTGAAAGCATCAGCAGGCGCGGCGTGTTCAGCGCGCCCGCGCTCAGCACCACGCCGTGCCTTGCCGTCAACGTGCGAACTTCCCCGCCGCGGCGGATGGTGACCCCGGTGGCACGGCCGCCGTCCACCTCAATCTTCAACACCTGCGCTTCCAGCAGCAGTTCCAGCTTGGCGGGCTTGTTGCGCAGATAACCGTGGGCGGTGGAACAGCGCAGGCCTTCACGCTGGGACAGCTGGATATGGTCCACCCCTTCGGACACTTCGCCGTTGAGGTCCGCCGAGCGCGCAATGCCAGCCTGCTGCGCGGCTTCGATCCAGTCGTCCGTCACGTCATACCGCGATCGCACTTCCGAAACGGCGATCGGCCCGCCGGTGCCGCGCCAATCGTCCGCGCCGCGTTCGTTGTCTTCCAGCCGGCGGAAATACGGCAGCACGCTGGCATAGTCCCAGCCGGTTGCGCCGAGGGAAGCCCAGTGGTCGAAATCCCACTGGTGGCCACGGATGAACATCATGCCGTTTATGGCGCTGCCCCCGCCCAGCCGCTTGCCTGCGGGCCACACATCGGGCCGCCCGCCAACCGACGGATCGGGTTCCGCGCTGTAGCACCAGTCGAAATCCGGCTTGTGGACGATCCCGCTCATCAATGCGGGAATGGCAAGGCGGATGTCCTTGTGATCCTTGCCCGCTTCCACCAGCAGCACTTCCAGCCCCGCCTCTGCCAGACGCGTCGCGCAAGCCAGCCCGGCGGAACCGCCACCAATGACGATCAGATCCTTTTCCCGGCTCATGCGCCCCGCTCCCAGATACCTTTGCCCGGCAGGCCATCGCGCCCGTGCGGCGTGGTCAGGTCCAGATCAGGACCGATACCGATGATGCCGTGCTTGTCGGCCAGCTGGTAATAGCCCTGCCGGATTTCATCCAGTCGCACGGTTTCGGCAATCCCCGGCCATTGATACAATTCACGCAAGTACCCGCGCAGCGCCGGGTAATCCTCGATCCGCCGGCGGTTGCATTTGAACGCGCCGTGATAGCCAACATCGAACCGCACCAAGGTGGTGAAGGCCCGCCAATCGGCTTCGGTGCAATATTCCCCTGCCAGATAGCGGTTGGCGGCAAGGTGCGCTTCCATCTGGTCCAGCGTGGCGAACACGCCGCGCACAGCTTCGTCATAAGCCGCCTGCGCGGTGGCGAAACCGGCACGATAGACGCAGTTGTTGAGGCCGGGATAGATCACCGCGTTCCACTGATCGATCTGCGGGCGCAGGCTTTCCGGATACAGATCGAGCCGGTTGCCGGTCAGATGGTCGAAGGCGGAATTGAGGTTGCGGATTATCTCCGAACTTTCGTTGTTCACGATCCGCCCGGTGTGGCTGTCCCACAGCACCGGGACGCTGACCTTGCCCGACATCTGCGGATCATGCGCGGTATAGAGGCGGTGCAGCGGATAACCGTTCGGTTCCGCCCCGTCTGGCCCGGCATCGAATGTCCACCCTTCGCTGGGCAGGCCGGCCCGCGCGTAATGCACCGGGATCAAGCCTTCCAACCCCTTCAGCGCCCGCACCGCCAGCGTGCGCCCGGCCCAAGGGCAGACATAGGCCACCCACAGGTGATACCTCCCGGCCTCTGCTGGAAAGGGCGCATCGGCAGCGGGCGATATCGTATCGCGGAAAGTGCTGGCGGCGCGCAGGAACTGCCCGTCCTTGCCGATTTCCTCCGCCGCGGGCCTGCTGTCGACCCATTTGCCTTGGAACAGTTCCGCCATCGCTTGATCTCCCCAGCCTTGCCCGGTGCGTAGCTGGGCGTGGCGGGGCTGTCATCCATACGCGTTTGCCAAGCGGCAGTCAGGCGCTCAGCAGCTTGGCGGCGCGGGGGCTTTTCTTCAGCAGCGCAATCAAACCCCGTTCCCACCGGTCCAGCCATTTGCCGTCGCGCGGCAGTTTCAGCCGGGCGCGCCATTTCAATTGCCGGTCGACCAGCGCCACCACCGCCGGGTGGACATAGCTTTTGCGCGCCATGGCGGGGGTGTTGCCCAGATGGTCGCTCACCTGCGTCATCAGCGCCTTCAGCGTCAGCACGCCCTCCGCTTCCGCCAGCAACCGGAACGCCAAAACACTGGCGTGCCACGTGCGGAAATTCTTGGCCGTGAAACGATCGCCAGTCGCCGTGCACAGGTAATCGTTCACATCGGCGGACCCGACCGGATGGGCATTGCCGTCCGAATCCAGATACTGGAACAGGTGCTGCCCCGGCAAATCCTGCACCTTGCGGACAAACCCCGCCAGCGCCCGGTCGGTGATGCTGGTTTCGCGCAGCTTGCCGCTCTTGGCCACGAAACGCAGTTTCAGCGTGCCGCCGCTGACCTTGGCATGCCGGCGCCGCAGTGTGGTTGCGCCGAAACTCTTGTTCGCCTTGGCGTAACTTTCATTACCCACGCGGATAGCGCCAAGGTCCAGCAGCCGCACCACGCTCGCCACGGCGCGTTCGCGGCTCAATTGTCGGCGCGCCAGATCGCGTGCCACCTGCCGCCGCACTTTGGGCAGCAGCAAACCGAATTCAGCACAGCCATCGAATTTCTGCCCTTCGCGGTGCTGGCGAAAATCAGGATGATACCGGTATTGCTTGCGCCCGCGCGCATCCATGCCGGTGGCTTGCAGATGCCCGCCCGGATCAGGGCAGAACCACGCTTGCTGGTAAGCGGGCGGCAAGGCGATGCGGTTCAGCCGGTCGATTTCATCCCGGTCTGTGATCCGCGTGCCGCCAGCATCGAAATACCCCCAGTGCACGCCTGCCTTGCGCCGGGTGATGCCGGGCTGACTGTCATCGATATAGCGCAGCGCGCTTTTGCTGGTGGCCATCTGCCATGCAAACGGCGCGGGACGGGCGACGGTTCCGCCCGGCAAAGCGCCGCTTGAGCGCCCCGCAGAAAACTGCCGCTTGTCCGCCCGCCCCGGCCGTTCCATGTGGGGACCGGAATTATCGCCTGCTGAGGAGTTGCCCCATGTCCGATGTCTACACCCCGCCCGAAGTTTGGGATTATGATCCGGCCAACGGCGGCCAGTTCGCCGGGATCAACCGCCCCACGGCGGGCGCGCGCGAACAGGTGGAACTGCCGGTGGGCGATCACCCGTTCCAGCTCTATTCACTCGGCACGCCCAACGGCATGAAAGTGACGATCATGTTCGAAGAGCTGCTGGAAGCAGGCTTTTCGGAAGCGGAATACGACGCCTGGATGATCAAGATCTTCGCCGGTGACCAGTTCGGTTCCGGCTTCACCGATCTCAACCCCAACGGCAAGATTCCCGCCCTGCTCGATCGCAGCGGCCCGGAACATTTCCGCGTCTTCGAAAGCGGCGCGATTCTCGTCCATCTGGCGGAAAAGTTCGATTACCTGCTGCCCAAGACCAACCCGGCGCGCGCGGAAACCTTCAGCTGGCTGATGTGGCAGATGGGCAGCGCACCGTTCATCGGCGGCGGCTTCGGCCATTTCTTCGTCTACGCGCCGGAACGCTACAAGTACCCCATCGATCGCTACGCCATGGAAACCAAGCGGCTGTTCTCCGTCGCCGATATCCAGCTGGGCAAGACCGAATTCCTCGCCGGCAACGATTATTCCGTGGCCGACATCGCCACCTACACCTGGCTCGGCAACCTGTACCACGGCGCGTACAACCGTGCCGACCGGTTCCTGTCGCTGCACGAATATGAAAACGTCGGCCGCTGGGTTCGCACTATCGACGCCCGCCCCGGCGCCATCCGCGGACGGCTGGTGAACACCCAAGGCGGCCTTGCCGAACGCCACAGCGCCGCCGATTTCGCCACGCTGGACCCCGAATTGTTGGCTCCTGTGCGCAAGAAGGCGGATTACTAGGCCCGACCCGGCTTGCACCCGAAGCGCGCACCGCTATATGCGCGCTTCGTCCTGCTGGGGCGTAGCCAAGCGGTAAGGCACCGGTTTTTGGTACCGGCATGCGCAGGTTCGAATCCTGCCGCCCCAGCCAGCAGACTGAATTGACGGCTTTTCGCGTCAAGCAACTCCAGCTTCACCGTGTTGCCCGCCCCTGCTGCTGTCGGCATAAGTCGGGCTGCGTTGCCTTGCCCGATCGTGGCCTTGGCACGCGAGGGGAAGAGGTATGCTGCCAGGCAACAAATTCATCATCACCGTCGCGCTGAATGGCGGGATGCAACAGGATCGCGACGGCGCCATCGTGCCGAAGCAACCGCGCGAACTGGGAGAGGCTGCAGCCCGTTGCTGGGAAGCGGGCGCAGCTCTGGTCCACGTTCACGCTCGCGGACCTGACGGCAAGAACAGCGGCGACACGGCCATCTATGCCGAGATCATTCGTGAAATCCGCGCCCGGTGTCCGGTGCTGATCCAGACCACCAACGGCATCGGCATTCGTCGTGATCCGAAAACGGGCGGTTTTATCTGGCCCAGCGACGAAGAACGGCTGGGCCTGCTCAACATCCAGCCGGCGCCCGACCTGTTCGGCGTCGCGGCGGGATCGGCTGATTTTCACCATCCGGAAGGCGGCTACCTCAAGGAAACGCCGTACGTGAACTCGCCGGAATTTCTCAAGCAGACGATTCAGGCGGTCTATGCCCGCGGTTCCGCTCTGGAATACGAAGTTGTCGAAGCCAGCGCGCTGCATCG
>JBDLVD010000125.1:0-5419 GCA_039804965.1 Pseudomonadota bacterium
GTCGCCTTCAAGGAATTCGTATTCATCGGCAATGTCTGACAGGCTGCGCATGGCGCGGCCTCTAGCGTGCTGGCGTCAAAGGTCCACCCCGCTGGCGATGGCTTCCAGCTTGCGGATGCGTTCCTTCAGGTCCGCCAGTTCGATGCGCGCACCACCTTCGCGGGCGCCGAATTCCGGCTCCGCCCGCGCGCCAGAACCGCGCAGGTCCAGTTCGCGGGCCTTCAGTTCCAGCCACCCCTGCCAGCCTTTCAGCCCGGCGGCGGCGATGACCAGCAAGGCGGCCAGGGCGCTGGCGGCGATCAGCAATTGCTCACTCATGGTCGCGATACTCCCGATCGGCGCGCGGCGTCACTTGTCGCGCAGGCGTTCGATTTCGGCGGAAAGCCGCTTCGGATCATGTTCATCGGTGGCGATACGTTCCAGAACCTTCACCCGTTCGCGCAAATCCTGCAATTCGCGCTGCAACGCGCTTTCGTCGGCCGAATGCAGCGGCTGGATTCTGCCACGGTCGTCTTCCCAGTGGCCATGCGCCGCGAGGTTCTTCTTGCGATACAGGTCGTAAGCCATGCCCGCGAGCACGCACATGAAGACGAATGTCCAGAAGCTCATTGCACGTTCCCTTTCCCGGTGCGTTCGCGGCTGTCGGTCAGCAGTTCATCCACCCGGCGCTGATCGCGCAAGGCTTCGATCTGGGCGGCCACATCGTATCCGCGATCGGTGACGATCCGTTCCAGCACGCGCACGCGGTCCTCCAGATCCTTGACGTTGGTGGCATATTGCGCGGCCTTTTCGGCGCTGCTTTCAGCCGTCGCCAGCAGGCGGCGTTCCTCCAGCTTGTTGCGGCTCTTGATCCAGACGATCCCCACCACCATCGCGAAGGGAGCGACAACCGCCACCAGTCCGATCAGATCTTCCATCGCCAGTCCCCAGTCTGTGCGCGTCAGCGCAGGTTTTCGATTTCCGCGGAAAGGCGCGGGTTGCCGCTGACGTAGAAGCTTTCCACGTCGGCCAGACGGCGGTCGATATCGCGGAACCGGGCGCGGATTTCACGCGCGGTGCGCTTCGGGCTTTGCCGCACGCGCTGCCAGTATTTCTGTTCATCGCGATCCACGTAAAGGTGCGGGGGCTTCTTCGCGGCCAGCAGGCCAAGCGCGATGTAGATCGGAAAGCCGAACCCCGTGGCCAATGTCAGCACCACGAAGCCCAGCCGGCACCACAGCACGTCGATGCCGGTATAGTCCGCCAGCCCGGCGCAGACGCCGAACAGCTTGGCGTTCTGCTTGTCGCGATAGAATTTGGTGCGGTCGCTGCTCATTTGCGTTCTCCCCGTTCGGCCAGCATGCGGTCCAGTTCGCGCAGCGGCAGATTGTCGATGTCCTGATCGTGCTGGATGCGGGCCGGCTTGAAATCCGGGTTGTCGCTGGCCACCAGCCGTTCGACGGTGTCCATCCGTTCATCCAGCCGCTTGGCCAGTTGATAGAGTTCTTCCAGCAAGCTTTCATCGTCGTTGGTGATGGTGGCCGCGGTCTTCCAGCGGGTCATGTAATGCATGATGATCCACGGCAGGCCGATGAAGATGGCCGGGACGATGATGATTTCGCTCGGAAACATGGTTCAACCTTCCTGGCCTGCGGCGCCTTTGCCCAGCGCGCGCTTCATTTCTTCCAGTTCGGCGTCGATCTTGTCGGCACCTTCCAGCGCGGAGATTTCGTCCGCCAGCGACAGTTTGCCTTCTTCGGCAATGCGCAAGGCATCGGCCCGGCCTTCGGCATAATCGACCCGGCGTTCCAGCTGGTCGAACCGCGTCAGCGCTTCGTCCACCCGTTCGCTGGTCATCAGGCTGCGCAGCTTCACGCGGTTTTCCGCGCTTTCCAGCCGGGCGGCAATCTGCGTCTGGCGGCTGCGGGCTTCACGGAGGCGCACCTGCAACTTCTGGATGTCGGTTTCGTAAGCGCGCAGGGCATCATCAAGCACGGCGATTTCCTGCCCCAGCTGATCGGCCATATCGGTGGCCTTCTTCTTTTCGACCAGCGCGGCGCGGGCCAGATCCTCACGATCCTTGGACAGCGCCAGCTGGGCCTTTTCGCCCCAGTCGGCCTGCAATTTGTCCAGCTTCACCGTGTGGCGGTGCATTTCCTTCTGGTCCGCGATGGTGCGGGCGGCGCTGGCGCGCACTTCAACCAGCGTTTCTTCCATCTCCAGGATGATCATGCGGATCATCTTGGCGGGATCATCAGCCTGATCGAGCAGTTCGTTGAAATTGGCGGCAATGATGTCGCGCGTGCGGGAGAAAATTCCCATCCATGGTACTCCGGAAAAAGGGGGCGTTTCAGAGGGGCGGTTGCTGGTCCGCAACCGTTCGATTTCCCGATCGATGCGCGACGCGCGCGGGGGTGCCTGTCCGATCGGGCTAAGCGGATCGTCGCCCGTCATGCCAGTTCCACCAACTGGGTGGTCACCAACACGGTATCGGCGGTCATGCCGACTTGCTGGGTAAGCGCGAAGACGTTGACGGCAGCCATCGCGGCAATGCTCACCACCGCCGCGAAACCCAGCTTGCTGGCGAAGAAACGACGGTTGTACGTGGCAGGATACATGGCGGGCTTTCCCTGTGCGAGAACGGTCATGTTCACCCATCAGCAAGGGGCGTGCCAATTGCAAAGCAGGGCGCAAAATCAACAATTTACGCGTAAACGCGCAATCAGGCCGTGGTGATTATTGCCAGCACTTGGGAAATTTCGCTATAAGTTGGCGATGGATCGCGAAACCCAGTTCATCGGCCAGTCCGGGGCTTTCCTCGACGCGGTCGAACGCGCCAGCCGCGCCGCGCCGATGCGCCGCCCGGTGCTGGTGGTTGGCGAACGCGGCACCGGCAAGGAACTGATCGCCGAACGCCTGCACCGCCTGTCCGATCGCTGGGGTGAACCGCTGGTTACGCTGAATTGCGCGGCTTTGCCCGAAACCCTGATCGAAGCGGAACTGTTCGGCCACGAAGCCGGTGCTTTCACCGGCGCTACCCGCGCTCGGGAAGGGCGGTTCGAAGAAGCGGACAAGGGCACGCTGTTCCTCGATGAACTCGCGACGCTTTCAATGGGCGCGCAGGAACGCCTGCTGCGCGCGGTGGAATATGGCGAGATTACCCGCATCGGTTCCAGCCGCCCTATCCGGGTGGATGTGCGGATCGTGGCTGCCACCAACGAAGATCTGCCTGCCCTTGCTGAACAGGGCCTTTTCCGTGCCGATCTGCTGGATCGGTTGAGCTTCGAAGTCATCACCCTGCCGCCACTGCGGGTGCGGGAAGGGGATGTTGACGTGCTGGCCGATTATTTCGGCAGGCGCATGGCGGCGGAACTGCGCTGGGAAACCTGGCCGGGTTTTGCCGAACACGTCCGGCGGCAGATGGATGATTATCCCTGGCCCGGCAACGTGCGCGAATTGCGCAACGTGGTGGAACGCGCGGTCTATCGCTGGGACAACTGGGCCGAAGCGATCGGCCATGTGCAGTTCGATCCGTTCGACAGCCCGTGGAAGCCGCTTGGCCCGATGCGCTCTGCGCCACCGGCACCGGGGGGCAGCGGTGCAGAACCGCCGATGGCATCGCCGGGGCTGGATTCTGTCGCGGACCTGCGCGCGGCGGTGGAAGCGCACGAACGCGCGATCCTTGAACATCACCTTGGCCGTCATCGTTGGAACCAACGGCAGACCGCCAAGGCGCTGGGCCTCACCTATGATCAGTTGCGCCACTGCATCCGCAAGCACGGGCTGAGCGAATAGGGCGATCCGCAGCTGCAACGGTCACGCCGTTAACCTGCATCTAACCCGCGCGCTGTAGGCCCTTCGATCGATCGGCAGCGACCGGTCGCAACGGGATGGCACATGATTTCGGTCGGCAAGTGGATCAGGCAGCACAAGTTCGGCAGCTTTGCCGTGCTGGCGCTCGTCGTGGTTGTGGCTGCCCCGGACCGTGGCGAATCCGGCCTGCTCGGCTGGTTGCCGCAGGGGAGCGCCGATGAAGCAGCGCCGCCTGTCGCTGCTCCGGCAGTAGTCGGGCCAGTGGTGGCGCCAGCGGCGCCCCGGGCGGTGAAACCATCCAGCGACGTGCCGGAAGGATTTTATGAAGATGCCGCAGACGGTGACGACGATTCCTCTGGCGCGGCGATCGACGATGACGATGCGCAGGTGGATATCCAGCCCGACGTGCAACCCGACACCGATGTCGGCCCGGCGGAAGACGCGCCCCAGTAATCGAAAGGGTGCCAACGGAAACCCCGCCGGGCAGTCTTGCCAAGCGGCGTCCACTCGTCTAGGGGCAACACATCCCGACATTGTCGCGACAAAGTGGGGCTGGCGCCTGCGGGGGCCGGCACGAAACCCCATTTTCGCGACCCAATGGAGTGCCAATGGCAGATACGACGCGCCTGAAGGAAGTCATTGAACCTGAAGCCAATGCGCTCGGGTTCGATCTCGTGCGCGTCAAGCTGTCGGGTTCCGGCGAAGAACGCACCTTGCAGGTCATGGCGGAAAACCCCGCCACCGGGCAGCTGGTGGTGGAACAGTGCATGGCCCTGTCGCGCCGCATTTCCGATGCGATGGACGCGGTGGAAGCCGCGGGCGAAGAGCTGATCGCGGGCGCCTACAACCTTGAAGTCAGTTCTCCCGGCATCGATCGCCCGCTGACGCGGCGTAACGACTTTGCCAAATGGGCAGGGCATGAACTGAACATATCGCTGATCGAATCGGTGGATGACCACCGCAAGCTACGCGGCGATCTGATCGGCATCGAAGGCGATGTCGTTTCGGTGGAAGACCGCAAGGCGGGCCGCATCGATGTGGCCTATGACAACATTCATTCGGCAAAGCTGGTTCTGACGAACAAGCTGATTGCCGCGACGAAGCCGATCGATACGACCGGCGTTGATGAAATTGCCGAGTTCGATGACGAACCGGAAGAAACACTCGAAGAGAAGGCAGAAGACTGATGGCCAGTCCGATTTCCGCCAACAAGGCTGAACTGATCGCAATCGCGAACTCGGTCGCTTCCGAAAAGATGATCGACAAGTCGATCGTCATCGAAGCGATGGAAGAAGCGATCCAGAAGGCCGCGCGCGCGCGCTACGGTTCGGAAAATGACATCCGCGCCAAGCTTGATCCGCTGAGCGGCGACCTGCGCCTGTGGCGCGTGGTCGAAGTGGTGGAACTGGTCGAAGATTACTTCAAGCAGGTCAGTGTCGAACAGGCGCAGAAGCTGCAGGCAGATGCCAAGATCGGCGATTTCATCGTTGATCCGCTGCCCCCGGTGGACCTCGGCCGCATCGACGCGCAGAGCGCGAAGCAGGTGATCTTCCAGAAGGTCCGCGATGCCGAGCGTGAGCGTCAGTTTGAAGAATATAAGGATCGCGTTGGCGAGATCATCACCGGC
>JBDLVD010000126.1:0-5396 GCA_039804965.1 Pseudomonadota bacterium
CAGCTGAAGCTGATCCGCAAGATCTGGCAGCAGCCGGCGCTGGAACCCTACATGGCAGAAAAGGGCGATCCCTTCGGCGAAACCGACGAACAGATGTTCGCTTATGCGCAGATGGCCGCTGGGACGGTCTACCATCCGGTCGGCACCGTTTCGATGGGGCCGGACGAACGTTTCCCGCTGGACCCGCAACTGCGCGTGCGCGGCGTGGAAGGGCTGCGGGTGATCGATGCTTCGGTGTTCCCCAAGATCACCAGCGGCAACACCAATGCCCCCACCATCATGGTGGCCGAAAAGGGCAGCGAAATGATCCTGCAGGATGCCAGGGAAGCCGTCGCCGCCTGAGGCGGGGCGATCTGACCTGCAAAATGGGGCGGGACGGCATTGCGCCATCCCGCCCCTTTTTCGTTACCGGCCGAGGGTCAGCCGGGCGAACAGGGTATAACCAAGCGGATTGCGGCCATAGGCACCGTCGAGCGCGGCAGGCTTGAAATACTTCGCCCCTGCACCGCCCAGCGACAGTGTCGCCACGTCGGCCAGCGGCAGGTTGTAGGCATAACCGGCCTGCAATTTCGCCACCCGGAATGTCTGGTCGTGCAGCGGGTCCGCATGATCGGGAAACAGTTCGGCATTGGCGACATTTTCATATCGGCCAAACAGTGTGTGCCGCTGCGTGATGTCCCAGTTTGCTTCCGCCAGCCACGCGGTCAGGGTTGATCCCGGCAGGCGGTTCTTGGCGGAATAGGCCGCCATGGCGGACAGGCCCTTGCCCGAATCGTAATGCACGCTGGCCGTGGTGCGGGCTTCGTCTTCGCCCGGATGGCCAGCTTCGGGCTGCTTGATCCGCCCATGGCTGACCTGCATCGCCCAGTTGGGCGTGGGGTTCAGCGTGGCCCGCACGCTCCAGCTGTCCAGTTTGGGCGTTTCGATGTCCCACCGGTTTTCATCCGGTTCCGCCCCGCGGAAGGCCGATGCCTCCACCTGCCAGACCGGCGATGCAAGGCCCGCCGTCACCACGCCATAGGTAATGTGGGTGGAATCGAACCAGTGGTGGCTGATCGGCGGTTCCGGGTTCAGCCGCGCCGATGCGCGGTGCATGAAGGCGCTGGGGCCAAGCGCCGGTTCCGCCACCGGCCCGCCATACAGGAAAGCGGTGGTATCGCCGCCCACCTTCACGTCGAACCTGCCCGCCAGTTCCATGAACAGGTCATGCGGATGCTGCCGATCCACGATGGGAATGCCCCCGCCATAGGTTTCCCCGGTGGCGAACAGGTTCGGGTATCCGCGATCGGACATCAGCGGTTCCGCGCTCAACATCGCGCGCAATTGCAGGCGGGTGGTGTCGGTGCGCTTTTCAGCCATCAGCATGGCCATCGACTGGACATACAGCTTGTCATCCCCGCGCGGCCCGCCGTGGTCGGTATAATTGCTGCTGGCATAACCATGGACCATGCCCATCCAGCCGCTGCCCAGATCGAAATGCAGGCCCGGCTCCGCCGCTGCGGCTTGCGGCAGGCGCGCGGTGCCAGACCCTTCAGCGGGGCCGCCGGAGGCATGCTCCATCGGCATCTGATCCATCGGCATCGCCATGTGGCCCATCGCAGAATGGTTCATGTGGGCATGATCCATCTGGGTGTGGTCCATTTCTCCCTCTGGCGCAGGGTCCACTTGCGGCGCGGGCGCAGGGCTGGCCTGTGGGATGCTGGCCGGTGGGATGCTGGCGGTTGGGGCGCCGTGCCCTTCATGGCCGGCATGGTCCTGCGCATGGGCGGCGAAAGGCAGGGCCAGCGCCAAGGCGCTGCCTGCAAGCAGTAAAGTTTTCATCATCACAATCCTGAACGTTCAACGCGGTAAAAGGTGCGGACGGATCAGGCCTGCCGTGGCGGCGGGGTGGATGGCGGATCGCTGCGGGATACCATGGCGGTAAAGCGGGTGGCACGCAGCGGGGCATCCGGCGCTGGGGCGTGGATGGCAATCGACGGCGCCATGCCGGGGATCGAACAGCCGGGGCACAGATGCGCGGCAGGCCCGGCCTTGTCCGTTGCCCCGTGGCTTGACGGATGGTCGCTGGTGCCGGGCAGGGAACTGGCGGCTTGATGGCACTCGGCCATCATCGGCGTGCTGCCACTTGCCATCGCAGGCGATTGCACCTGCATCAGAACCACCAGAAAGGTCAGCAGCCAGCGCATCCCTGATATATGGAACGCGCCGGCGCTGTTGTGAAGCGGATCAGTGCGCCTTTACGATCGCGTGGAACATTTCCAGCGTTTCGGGCAGCGCGGTTTCAGGCTCCACCGGCGGGTAATAGCTGAGCTTCACGATCACGGTGTGGCTTTGCGGGTGGACATAGATGAACTGGCCCGCCAGCCCCACTGCCGAAAAGGCGCCCGGTTCCTTGTCGATCTGCCACGTCTGGAAACCGTATCCGGGCATCCGGTCAATGCCGTTGGGGACCATCGCGGTCATCTGCGCGATCCACCGGGCCGGCACGATCTGGCGGCCCCGCGCCTTGCCGCCTTCCAGCAGCAATTGCCCGATGCGGCCGAAATCGCGCAGCGTGGCGTTGAAGCCCATGCCGTTGAGCGCCCGCCCCCCGGCGCTCTGCGGCCCGTCGGCCAGCCAGAAGCCGTCCGCTTCTGCGCCCATCGGTTGCCAGATGCGGTCCTGCATCTGCGCTTCCAGTTTCTGCCCGGTCGCCTGTTCCAGCACCCAGCCCAGCACCATCGTATCCAGCGTGGAATAGTTGAAGGTGCTGCCCGGCTGATTGCCGCGCTTCGTTTCCAGCGCCCCGCTGGCAAAACGCATGCGGTTCAGCACGATCGCCTGCTGGTGCAGTTTCGCGGCGAAACTGGGGTGTTCACCGAAATCGTAGCGTTCCTGATAGTCCACGCCCGAACGCATCTGCATGATCTGGCGGATCGTCACCCCATCGTACCCGCTGCCTTTCAGCTGCGGGACATATTTGTCCGCCCGGTCATCGATGGAGGCGATTTCGCCCTTGTCCACGGCAATGCCGATCAGCAGCGCGGTCAGCGTCTTCGACATCGAAAAGGCGATGTGGCGGGTGTCGGGGGCCATGCGGTTGCGATAGTTTTCGAACACCACCTTGCCATCCTTCAGCACCAGCAGCGCATTGGTGAAGGTGTCTTCGGCAAACTGATCGTAACTGCGCTGCTGCCCGGCGAAGGTGATCGCCGGCATGGCCATCGCCGCGCCCTGCGGCAACGGGGCCACATCCGGGCCATGCTGCACGTCACGATATTCGAACACGTCGCGCAACTGGCGGAACAGGAAGCTGTTGACCGCCGGGTTCAGCAATTGGTCGCGCATGGTGACGACGGCAGGCGGGGGATCGCCCGCATCCGCCAAGGCCGGCACCGCGGGCAGTGCCCCTGCCAGAAACGCCAATGCTGCAATGCCTGCCCGCAGGCCCCCATGCGAAACCGCTACGTGCGAAACCGCCATACCACTCCCCGTTCCTTGTGTTCTGGCCCCAGCGTCAGCCAATTTCGCACCGGAAGCAAGGGCTGGAAAAACCGCATCACGCATTCCGGTCATTCTGCGGACCGCGAACCGTCTCGGGGCTTTCCCCAAAGCTTCGCGCCCCTGCAATACGGCCACCCTAATCGCCCCCCGACACAACAATGGGGGTCATCATGCGTAGTCTCAATTCGTTCCTCGGCCATGCCGTTTCGGCATTGGCGCTGTTCGCAGCCACGCCTGCCTTCGCTCATTCCGCAGACGATGCCGCCGCCACTGCCGACGATGCCACCGCCGCTGCTGACGAAACCGCAGCTGACGAAGGCGGGCTGAACGTCATCACCGTCACCGCGCAGAAGCGCGAGGAAAACCTGCAACAGACGCCGATCGCCATTTCGGTGCTGGGCGGTAACGATCTGGTCAATCGCCATGCCCAGTCGCTGCTGGATCTTGGCGATGGTGCGATCCCGTCGCTGCGGGTGGCGCCGTTCTTCTCGCGCGCTTCGGCGCTGGTGATGAACATCCGCGGCATCGGCATCATGTCCGACAGCAACCAGCCCGCACGCGACCAAGGCGTCGGCGTCTATGTCGATGGCGTTTACCAAGGCCGCGCGCAGGGGCTGGGTTCGGCACTGTACGACGTGGCTTCGATCGAAGTGCTGAAGGGGCCGCAAGGCACCCTGTTTGGCCGCAACACTGAAGGCGGCGCAGTTCACATCCAGACCCGTCGGCCGACCGGCGAATTCGGCCTGCGCGCCGCAGCCGGCATCGGCAACTTCGGCGCTTACAAGAGCGAACTGCATCTCGACCTGCCGGAATACCACGGCGTTTCGCTGAAGATCGACGGCCTGATTTCCGCCCGCGGCGGTACGGTCAACAACCCGCAGTCGGGGGCAGAGGACTTCAACGCCTATGAAAAGCGCGGGCTGCACGCCGAAGCGCTGTGGCGGCCGACCACCGATTTCAGCGCCGACTATTCGTTCGACCTGTCGCACGATGGTTCCACCCCGCTGTTCGCGCAGGCCGTTTCCACCGGTTCGCTGTTCCGTGCGCCCCTGACCCCGGTGCAGGCCACCCGCGCCGAGGCATCCCCGGTCGGCGCGCCGCAGCAGATGAGCGTCGGCGAAACGCAGGGCCACCGTCTGACGCTGGATTGGGCCGTGCTGCCGGACCTGTCGATCAAATCGATCACCGCCTATCGTGAACTGACGCAGGACCAGTTCGACAACGGTTCGGGCATCGCCTCTGCCGTCAACGCAACCGGCGTCTTCACCAACCTCGGCTTTGGCCGCTACAGTCTGGCGCTGTTCGATCAGGACCAGTTCAGCACCGAATTGCAGGCCGTGGGCGAATTGCCGCAGCTGAAATTCGTCGCCGGGGCGCTGTATTATCAGGAACACGTTTCCGACAACGCCCAGGCGTACAACACGCTGACGATCACCAATGCCGCCGGCACCGCCTATACCGCCCTGACGATCGATCCCGCCACCCAGCGGATCGATCGCGCCAGCCGCATCACCACCGACAGCATCGGCGTGTTCGGGCAGGCGACCTATACCCCGGCGATGGCCGGCGAAATCGCGCACCTGACGCTGGGCGCACGGTACACCCGCGATTCCAAGAAGGGTGAACTTTACACCGTCAACGGCGCGCTGCCGAATGTGGATGGCGTGGTGGGCGCGCGCAAGCTGGACGCGGCGTGGTCGCGGGTCGATCCGCTGGTAAACCTGTCGATCGATGCGACGCCCGACGTGCATCTTTATGGCAAGTGGAGCACCGGCTATCGTTCCGGCGGCGCCAATTCCCGTTCGCTGCGGTTTGCCGCCTACAACCCGGAAACGGTGTCGATCTTCGAAGCGGGCGCAAAGACCCAGTTCTGGAACAACCGCGCGCGCTTCAACGTCTCGGCCTTCACGGGT